>NZ_CM001977.1:248364-288302 GCF_000406165.1 Dickeya zeae NCPPB 2538 | reverse complement strand
GGGGTCGCATTATAGGGCGTTCCTCGCCGACCGCAACCGGTATTTTTGATTAAATCGCGCGTTCGCTGCATTCCACAGCAAAAGGCCAGCTTATACCTTATTTTGCACAGAGTTATCCACAACCCTGGCATTTTTTGAAATTTGGCGAGCATCACGCAAACGTTTTCGCTACAATTCCTCCCCTGATGAATGACACATATTCGTGGGTGCGTTAGCTGAATATTGGCGACTCAATCCGTATTTTTCTTTATATGACTGTCACTATTCACGTAACGATTCACGTAACGCTCTTTAAAGTAAGAACCTAGTCAGGGGATCAAACCATCATGCAACAACGTCGTCCTATCCGTCGTGCTTTGCTCAGCGTATCTGATAAAGCCGGTATCGTTGAATTTGCCCAGTCTTTGTCACAGCGTGGCATTGAACTGCTCTCTACCGGGGGTACAGCGCGTCTGCTGGCCAACGCGGGTCTGCCGGTAACAGAGGTTTCCGATTACACAGGCTTTCCGGAAATGATGGACGGACGCGTCAAAACTCTGCACCCCAAAGTGCATGGCGGTATTCTGGGCCGTCGCGGTCAGGATGATGCTGTTATGGCTCAGCATCATATCCAGCCAATCGATATGGTGGTCGTCAATCTTTACCCATTTGCCCAGACCGTCGCTAAAGCCGACTGTACGCTGGAAGACGCTGTGGAAAATATTGATATCGGCGGCCCGACCATGGTGCGCTCCGCCGCCAAGAACCATAATGACGTGGCGATTGTCGTCAAAAGCAGCGACTACACGGCAATCATCGAGGAGATGGATGCCAACGACGGTTCTCTGACTTACGAAACCCGTTTTGATCTGGCTATCAAGGCATTCGAACATACCGCCGCTTATGACAGCATGATCGCCAACTATTTTGGCAGCAAGGTTCCGGCCTATCATGGCGACACCACCCAGCCTGCTGGTCGTTTCCCTCGCACGCTAAACCTGAACTTTATTAAAAAGCAGGATATGCGTTACGGTGAAAACAGCCACCAGCAAGCCGCCTTCTATATAGAAGAGCATGTCTCTGAGGCATCGGTGGCTACCGCGCAACAAGTACAGGGTAAAGCGCTTTCCTACAACAACATCGCGGATACCGATGCCGCACTGGAATGCGTGAAAGAATTTGCCGAACCCGCCTGCGTTATCGTTAAGCATGCCAACCCCTGCGGCGTGGCAATCGGTGATTCGATTCTGGACGCTTATGAACGCGCCTACAAAACCGACCCAACATCGGCGTTCGGTGGGATCATCGCGTTTAACCGCGAATTGGATGAAGCCACCGCGCAAGCCATTATCAGTCGTCAGTTTGTAGAAGTGATTATTGCTCCTGCAGCCAGCGATGCTGCGCTGAAGGTTACCGCCGCCAAGCAGAACGTTCGTGTATTGATCTGCGGCCAGTGGCAACAACGTGTTTCTGGACTGGATTTTAAACGCGTCAACGGTGGCCTGTTGGTGCAGGATCGCGATTTAGGTATGGTAGACGCCGCTCAACTGCGCGTAGTCACCGAACGCCAGCCAACGCAGACCGAACTGCGTGATGCTTTGTTCTGCTGGAAAGTGGCGAAATTCGTTAAATCCAACGCCATTGTGTATGCTCGCGATAACATGACTATCGGTATCGGTGCCGGTCAAATGAGCCGTGTTTACTCGGCCAAGATTGCAGGTATCAAAGCCAGTGACGAAGGGCTGGAAGTGAAAGGTTCCGTGATGGCATCCGACGCGTTCTTCCCGTTCCGTGATGGCATCGATGCCGCTGCTGCCGTTGGTATCACGTGTGTGATTCAGCCTGGTGGTTCCATTCGTGATGACGAAGTCATCGCTGCGGCTAACGAGCACGGCATTGCGATGCTGTTTACCGACATGCGTCACTTCCGTCATTAATCCGGGGCTACAACAATGAATATTTTGATTATTGGTAATGGCGGTCGCGAACACGCACTGGCCTGGAAAGCGGCCCATTCTCCGTTGGCTGATAAAGTCTATGTGGCACCAGGTAATGCAGGGACTGCTCTGGAACCCGCGCTGGAAAACGTGAATATCGCCGCGACAGACATCCCGGCACTGCTGGATTTCGCTCGCCAGAACGCGATTGGCCTGACTATCGTTGGCCCGGAAGCGCCGCTGGTCATCGGTGTCGTCGACGCATTCCGCGCAGCCGGCCTGAAGATTTTCGGCCCAACGCAGGCGGCAGCCCAGTTGGAAGGTTCCAAAGCCTTTACCAAGGACTTTCTGGCTCGCCAGCATATTCCAACCGCGGAATACCAAAATTTCACCGAGATTGAACCGGCGCTGGAGTATATCCGTCGCAAAGGTGCACCGATTGTTATCAAAGCAGACGGTCTGGCCGCGGGTAAAGGTGTCATTGTTGCCATGACGCTGGAAGAAGCGGAAAACGCGGCCACCGATATGTTGGCGGGTAATGCGTTTGGCGATGCCGGTCACCGTATCGTGGTCGAAGAGTTTCTTGATGGCGAAGAAGCCAGCTTCATCGTCATGGTGGATGGCGAACATGTTCTGCCGATGGCGACCAGCCAGGATCACAAACGTGTAGGTGACCAGGATTCCGGCCCTAACACCGGTGGCATGGGCGCTTACTCACCGGCACCGGTGGTGACAGATGACGTCCATCAGCGGGTCATGGATCAGATTATTTGGCCAACCGTGCGCGGCATGGCGGCCGAAGGCAATGTGTATACCGGGTTCTTGTACGCGGGCCTGATGATTTCCGCAGACGGCCAACCGAAGGTGATCGAATTCAACTGCCGTTTCGGTGACCCGGAAACGCAACCTATCATGCTGCGTCTGAAATCCGATCTGGTGGAACTCTGTCTGGCGGCGTGCGACGGCAAACTGGATGAGAAAACCTCAGACTGGGATGCCCGTCCATCACTGGGTGTGGTGTTGGCCGCTGGCGGCTATCCGGGAGATTACCGCACCGGTGACGTCATTTCCGGCCTGCCAACCCAGGAAGCAACCGACGGAAAAGTGTTCCATGCCGGTACCCGGCTTAATGGCGACGATGTGGTGACTAACGGCGGACGCGTGTTGTGCGTGACAGCGCTGGGCCATAGCGTTGCTGATGCGCAGCAACGCGCTTACGAACTGGCTAAACCCATCCATTGGGAAGGCAGCTTCTGCCGCAGCGATATCGGCTATCGTGCCATCGCTCGCGAACAGAAAGCCTGACGACCCGTATTCCGCGTTAACAAGGGGCTGCGGCCCCTTATTTTTTGCTTTATCGCACCCGCTCTTCCCTGAGCCAGCATTCCCTGACTACCGGGTTAACTACCACGTTTCAGCGGTCGGCTCCCAGCGACAAAAATCGGCTTCGGCTACCTGCAACAATTGCGTACCTTCCGGCGACTCCAGCCAGGCGATGCCAAGTGGTCCACCAGCATGTTCGTTCTGTTGAGCAATCCAGGCCAGTGAAGCGCGATCAAAATCGGGGCGTACCGTTTTTCCATCGCATGTGGTCACCTGACCTGCCTTCCAGTGCCCTTGCATCAGTGACACCTTACCTGTACGCAGCGAATCGCTGAGTTCCAGCAAACGTCGGGCATCGAACTGATACAACGCGATATCGTCTTCCGACAGGGATTCCCGTCGGTCCGGCAACTGGCGCTGCATAAAGCTCACATTTCCAGACTGATCAAAACGCAGCCTGACTTCACCCTGTGAGGGCAACGTGGCCGTCTGCTGTACCTCGCGCAATACGCCCTGCTGGAAGCGATACAGGGTTGTTTTGACATCGTTGCCTTGCAACGAACTGAATACCGTCACCAGCGTGGTGAGATGTTGTGGCGTGTCGTCCTTGCGCCATAACCTGACTACACCGCGATCGGCCAGATAACCACTGGCAAACACGGCAGGCGTCGGCGAATGAGAACTACAGGCGGTAAGCCAGCACACCAGCACCGGAACAACCACCCGCATATATCGTCTGAAGAAAAGCAAAAGGGGCGAAATCGCCCCTCTGCTTAAACCTTGTATCAGCATGCGCTTATTTAACAGCGTCTTTCAATGCCTTACCAGATACAAACGCGGGCACATTAGCGGCAGCGATTTTGATTTCTTTACCAGTCTGCGGGTTGCGGCCAGTGCGCTCATTACGATGATTGACTTTAAAAGTACCAAAACCAACTAATTGTACTGCATCACCTTCTTTCAGAGACTCAGTAATCGCTGCCAGGGTAGCTTCCAGAGCAGCTTTAGCCTGGGTCTTGGAAAGGT
This sequence comes from Dickeya zeae NCPPB 2538, assembly GCF_000406165.1. NCBI lineage: Bacteria > Pseudomonadati > Pseudomonadota > Gammaproteobacteria > Enterobacterales > Pectobacteriaceae > Dickeya > Dickeya zeae. Next base: position 284,037 of record NZ_CM001977.1, on the reverse strand, counting down.
CAGCTTTGTCAGCAATTACATCAATCAGTTGAGTCTTATTCATAAGTTATCCTTACAGTGTGTTTATCGCTTGCTAAGCATCGAGTGCGACGGAAATGCCATAACAGCACTCTCCTGCATACACGCACCGACAGCCACTTTTATTACGCCCCCCAAATGTAGACCAGACAGGGTGCGGATGTGAAGCCTAAAGACAGGCCATTTCAGGCCTTAAATCACGTTTTATCGCGTTATTGATACAAATTTATCCCAATGTTGCTGACTCCGGCTTCACGCAGGTCAGCGCGCAGTCCTTTTATCAGCTCAATATCGCGTTCTTCGCAGTCGGCCAGCAGGCGAAAAATCTCCCACTGGATATCCCATTCTTCTTCAACTGCGGGCAGCTCCTTTAACTCTTCATCGGTCATTTCCCGACCGGCTTGCGTCATTTCCAGCATCGCTACGGTGCGAATCGACGTTTCGCTAATGGTCACCGCATGTTCCAGCGTTTCACCACTCAGACGCGAATGCAGTAATTCACTCAGCGCCACGCAAGCATCAATGGCCGGATAAACGCCATAAATATCGTAATCGTCCGGCGCGGGGATGGCGTCTTCCAGTTTTTCTAACTGGCTGTCGAAATTGACCTTGGCGTCTTTAACGACCTGCGTTTCCCATACCAAATCCAGTATGCGCCGATAGAGTTGTGCATCCCCAAACCCGGTCTGCTGGCAGAACTCATGGTAGTTGGGGTACATACGTTCACAAAGGCAGGCCATAAAGGTGACATGCTGCCAGCTTGCCAGTTTTTCCAGACGCAGATGGATGGGGTTACGTAACATTGTTTATCTCAATAATAATGGGCGGCAGTGTAACGAAAATCACCACTCTGCCATATACCTGAATTCCTAAAGTTTACTGTCGGGCATTATCCTACAGCCCGGCCTCACGTTGCCAGCGTTGAAACGCCGGACGGTTTGATGCCACGGCGTCCGCCCAGCGGGTCGGCTCCGGCAGACGATACCCGCTCATGCAACGCATAACCCACTGCAACGCGCTGTCCATACCGACACGATGACCGGTGGAGACGAACAACGGGTTGCAGCGCACCTTGCTACGCCATACCCAGCCGATCTGCTCATTTTTATCCAGCAATGGCTGCCGACTGCCTGCTGCGTCTGCCAGCGGCGAAAACTGCCCGCACAATCGGCGCTTGGCAACACCGATCGTCGGCACGTTGACCAGCAGACCAAAATGACTGGCCACCCCCAGACGACGAGGATGAGACACGCCATGTCCATCGACAAACAGCAAATCTGGCCGGTGTTGTAATTGTTCCCATGCCGCCATCAGCGCTGGATACTCACGAAACGACAAAAAACCGGGGATGTAAGGCATCACCGTCGGAATGCGCGCAATCTGGTATTCCACCAGTTGTAGCGATGGATAAGCCAGCACCGCCACCGCGGCACGGGTTACCGCGCCTTCTTGCTCAAAACCGACATCCGCGCCGGCAATCAGCGTTGGTTGTTCAAAAGGGACATCATCGTGACGAACGACCAACGCCGCTTTGTCACATTGCTCGGCGCGCAATGCGGGTATATCCATCAGGCCATGTCCTGATGATACGGTGCGGATAAACGGTGTACCGCTTCAACGAAAACACCGGCATGCTCCGGCGGCACATCCTGATGGATACCATGCCCCAGGTTAAACACATGGCCATTGCCAGAACCGAAGCCCGCCAGAATGGTGGCGACCTCCTGCTCAATACGAGCTGGCGGTGCATACAGCATCGACGGGTCCATGTTGCCCTGTAGCGCAACCCGGTCTCCCACGCGACGCCGTGCGTCGGCAATATCCGTCGTCCAGTCGAGCCCCAACGCGTCACAACCGGTATCCGCCATCGCTTCCAGCCACTGACCGCCGCCTTTGGTAAACAACGTCACCGGTACACGACGACCATCATGTTCACGCTGCAAGCCATCGACAATTTTATGCATGTAGTGTAGCGAAAATTCACGGTAAGCCGGGCCACTGAGTGCGCCACCCCAGGTATCAAAAATCATCACCGCCTGCGCCCCAGCTCGAATCTGGGCATTCAGGTAAAGTGTGACGCTATCCGCCAGCTTATCCAGCAGTAAATGCAGCGTATGCGGCTCGGCAAACATCATTTTTTTGATGACGGTAAAGGCTTTGCTGCTACCGCCTTCAACCATATACGTCGCCAGCGTCCATGGACTGCCGGAAAAACCGATTAGCGGGACCGCGCCAGCCAGATTGCGGCGAATAGTCCGTACCGCGTTCATCACGTAACCCAGTTCAAGTTCCGGGTCCGGTATCGGCAATTTTTTCACATCGGCATGGCAGGTCACCGGTGAGGTAAAGCGCGGCCCTTCCCCCGCTTCAAAATAGAGCCCCAACCCCATCGCATCCGGCACAGTGAGAATATCGGAAAACAGGATAGCGGCATCAAGGTTGTAGCGCCGTAGCGGCTGTAACGTCACTTCACAGGCCAATTCGGCATTCTTGCACAGCGACATAAAATCACCGGCTTGCGAGCGGGTCGCACGGTACTCAGGCAGGTAACGCCCTGCCTGACGCATCATCCATACCGGAGTCACATCCACAGGCTGGCGCAACAGCGCACGCAAATAGCGATCATTTTTCAGATCAGTCATGGTCTTTTCCTTGTAACGCCTGCGTGCAGGCATGATTGTCGCTGGCGATGGCCGATCACTGATCAGCCTCACGGCACAGTACGACCGTGTCTTCAATCAAACGCCGGGCTACCGTACCCGGTGGCGGCAATTCCGGCAAGCGGTCATAGCGAAACCAGTTAGCATCCCGCAGTTCAGATGGGTCATGCTTCAGTTCTCCGCCGTCATAATCGGCCATGAACGCCATCATCAACGAATGCGGGAACGGCCACGGCTGTGAACTGACATAACGCAGGTTTTTGACGCGAACATTGCTCTCTTCCATCACTTCCCGCGCTACCGCCTGTTCCAGCGTTTCCCCCACTTCAACGAAACCGGCCAGTGTGGTGTACATATTGCCTTTGTGGCGTAAATGCTGCGCCAGCAGAATACTGTCGTGATGGCGGATAGCCACAATTACACAAGGGGCGATTTGCGGATAGTAACGCTCTTTGCAGTGGTGACACAGGCAGGCCAGCTCAGTAGTACTGGCTGACATTTCATGGCCGCAGTAACCGCAAAATCGGTGCGAACGGTAGAATTCCGCCAGTTGCACCGCACGGCCCGCCAACTGGAACAACCCGGCATCCTGACTCAGCAGTTCGCGTACCGACCCCATGTCGTTCGCCTTTTCCTGTAGCACCAGCCAGACCGGCTCCCCCAGCCATTCGCCAACCTGACGGGCAGAACGCTGTTGCAACTGCCACTGCGCTGCTGTTCCTTTCGGTAACTCGCCCTGAGGCAGCCAGATCTGGTGGCGGTGATATACCACCCACCACCCGCTTTCTTCACCTTTTAGCGTCACTTCCATCTCTTTTATCGCCCCGCTTATTATCAGGCTGGCCTGTCAGGTAGCCCGTTGGTGTTTTCATCGACCTTGTCAACATGACGACATTCCGTCAGGCATTATCCGGCGCGGGTGAAGCCTTGGCAATGCACATCCCCCCAGCGGATCACCAGACTTGGCTGATATTCGATCATTGACGCCGCCGCCCCACAGCGCATAAAGTGACTGTAGTGTTGTCGTGGCTAATTGTTTTAATTGACCACGAGTTTTATGCCCCGCATGGGGCCCTATCTTGTCGGAGTGCCCAACACGCCTGATGGCGCGTGGGCTGAGACCGTTAATTCGGGATCCGCGGAACCTGATCAGGTTAATACCTGCGAAGGGAACAAGAGTAATGATATCGCCCCCCAACATCCATTCAGGGGAGCGGCGCAACAGTCAGGGCAACATGCCCGATGCCGTTGCCAGCCAGCATCCGGCGATTACTCCCTCCGAACTCCAGACAAGCAATCTTCCCATTTAATGAACAGGAACTTGCTATGTCTACCGAATCCAAACTGTCCACGGAGCTGACGGCTTCTGGAGAAAAAACACCGTCCGGTCGTCGTGAACAACGTGCTGCTGCTCAACAGTTCATCGATACGCTGCGCGGCTCAACCTTCCCAAACTCACAGCGGATTTATTTGACCGGTTCACGCCTAGATATTCGCGTGCCCATGCGGGAAATTCAGCTAAGCCCAACGCTGGTGGGCGGTAGCCGCGACAATCCACGCTATGAACCTAACGAAGCGGTGCCGGTTTATGATACCGCCGGTCCCTACGGCGACCCGGCCGTCACGCCAGATGTACACCGTGGGCTTGGTAAACTGCGGGCCGACTGGATTGCCGAACGTGACGACACGGAAACCTTATCGCACGTCAGTTCCGGTTTTACCCAACAGCGGCTGGCGGATAGTGGTCTCGACCACCTGCGTTTTGAACACCTGCCGCACCCCAGACGTGCCAAAGCGGGACGCCGCGTCACCCAGTTGCACTACGCCCGTCAGGGAGTCATCACGCCAGAGATGGAATTCATCGCCATCCGCGAAAATATGGGACGTGAGCGTATTCGCGGCGAGGTTCTGCGCCAGCAGCATCCGGGCCACAGTTTTGGTGCGTTGCTGCCGGACGACATCACACCGGAATTCGTGCGTCAGGAAGTCGCGGCCGGGCGTGCGATTATCCCCGCCAACATTAATCACCCGGAATCGGAGCCGATGATCATCGGTCGTAATTTTCTGGTGAAGGTGAACGCCAATATCGGCAACTCTGCGGTGACCTCTTCGATTGAGGAAGAAGTCGAGAAACTGGTGTGGGCAACCCGCTGGGGTGCGGACACAGTAATGGACTTATCCACCGGGCGCTATATTCATGAAACCCGCGAGTGGATCCTGCGCAACAGCCCGGTGCCAATCGGCACCGTGCCTATCTATCAGGCGCTGGAAAAGGTCAACGGCATCGCGGAAAACCTCACCTGGGAACTGTTCCGCGACACCTTGCTGGAACAGGCCGAACAAGGGGTAGATTATTTCACCATCCATGCCGGTGTGTTGTTGCGCTATGTCCCGATGACCGCCAAACGCCTGACGGGCATTGTGTCGCGCGGCGGCTCCATCATGGCGAAATGGTGCCTGTCGCACCATCAGGAAAATTTCCTCTACCAGCATTTCCGCGAAATTTGCGAAATCTGTAGTGCCTATGACGTCGCCCTGTCACTGGGTGATGGTCTGCGCCCCGGCTCGATTCAGGACGCCAATGACGAAGCGCAGTTCGCCGAACTGCACACGCTGGGCGAGCTGACTAAAATCGCCTGGGAATATGACGTGCAGGTAATGATCGAAGGCCCCGGTCATGTCCCGATGCAGATGATCCGCCGCAACATGACCGAAGAGCTGGAACACTGCCATGAAGCGCCGTTCTACACGCTGGGCCCGCTCACCACGGATATCGCGCCGGGCTATGACCATTTCACGTCGGGTATCGGTGCGGCGATGATCGGCTGGTTCGGCTGCGCCATGCTGTGCTACGTCACCCCGAAAGAACATTTGGGCCTACCGAACAAAAACGACGTTAAACAAGGGCTTATCGCCTATAAGATCGCGGCTCACGCCGCCGATCTGGCGAAGGGGCACCCCGGCGCGCAGATCCGCGATAACGCCATGTCCAAGGCACGCTTTGAATTCCGCTGGGAAGACCAGTTCAATCTGGCGCTGGACCCGGAAACCGCTCGCGCCTACCACGATGAAACCCTGCCGCAGGAATCTGGCAAAGTCGCGCATTTCTGCTCGATGTGCGGGCCGAAATTCTGTTCGATGAAGATTACACAGGAAGTACGTGACTACGCCGCCCGTCAGGAAGCGCAACCGATCGATGTCGGCATGGCAAACATGTCCGCCGAATTCCGCGCTCGCGGTAGCGAGCTGTACCACACCGCTACCAGCCTGCCGCAGGAGGAACGCTGATGACCCGCGCGTTTCTCACCACCGACGCCCGGCTGGGGCTTTATCCGGTGGTCGATAGCGTGATATGGATTGAACGCCTGCTGGATGCGGGGGTTCGTACCCTCCAGCTACGCATCAAAGACCAGCCAGCAGAGCAGGCCGAGCCTGACATTATCCGGGCGATTGCCCTTGGCCGTCAGTATCAGGCCCGGCTGTTCATCAACGATTACTGGCAACTGGCCGTCAGGCATCAGGCATACGGCGTACACTTGGGTCAGGAGGATCTTGATACCGCCGATCTGGCGGCAATCCACGCCGCCGGGTTACGTCTGGGCGTATCAACCCATGACGATGCTGAGCTGGCACGCGCCGTCGCCCTGTCGCCGTCCTACATTGCGCTGGGCCATATTTTCCCGACCCAAACCAAAGCCATGCCATCGGCACCGCAAGGTCTGGTGGAATTGGCTCGCCATATTCGCGCGTTGAACGGGCGCTTTCCCACCGTGGCTATCGGCGGTATCAGCATTGACCGGGTACCCGCCGTGCTGGAAACCGGGGTCGGCAGCATCGCCGTAGTCAGCGCCATCACTCAGGCCGCTGACTGGCGCGCCGCGACCGCGACGTTACTGCAATTGATCGAAGGACGGGAGGCGTAACATGCTCGATGATCAGGCATTTATGCGCTACAGCCGCCAGCTGTTACTGGAGGATATCGGCCAGGAAGGGCAACAGAAACTGGCGGCCTCCCGCGTGTTGCTGGTTGGGCTGGGTGGGCTGGGCTCACCGGCAGCACTCTATCTGGCGGCCGCGGGGGTTGGCACCCTGCTGCTGGCGGACCACGACACCCTACACATCTCTAACCTGCAACGACAGATTCTCTACCGTAATGCAGACCTGTCACACCCTAAAGCCGTGCTGGCCCGCCACGCGCTGGAAGCGATTAATCCGCTGGTGAAAACCGTCACGCTGACCACCCGGCTTGAAGGCGAATCGCTGACCACCGAGGTAGCGCAAGCCGATCTGGTACTGGACTGCTGCGACAACATGACTACCCGTCACGCGGTCAATGCGGCCTGCGTCGCGGCGCAAAAACCGCTGATTAGCGCCAGTGCGGTAGGGTTCAGCGGCCAGTTGCTGGTACTGACACCCCCTTACCCGCACGGCTGCTACGCCTGTCTCTACCCGGATGCGACGGAGCCCCAACGCAACTGCCGCACCGCCGGTGTCCTTGGCCCGGTGGTCGGCGTGATGGGTACCTTGCAGGCGCTGGAAGCGATCAAATTACTGTGCGGATTACCCTCTCCACTGGACGGCAAGTTACGGCTGTTCGATGCACGCCAGCAGCAATGGACCACGCTGCAACTGGCACGCTCGGCCACCTGTCCGGTATGTGGAGGGCGGGCATGAAGATCCGGCTCAACGATGAGGTTATCGAACTGCACAGCGAGTTGACCGTCGCGCAACTGCTTGAGCAGTTGAACCGATTACAGCCCGGCACGGCGCTGGCTATCAATCACACCATCATCCCGCGTGATGCCTGGGCACATTCTGCCGTGCGGGATGGTGATGACATTTTATTGTTTCAGGCAATCGCAGGAGGTTGAGATGCTGAAGATTGCAGATACAACGTTTACGTCCCGGTTATTAACCGGCACTGGAAAGTTTGCTGGTGCACAACTGATGCAGGATGCGCTGCGCGCCAGCGGCTCGCAACTGGTCACGCTGGCAATGAAACGGGTGGATTTGAAAGGCGGCAGCGATGCCATTCTGGCCCCGCTACGTGAACTGGGCGTGCACCTGCTGCCCAATACCTCGGGAGCCAAAACCGCTGAAGAAGCGGTATTCGCCGCCCGACTGGCGCGTGAAGCGCTGGGCACGCACTGGGTGAAACTGGAAATCCACCCGGACATGAAATACCTGCTGCCGGATCCGGTGGAAACGCTGAAAGCCGCAGAACAACTGGTGAAAGATGGCTTTGTGGTACTGCCCTACTGCGGTGCCGACCCGGTGTTATGCAAGCGTCTGGAAGACGTCGGTTGTGCCGCGGTGATGCCGCTCGGTGCCCCCATCGGCTCTAATCAAGGGCTGCAAACACGCGACTTTCTACGCATTATCGTCGAACAGGCGCGGGTGCCGGTAGTTGTGGATGCTGGCATCGGCGCCCCCAGCCATGCGGCAGAAGCCATCGAACTGGGTGCCGATGCGGTACTGGTTAATACCGCTATCGCCGTGGCACGTGACCCAGTGCAGATGGCACACGCCTTCCGGCTGGCGGTGGACGCCGGGGCGCTCGCCCGTCAGGCCGGTCTGGGCGGCCGCCAGCACCTCGCCAGCGCCACCAGCCCGCTGACCGGTTTTCTGCGCCAGACGGAGGCCACCGAGTAATGGACACTCACGCTCAACCGTCGTTTGAACACCGCTGGCAACAGCTGGAATGGCATGACCTGACCCTGCGCATCAACAGTAAAACCGACGCTGACGTAGAGCGGGCGCTGTACGCTAATCGGCTCACGCGCGACGATATGATGGCGTTGCTGTCGCCTGCTGCCAGTCGCTGGCTGGAACCGCTGGCCCAGCGGGCGCAGCAACTGACGCGCCAGCGTTTTGGCAACACCGTCAGTTTCTATGTGCCGCTGTACCTTTCCAATCTGTGCGCCAACGACTGTACCTATTGTGGTTTCTCCATGAGTAACCACCTCAAACGCAAGACACTCAATGAGCAGGAAATCCAACGCGAATGCGAGGCTATCAAGGCGCTGGGGTTCGACCACCTGCTGCTGGTGACCGGTGAACACCAGCGTAAAGTGGGAATGGATTATTTTCGCCAGATGCTGCCGTTAATTCGCCCGCAATTCAGTTCACTGATGATGGAAGTACAGCCGCTATCGCAGGAAGATTACGCCGAGCTGAAAACCCTCGGGTTGGATGGGGTGATGGTGTATCAGGAAACCTATCACGCCAGAACCTATGCCCACCACCACCTGCGCGGCCATAAGCAAGACTTCGCCTGGCGGCTGGCAACACCAGACAGGCTGGGACGCGCCGGTATCGACAAGATCGGGCTGGGGGCGCTCATTGGGCTGTCGGACAGCTGGCGCACCGACTGCTATATGGTGGCCGAGCACCTGCTGTATTTACAGCAAACCTACTGGCAAAGCCGCTACTCGGTGTCGTTCCCACGCCTGCGCCCTTGTGCGGGCGGCATTGAACCCGCCTCGTTGATGGATGAGGCACAGCTGATGCAGGTTATCTGCGCCTTCCGGCTGCTGGCACCCGATGTGGAACTGTCGCTCTCTACCCGTGAGTCACCGTTCTTCCGCGACCATATGATCCCGATTGCTATCAACAACGTCAGCGCGTTTTCCAAAACCCAACCGGGCGGCTACGCCGACGATCACCCGGAGCTGGAGCAATTCATCCCGCACGACAATCGCCGCCCGCAAGACGTGGCGGATGCGCTGGCGCAGGCTGGGTTACAGCCGGTATGGAAAGACTGGGATGGTTATCTGGGAAGAGCGGCGATGGAGTGACGTCGCATCCGGATCGCCGCGACATCGGCGATCCGTTCCTCTCGATCTAGGCGATGCGATCAACCGCCGGGAAGATCAGGCTAAAACAGATCCGCCCGGTGATTTGATTAACAGGATCGCACCGGGCGATCACCTCGCCGCCATGCAAGGTCATGATGGCCCGAACGATAGACAACCCCAGCCCACTGGAGTCACTACTCGCGCTGCGGGTCGCATCCACGCGGTAAAATCGGTCAAACAGCCGCTCCAATTGCTCCGACGGCAATAAGGGGCCGAGGTTGGTCACCGCTATCACAATCCCTTCAGGCGATGTGCTCGCACTCAACGTTATCGGGCTGTCTGCATGCGCATACCGTACCGCGTTGGCAACCAGATTACTCAGCGCACGCTGGAACAATAACGCATCCACCGACAGTGTCGCCTGACCTTCATAGCGCAGTTCGATACCACGCTCATCCGCCAGCATATCAAAGTAATCCGCTACCCGGCGCAGCTCGGCCTCCACGTCAACCGGCACCCGGTTAAGGACCGGTTGCTCATGGCTGGCGCGGGCCAGAAACAGGATGTTTTCTACCATCCGCGACAGGCGCTCCAGTTCGGCAATATTGTCCGACAGTAGCGTTTCATACTCTTCCACACTGCGTGGCTGATACAGCGCGACCTGACAATGCCCCATCAGCGCACCGATCGGCGTGCGAATCTCATGCGCCAGGTCGGCAGAAAACTGGGTTAATCGCTGATAACCCTCGTTGAGACGATCCAACATGGCGTTAAAAGCACGAATCAATTGCCGCACTTCCTGCGGGGCATCGGCATCGCTGACACGGGTGGATAAGGTGTTCGGCGCAATCGCCGACGCCTGCGCCGCCATACGCCATAACGGCGAGAGACCACGGCGCAAAACCAGATACCCCAACGCGGCTATCAATATGAACGCGGCTACCACCGCCCCCACCACACGCCAGAGGTAATGCTCCAGCATTCGTTGCTCATTGAGCATCACATGGGCGGCGGCAATCTGCAGCAATTGCCCGTCGTTGAGCCGAACCTGAGCGGCGATCGCACGCATCGGCACACCATCAGCGGTAACGCCCCCTTGCACGCTGGAAACCCGCAACGGTGAGTTCTCCACCACCGGCGTTAATGGCGGCAGTGAAATATGCGCCGGATTAACGCTGATAAGCGGCTTTTGCCCCGGTAGTGAAAACAGCAATACATCCTGCTCACTCCCCAGCATGTTCTCAAACAGTCCGGTATTACTGGTCAACACCGGCAGCGTAAAATTTTTCCCCAACAGGTGGCGGTAATAGTCGACGCGCCCGGTTACCTGCAAATCACTACGTCGGTACATTTCCTGCCACAGCGCGCTATACAGGTAACTGCCCGCCAGGCTGACCACCAGCGCGGCAACCAACGCAAACAGCAAGCTGCAACGGGTCTTCAGGGAGATAGCGCGCCAGCGCTGAAGCCAGAGGTTCATGAACGCGGCTCGCAGACATAGCCAATACCGCGCACCGTGTGGATGAGTTTGATATCAAACGGTTTGTCTATCTTGGCACGCAAGCGTTTCACCGCCACATCCACCACGTTGGTATCACTATCAAAATTCATGTCCCACACCTGCGAAGCAATCAAGGTACGCGATAACACCTCACCTTCGCGCCGCACCAGCAGATGCAGCAGCATAAACTCTTTATTAGTGAGCGGGATCACCACCTCTTGCCGGGTAGCCTTACGCCGCAATACGTCGAGGCGTAAGTCCGCCACAGCGTAGTGATCAGCTTCACGTACCACACCCCGGCGCAGCAACGTGCGAATACGCAACACCAGCTCGGTAAACGAAAACGGTTTGATCAGGTAGTCGTCGGCCCCCAGTTCCAGCCCGTGAATACGGTCGTGTAACTGGTCGCGCGCCGTCAGAAACAGCACCGGTACATCGCTTTTTTTACGCAGCATCTCAATAATTTGCCAACCGTTAAGCCCCGGCAACATCACATCCAGAATGATGGCGTCATAACTGTGCTCAAGCGCATTAAATAACCCGTCGGTACCGTTACGTGCCAGATCAACGGCATAACCTGCTTCGGTGAGTCCTTTTTTCAGGTAATCGCCGGTACTGCCATCGTCTTCAACCACCAGAATACGCATTGCCTCTACTCCCGCCTTCGGATGGAACCGGGCGTTATCATAGCAACTCCAGCCCCCTGACTTGATGACATTAATGTCATCAAATCGTCATCCTGACGACCGGAACGCCTCACCATGATGGACACACGCCAACTCAGGGGAAATCCATCATGACAACACATCGTTTTGCCGGGCTGTTGCTTTCTTCTTTACTGCTTTGTAGCCACGTGGTCAGCGCCGCCGACGCGCCAGCCAAACCACCATCACCCATCCGTGGCACCATTACGGCGGTATCGGACACACAGTTGCAACTCACTGACCGCAAAGGGCAGAAAGTCGATGCCACATTGACTGCTGACACCCGCGTGATGAGTATCAGCAAAGCCGAACCGGGTGATATCAAACCCGATAGTTTTATCGGCACCGCGGCCATCCCTCAGCCTGATGGCACACTCAAAGCACTGGAAGTGCATGTCTTCGATGCCAGCCTGCGTGGTACCGGTGAAGGTTTCCGCCCGTGGGAATCCGCTGACGGGAAAAGTGGCACCATGACCAACGGCACTGTCGGCAAGTTAGTTAACAGCAATGGCCGAACACTGACCGTGACCTATAACGGCGGGCAGAAAACCGTGGTGGTACCGGATGACGTACCTATCGTCAGCATCGCGCCCGGCGATCGTAGTCTGCTGAAACCTGGCGCCCACATCGTGCTGTTCTCACGGCTTGACGATCAGGGCAAGCGCATTGCCGTAGCGGTTTCCGCTGGTAAAGACGGCACCGTCCCCCCCATGTAACCGGAGTCCGCCATGTCGCCATCCCGCCGCCCGATACACGCCTGGCCCGTCAGGCTTGCCCACTGGATCAATCTGCTGGCTATGACAGGTATGTTTATGAGCGGCTGGGAAATTTATAACGCCTCGCCGTTATTCAACTTTCATTTCCCGGCCACCATGACATTGGGCGGCTGGCTCGGCGGCGCGATTGGCTGGCATCTGGCGGTCATGTGGCTGTGGGCGGGTAATGGCTTATTGTATGTGGTGTGGAGTCTTGCCAGCGGCCACTGGCGGCAGCGCTGGTTGCCGCTCAGTCTCAGAGCGCTCTGGCATGACATTCACCAGACGCTCACCCTACGCTTACGCCATACGTCCCACCAGTACAACGCCATCCAGAAACTCATGTATTTCGGCGTCATCGCACTCGGCGTGCTGCTGATGCTGTCCGGGCTGGCAATCTGGAAGCCGGTTCAGTTGTCCTGGCTTACTAATCTGTTAGGCGGTTTCGCCACCGCCCGTTATGTCCACTTTCTGGCGATGAGTGGCATCGCGCTGTTCGTGGTCATCCACGTCCTGATGGTACTTATCGTACCGCGAACCCTGTGGGCAATGCTGACCGGAGGCAAACATGAGTGACAAACCACAGCGCCGCGCTACGCTGATGCTGGAGCCGAGCCAGAAAAAGCAGTTGGTGAATCTCGAACGCCGCCTGATGCTGCGCTCCGGGCTGACGCTCGGCGCAGTAGCGATGCTGACTGGCTGTAATATGCAAGATGGCGACAACATCGATAAAGTCTTGTGGGCGATGTCGCGCTGGAACGATCGGGTTCAAGCCTGGTTATTCAGTGGGCAGCGTCTGGCTCCCAGCTACCGACCCGATCAGGTCACCCAGCCGTTTCCCTTCAACGCGTTCTACCCGGAATACAACGTGCCGGATATCGATCTGGACAGCTATCGTCTTGAAGTCAGCGGTAAGGTCGAAAAAAAAGGGGTCTGGACGCTGGAACAATTGCGCCAGCTACCGCAGGAAACGCAAATTACGCGACTTATCTGTATTGAAGGCTGGAGCGCCATCGGCCAGTGGCGTGGCATCCCACTGCGTCTGTTTCTGCAACATATCGGGGCTGACCTGAACGCCCGTTACGTCGGTTTTAAATGCGCTGACCGCTACTATTCCAGCATCGATATGGCCACCGCCCTGCATCCGCAAACCATTCTGGCACTGGAATTCGGCGATCAGACGCTACCGCCAGATTACGGCTACCCACTACGTTTACGCGTTCCCACTAAATTGGGCTTCAAAAACGCTAAACACATCGCCGCACTGTTCGTCAGCGATACTAACCCCGGCGGCTACTGGGAAGATCAGGGGTATAACTGGTTTAGCGGCATTTGAATCACAGCCCGCTAGACCGCCGCCTCGCCTTCTCTCTTGACCAGCGTCTGTTCGACCGCGGCCCCGATCGTCGCTATCGTCTGCTCTATGTGGGGCGTCATCGGCATCGCGAAGCTCAAACGTAAGCCATGACGGTATTTGCCGGATGCGGAAAACAACGCACCACCAGCTACATGGATCTTATCTTTGCGCAGTGTCTGACTAAGCTGTACGCCATCAAAGGACTCGGGCATTTCCACCCATAAAACGAAGCCGCCCTGTGGCCGACTGACGCAAATGGTATCGGGAAAATAGCGACGCACCCAGCAGGTAAACCGCTCCAGATTACGCTGGTAAATACCACGCATACGCCTTATATGCGGCTGATAATGCCCCTGCCGGATAAACTCCGCTACCGCCAGTTGTGTACAAACCGCAGAAGAGCCGGTGCTGGTGTATTTCATATGCAAAGCCCGGTCGAGATAGCGCCCCGGCGCCAACCACCCCACACGCAAACCCGGAGCCAGCGTCTTGGAGAACGAGCTGCACAGCAATACCCGCCCCTCAGTATCCATCGACTTCAGCGTTGCCGGACGTGGGTATTCGTAAGCCAATTCGCCATACACATCATCCTCGATAATGGCGATATCGTAACGCTGCGCCAGTGTCAGCAACGCGCGTTTGCGTTGTAACGGCATGATGAATCCCAGTGGATTGTTGCAATGCGGTACAGTGATCACCGCCTTGATGGGCCACTGGTCCAGCGCCAGCTCCAGCGCTTCCAGATTGATACCGGACGTGAAATCGGTTGGGATCTCAATCACCTTGATATCCAACCCGCACAAGATCTGCAAAATGCCGTGAAACACCGGTGATTCCACAGCGATGATATCGCCCGGATGCGCCAATGCCCTCACCGCCACCGCTAGCGCCTCAGTACATCCTGTGGTCACCACAATATCGTCAGCCGATAGCTGACAACCACTATCAACCATTAACCGGGCGATTTGCTCCCGCAACACCGGTACCCCTGCCAGATTATCGTAGGTAAAGGCGGAGACCAGCTGTTTCTGGCCGATACGTTGCAACTGCTTCCACAACGGTTTGAGTGTGCTCTGGGTAAGATCGGGTACGCTACTGCCTAAAGAGATTGTCTCCGGGTCCAGCCTGGCGTTAACCAGTTCCAGCACCGCGCCCCATTTTTTCACCTCAACCGGGCGCTGTACCGGTTTACTCATCGCCGGTATCGGTGGCTGGGTTTTACCAGAGCGAACGAAATAGCCCGAGCGGGGCAACGGCACAATTAACTGCTGCTGCTCCAGCAGATAATAAGCCTGCTGTACGGTACTGATGCTGACACCATGCTCCTGGCTTAGCGCCCGAACGGATGGCAAGCGCTCGCCACTCTGATACAGCCCTTGTTCAATGCGCTGTGTCAGTAACGTCGCCAAAAGTTGATATCGCGTCATCACCCGTTCCCCTTATTCATACCGTACCCACCATCGCCATACAGACAATCATCAAAACCGCCATTCAGATCGTCTTTGACGCCATCTGTATTAAAAATAAACCCGAGCTCTGTCTATAAAACCATACAGATGCACTTGCCATAATGATGTTCCCATCGCTTACGGAGAACAACCATGACACAGCATCTGACGCCTCGCTCTCTATTGCAACGCCTGAATCACCTGATACAAAGCCAGTACCAGCGACACCAAACCCGCAAGATACTCAATGCGCTGGATGATAGTCGCCTGCGGGATATCGGCCTGACACGACAGGATATTCGGCATCTCTAGCGCCAGTAGTCTGCGAGTCAAACAGCCAATACTCTCTTCACCAAACTCACTATCTGTATCTGTCTTCTTTAAACCACGAAGTGGAAAAGACGAACAGGTACAGATCACCATAAAAAGGGTCATTCAGATCACGCAATCACGCTTCTGTATCTTCAGAATAGTCATTTCCTGCATCTGTATCCTAAAGTTCGCCGACGGCACACTGATTTCCGACACTGTTTCACCGGAGATTGCACTATGGCACAACCACGCCGTCCACATACCCGCCTCAGCCTGCATATTTTTCTTCACCGCACACGCCAGCGCTGGCGCGCCTGGCGGCAGCGGCGACGAGCAAGAAAAGCACTGCGCCAGTTAGATAACAATCAACTGGAAGACATCGGGTTAACACGCCGGGATGTGGACAATTTATGGTAGCCATCAATAAACGATAGTGAATCGAGCAACGCAGCAATAAGGCCGATGGATGCGAGACAACGCGCAGAAAAAGGTAATGGATACAAAGAGAGAACGATAGCCTGCGTACTACCGCGCACATCACCAGACAGCCCGTCGCCAGGCCAGACGGATGGTTGCTACAGTGCACGGGCTGATACAGCCGGAACCGGAGCCAACCATCGGTTCCGCCGCCGCCAGGCCAGCGTGGGGGAGAGGAAACCACGCTGGCTGTCAACATCGTGTCGGGCTACTCGGTTGGGTAGCCCGGCATCGCCCACACGGACGGCCAGTCTCCCGGCTGCCCACCGTTACATTCAGGCTGATAGTTGTAAGCCACAAGCTGGAAAGTCTTACCGTCAAACACCCACTGCGCGCTTTCACCGCAGTCGGCAATACCCCGTCCTTTCGCGGAGTGATACAACATACCGCTTTCCGGGTCGTAGTCCACTTCGGTAAACCAGCGGATTTTTTCTTCCCGGCTTTCCACCGTGCGAATAGGTCGGGGCAATTCCAGCAACTGCGCCGCTTGCGGGTTATTGCGTGGCGTAACAAACAGCATGCTGGAGGACTGATAGGCCCCCATACCACAATTGAGCATCACCAGCGCCAGTTCGTTAGTCAGAGGTTCCGCCTCACTGAGCTGACGGGCCTCTTTACTGAGCCCACAGTCTTCCTCTTCCAGTAGCGTCTTTTTGGCGTTAATGACACCATTTATCAATACTTTGGCATTAGCCAGTGGCGGAGGCTGGGTATAGGCGGGGCTAATTTCCTGCCCCACCGGTATCGGGGGAACCAGCGACACATCACCAGTACCGACCTGTAATAATGCACTGCGATTATTCAAACGCCCTTGTCGTTCATCAGCCAGTAATAACGCTGCATTCAGGCCATTAAGCGAGATAGACTCTTCCTGATTATTACTCTGACTGCCGCCACGTTCAGACAATGACAACCGTTTAGCGTTTTTAGCTGCCAGTATGAACTGCTGAACCACATCCAGTTGATCAGTATGAACATAGTACGCACCCTCTTCCTCATCAGTCTGCCAGGCAGGCTGCGTCAACGGGAAACGGGTACCATCGAGATACAGCGCCTGACGTTTATCAGCCAGATCGAAGTCCAATGAGATTTTGCCCTGAGCGCCAGCTTCACGCTTTAGCGTTACACGCAGATACGGGTCATTATTCCTGATATCGCAATCATTCAGGTTGTTGCACGTTATCTGCCAGTGCCGGAATACCTTCTGCACCGGAGTCGGATAACCGGAAGGCATCTCTCCTGCGCTAAATGCACTGCCGGACAACAAAACCAGAATGATGCCTGAAAGCGCTGTGTTAAATCGCATCGGACATTCCTTATGAAACTGCCATGCTGATGTTATAACGCAATTATGTCTTTTCCCCGCATCCAAAAAAACGCTGAAAGCGTTTTTTAACGTCACCTGTGACGGCCCGTAGGGTGAGTTCCGCCGTCAGGTGGAACGAGTCACAAAACGCTGAAAGCGTTTTTTAACGTCGCCTGCGACGGCCCGTAGGGTGAGTTCCACCATCAGGTGGAACGAATCACAAAACGCTGAAAGCGTTTTTTAACGTCACCTGTGACGGCCCGGTCGACTGAATGTCACATCGAGCTATTGTTAAACAATCACGGGCACGAATAAAAGCTTCCGGTGTGAAATAAGAATATAAAAAAAACCGCACCTTATCGCTAAGGTACGGTTTTTTATTATCGGGGGAAGTGACGATTATTCGTCGTCGCTACCACCCAGACCAGCGTTCAGCAACTCAGCCAGGTTGGCAGAGGCTTCTTCAGCACTCACCTGCGGTGTAACCGGCTGTTCACCTGCCTGACGGCGACGCATACGATCCTGATGGTATGCATAACCGGTACCGGCCGGGATCAGTCGACCCACGATGACGTTTTCTTTCAGGCCACGCAGCTCATCACGTTTACCCGCAACCGCCGCTTCCGTCAGTACGCGAGTCGTTTCCTGGAACGATGCCGCGGAGATGAAGGATTCGGTAGCCAGAGACGCCTTGGTGATACCCAGCAGGTCACGGCTATACGTTGCCGCAATCTTGCCGTCCGCTTCCAACTGACGATTGGCGATCTTGATGCGCGACATTTCCACCTGCTCGCCTTCCAGGAACTCAGAGCTACCCGGATTGACGATGGTGCCTTTACGCAGCATCTGACGAACGATAACTTCGATGTGTTTATCGTTAATCTTAACGCCCTGCAGTCGGTAAACTTCCTGCACTTCGTTGGTGATGTAACGGGTTACCGCATGTACGCCACGCAGACGCAGGATATCGTGCGGAGACTCTGGACCATCGGAGATCACGTCACCACGTTCCACACGTTCACCTTCGAACACGTTGAGCTGACGCCACTTCGGAATCATCTCTTCGTACGGTTCGCTGCCATCAACCGGCGTAATCACCAGACGACGTTTGCCTTTGGTTTCTTTACCGAAGGATACCACACCGCTGACTTCCGCCAGGATTGCAGGCTCTTTCGGACGACGTGCTTCAAACAAGTCAGCAACGCGCGGCAGACCACCGGTAATATCCTTGGTACCGCCGGATTCCTGCGGAATACGCGCCAGGGTATCACCCGCGCCGATCTGTGTACCGTCTTCCAACTGGACAATCGCTTTACCTGGCAGGAAGTACTGTGCCGGCATATCGGTGCCCGGAATCAGTACGTCATTGCCGTTAGCATCAACGATTCTCAGTGCCGGACGCAGATCTTTACCACCACCGGTACGTTCTGCACTGTCCAGAACCACGATAGAAGACAGACCGGTCAGTTCGTCGGTCTGACGAGTAATCGTCTGGCCGTCGATCATGTCGGTAAAGCGAATGCTACCGCCCACTTCGGTGATAACCGGCATGGTATGCGGATCCCAGTTCGCGACAGTTTCACCGCCCGCGACATCGTCACCGTTCCCTTTCGCCATGACCGCACCGTAAGGCACTTTATAGCTTTCTTTGGTACGGCCGAATTCGTCGATCAGTTTCAGCTCGGTGTTACGCGAGGTGATGACCAGCTTACCGGCGTTGTTCATAACGAACTTGGCATTGCTCAGTCGCAACGTACCCTTGTTTTTCACCTGAATGCTGGATTCTGCTGCCGCACGCGATGCCGCACCACCGATGTGGAAGGTACGCATCGTCAGCTGGGTACCCGGTTCACCGATGGACTGTGCCGCGATAACCCCGATAGCCTCACCCTTGTTGATGATATGGCCACGCGCCAGGTCGCGACCGTAGCACTTAGCACACACACCGAAGTCGGTTTCACAACCTACAACAGAGCGTACTTTCAACGCATCAACTGAGTTTTCTTCCAGCAGGTCACACCATTTCTCGTTCAGCAGCGTATTGCGCGGAACCAGAATGTCTGCCGTACCCGGTTTCAGCACGTCTTCTGCCGTCACACGGCCCAGTACGCGCTCACGCAGCGGCTCTTTCACGTCGCCACCTTCGATAACCGGCGTCATCATGATGCCTTCGTGGGTACCGCAATCATCCTCGGTCACCACCAGGTCCTGCGCTACGTCAACCAGACGACGGGTCAGGTAACCGGAGTTCGCCGTTTTCAGTGCGGTATCCGCCAGACCTTTACGCGCACCGTGCGTGGAGATGAAGTACTGGAGTACGTTCAGACCTTCACGGAAGTTCGCGGTGATCGGCGTTTCGATGATGGAGCCATCCGGCTTCGCCATCAGACCACGCATCCCCGCCAGCTGACGAATCTGTGCCGCAGAACCACGCGCACCGGAGTCGGCCATCATAAAGATGCTGTTGAAGGACACCTGTTTCTCTTCTTCGCCGTTACGGTTGATAACGGTTTCGGTAGAGAGGTTTTCCATCATCGCTTTGGCCACGCGCTCGTTCGCCGCAGCCCAAATGTCGATAACTTTGTTGTAGCGTTCGCCCGCGGTAACCAGACCAGACTGGAACTGTTCCTGAATCTCGGCAACTTCGGCTTCCGCTTCGCTGATGATTTCCACTTTCTTCGCCGGGATCACCATATCGTCGATACCAACGGAAGAACCGGAACGCGCCGCGTAGGCAAAACCGGTGTACATGATCTGGTCGGCAAAAATAACAGTCGGTTTCAGACCCAATACGCGGTAGCAGGTGTTCAGCATCTTGGAGATTGCTTTCTTACCCAACGCCTGGTTGACGATGGAATAAGGCAGACCTTTCGGCACGATCATCCACAGAATCGCACGACCTACGGTAGTGTCGATCAGGCTGGTTTTCTGCGTCCACTCGCCCTGTGCATTCTTCTGATGCTCAGTAATACGCACTTTTACACGCGCATGCAGCGAAGCCAGACCTGCACGATAAATGCGTTCAGCTTCTTTCGGACCAGTCAGCACCATGCCTTCGCCTTTGGCGTTAACACAGTCACGGGTCATGTAGTACAGACCCAATACCACGTCCTGAGACGGAACGATAATCGGCTCACCGTTCGCTGGCGACAGGATGTTGTTGGTGGACATCATCAGCGCACGCGCTTCGAGCTGGGCTTCCAGCGTCAGCGGTACGTGAACAGCCATCTGGTCACCGTCGAAGTCGGCGTTATAGGCCGCACACACCAACGGGTGCAACTGAATCGCTTTACCTTCGATCAGAACCGGTTCGAACGCCTGAATACCCAAACGGTGCAGCGTCGGTGCACGGTTCAGCAGTACCGGGTGTTCGCGGATAACTTCATCCAGGATATCCCATACTACTGCTTCTTCGCGTTCTACCATCTTCTTGGCAGCTTTGATGGTGGTAGCAAGACCACGCAGTTCCAGCTTGCCGTAGATAAACGGTTTGAACAGTTCCAGCGCCATTTTCTTCGGCAGACCGCACTGATGCAGACGCAGGTACGGACCTACGGTGATAACAGAACGACCGGAGTAGTCCACACGCTTACCGAGCAGGTTCTGACGGAAACGACCCTGCTTACCTTTGATCATATCGGCCAAAGATTTCAGCGGACGCTTGTTAGAACCGGTGATGGCACGACCGCGACGGCCGTTATCCAGCAGCGCATCCACCGCTTCCTGCAACATACGTTTTTCGTTACGTACGATGATATCGGGCGCAGCCAGATCCAACAGACGCTTCAAACGGTTGTTACGGTTAATCACGCGGCGATACAGATCGTTCAGATCGGAAGTCGCGAAACGACCGCCATCCAGCGGTACCAGCGGACGCAGGTCCGGCGGCAGCACCGGCAGCACAGTCAGGATCATCCACTCCGGCTTGTTGCCAGACTGTACGAACGCTTCCAGCAGCTTGATGCGTTTGGTCAGTTTCTTACGTTTGGTCTCGGAGTTGGTTTCGTTCAGCTCTTCACGCAGCTGTTCGCATTCCTGCTCCAGATCCATGTTTTTCAGCAGAGCCTGGATAGCCTCGGCACCCATCTTGGCGTCGAACTCGTCACCAAACTCTTCCAGCGCGTCCAGATACTGTTCTTCGGTCAGGATCTGGCGGCGTTCCAGGTTGGTCATCCCGCCTTCGATCACCACGTAAGATTCGAAGTAAAGGACACGTTCGATATCACGCAGCGGCATATCCAGCAGCAAACCGATACGAGACGGCAGCGATTTCAAAAACCAGATATGAGCGGTCGGAGAGGCCAGCTCGATGTGGCCCATGCGCTCACGACGCACTTTAGTCTGGGTCACTTCAACGCCGCACTTCTCACAAATCACGCCACGGTGTTTCAGGCGCTTGTACTTACCGCACAGGCACTCATAGTCTTTTACCGGCCCAAAGATACGGGCGCAGAACAGACCGTCACGTTCTGGTTTGAACGTACGGTAGTTAATGGTTTCTGGCTTTTTTACTTCACCAAAAGACCAGGAACGGATCATGTCTGGCGAGGCCAGAGCAATTTTGATCGCATCAAACTCTTCGGTTTTAGTTTGCGCTTTCAGAAACTTTAATAAGTCTTTCACGGATTGGCTCCTGTCGGAGTTAGACCTGTCAGGCACCTAAACCTTGCTGTTAACAACATGGTTCAGGTGCCCCTGTAACGAATGCTCGCAGCGCTATCGGGCTGGGATTACTCTTCTTCCAGCTCGATGTTGATACCCAGGGAGCGGATTTCTTTCAACAATACGTTGAAGGACTCCGGCATACCCGGTTCCATCCGGTGATCGCCATCCACGATGTTTTTGTACATCTTGGTACGGCCGTTCACGTCATCGGATTTCACCGTCAGCATTTCCTGCAGGGTATAGGCTGCGCCGTAAGCTTCCAGCGCCCACACTTCCATCTCACCGAAGCGCTGACCACCGAACTGCGCCTTACCACCCAACGGCTGCTGGGTAACCAGGCTGTAAGAGCCGGTTGAACGGGCATGCATCTTGTCATCAACCAAGTGGTTCAGTTTCAGCATGTACATGTAGCCCACGGTAACAGGACGCTCGAACTGCTCGCCAGTACGGCCGTCGAACAACGTAATCTGACCGGAAGTCGGCAGATCGCCGAGTTTCAGCAACTCTTTGATCTCGTTTTCCTTGGCACCGTCGAACACCGGCGTGGCGATCGGCATACCTTTCTTCAGATTCTCTGCCAGACGCAGAACTTCTTCATCGCTGAAGGTGTTCAGGTCAACTTTCTGGCGTACGTCGTTGCCCAGGTCATAAGCGCGCTGGATGAACTCACGCAGTTTGGCCACTTCCTGATGCTGCTTGAGCATGGCGTTGATCTTGTCACCGATGCCTTTCGCTGCCATACCCAGGTGGGTTTCCAGAATCTGACCGATGTTCATACGTGATGGTACGCCCAGCGGGTTCAGTACGATGTCGACCGGCGTGCCGTTCTCATCGTAAGGCATATCTTCGATCGGGTTGATCTTGGAGATAACACCCTTGTTACCGTGACGACCTGCCATCTTGTCACCCGGCTGGATCTGACGTTTGACCGCCAGATACACCTTAACGATCTTCAGCACGCCCGGTGCCAGATCATCACCCTGGGTGATTTTGCGACGTTTGGCTTCGAGTTTCTTCTCGAATTCGTGTTTCAGCTCGTCGTACTGCTCAGCCAACTGCTCCAGCTGATTCTGCTTCTCTTCGTCGGTCAGACCCAGTTCCAGCCAACGCTCGCGCGGCAGCTTGTCCAGTTTGTCGGCTTCAACGCCACCGGCAACCAGCACATCATGGATACGGGCAAACAGACCGGCTTCCAGAATCTGCAGTTCTTCAGTCAGGTCTTTCTTGGCCTGCTTGAGCTGCATTTCTTCGATTTCCAGCGCACGTTTGTCTTTTTCCACGCCATCGCGGGTAAAGACTTGTACGTCGATAACCGTACCGGAAACGCCGTTCGGCACACGCAGAGAAGAGTCTTTTACGTCAGATGCCTTCTCACCGAAGATCGCACGCAACAGTTTCTCTTCCGGCGTCAGCTGAGTTTCGCCTTTCGGCGTCACTTTACCGACCAGAATATCGCCACCGGTGACTTCCGCACCGATGTAAACGATACCGGATTCATCCAGCTTGGAGAGCGCCGCTTCACCCACGTTCGGGATATCAGCAGTGATCTCTTCTGGCCCCAGCTTGGTGTCACGGGACACACACGCCAGTTCCTGAATGTGGATAGTGGTAAAACGGTCTTCCTGTACTACACGCTCGGAAACGAGGATGGAGTCTTCGAAGTTGTAACCGTTCCACGGCATGAACGCTACGCGCATGTTCTGACCCAGCGCCAGTTCACCGAGGTCGGTAGACGGACCGTCAGCCAACACATCGCCACGTTCAACCGGCTCACCCAGTGACACACATGGCATCTGGTTGATACAGGTGTTCTGGTTGGAACGGGTGTATTTGGTCAGGTTGTAGATATCGATACCTGCTTCGCCCGGATACATCTCTTCTTCGTTAACTTTGATAACGATACGAGAAGCATCGACGTACTGCACGATACCACCGCGTTTAGCAACCGCAGTTACACCGGAGTCAACGGCAACAGCACGTTCCATACCGGTACCAACCAGCGGCTTGTCAGCACGCAGGGTCGGAACCGCCTGACGTTGCATGTTCGCACCCATCAGGGCGCGGTTGGCGTCATCGTGTTCCAGGAACGGGATCAGTGAAGCACCGACGGAGACCACCTGTTGGGTGGAAACGTCCATGTAGTCAACCTGATCACGGCTGAACAAGCTGGATTCGCCTTTGCTACGGCAGGTAACCAGTTCATCGATGAAGTGGCCTTCGTCATCCAGGTTGGTGTTCGCCTGAGCAATAACGTAGTTGCCTTCTTCGATAGCCGACAGGTAATGAATTTCGTCAGTGACCACGCCATCGCGTACACGGCGGTACGGGGTTTCCAGGAAACCATACTCGTTAGTCTGTGCATACACGGACAGCGAGTTGATAAGACCGATGTTCGGACCTTCCGGCGTTTCGATAGGACATACACGACCGTAGTGAGTCGGGTGTACGTCACGTACTTCGAAGCCAGCACGTTCACGGGTCAAACCGCCAGGGCCGAGAGCGGAGATACGGCGTTTATGCGTAATCTCAGACAGCGGGTTGTTCTGGTCCATAAACTGAGACAGCTGGCTGGAACCGAAGAACTCTTTCACCGCCGCAGAAATCGGTTTGGCATTGATCATGTCCTGCGGCATCAGCGTATCCAGGTCGCCCAAAGACAGACGCTCTTTCACCGCACGCTCAACACGCACCAGACCAACGCGGAATTGGTTTTCCGCCATTTCACCGACAGAACGGATACGACGGTTGCCCAGATGGTCGATATCGTCGACTTCACCCTTACCGTTACGAATATCGATGAGTTTTTTCATCACATCGATAATGTCTGCCTTGCTCAGAATGCCAGAGCCTTCAATCTCTTCGCGCAGCAGCGAACGGTTGAACTTCATACGGCCAACCGCGGACAGATCGTAACGATCTTCAGAGAAGAACAGATTTTCGAACAGGGTTTCAGCAGCTTCGCGTGTCGGCGGCTCGCCAGGACGCATCATGCGGTAGATCTCAACCAGTGCGCTCAGGCGATCGTTGGTTGGGTCAACACGCACGGTCTCGGACATGTACGGGCCGTGGTCCAGATCGTTGGTGAACAGCGTTTCAATACGCTTGTGACCAGACTGACTCAGCTTAGCCAGCAGATCCAGCGACAGCTCCATGTTCGCCATAGCGATCACTTCACCGGTGCTTTCATCCACATAGTCTTTCGCCAGCACTTTGCCTGCGATGTATTCAACCGGTACTTCGATACGTTCGATACCGTCTTTTTCCAACTGACGGATATGGCGCGCGGTGATACGACGGCCTTTTTCAACGTAGACTTTACCGTCGGCTTCGATGTCGAACGAGGCGGTTTCGCCACGCAGACGTTCCGGCACCAATTCCATCTGCAACTTGTTGTTGTGGATTTCATACACCACTTTATCGAAGAACAGGTCCAGAATTTCTTCGGTGGAGTAATTCAATGCGCGCAGAATGATGGTAGCCGGCAGTTTACGGCGACGGTCAATACGGACAAACAGGTTGTCTTTCGGGTCGAATTCAAAGTCCAGCCAGGAACCACGGTAAGGAATAATACGTGCGTTATACAGCACCTTACCGGAAGAGTGGGTTTTACCCTTATCGCTGTCAAAGAAGACGCCAGGACTACGATGTAACTGAGAAACGATAACACGCTCAGTACCATTGATAACAAAGGTACCGTTGTCGGTCATGAGCGGAATTTCGCCCATGTACACTTCTTGTTCTTTGATGTCTTTAACGGTGCCTTCCGGCGCTTCGCGCTCGTAGATCACCAGACGCAGTTTTACGCGCAGCGGCGCGGAGTAGGTAACGCCACGGATTTGACACTCTTGTACGTCAAATACCGGCTCACCCAGACGGTAGCTGACATATTGCAGTTCAGAGCTGCCGCTGTAACTTGAGATAGGGAATACGGAACGGAATGCAGCTTCCAGACCATACTGACCTTCCGGATCTTGCTCGATGAACTTCTGGAACGAGTCAAGCTGGATAGAAAGGAGATATGGGATATCCAAAACTTGTGGACGTTTCCCAAAATCCTTACGAATACGTTTTTTCTCGGTATAGGAGTAAACCATAGGGTTCCTCAGCTCGCTGACAAGTCGACCCACTTTGTCCGCCCTGATAAGGACGGTTCATGCAACACCATTTATGTCGATCGGAATATGGAACACATTCCGCAATACCTGTTTCTATCACTCTTAAACCATTTCATTGCGCTTTACACAGAACAGACTGCTCTGGCGCAGTATATTAAGTCGTCGATAGAAACAAGCATTGATGGGAAACCGGCAGTCAAACAGTGTGAAACGCTACCGGCACCCTACAGCGCAAAAAGGCTGGTGACCAAAAAGTCACCAGCCATCAGCCTGATGACTCAGGCTGCAACCGGAAGGGTTGGCTTATTTAACTTCAACTTCAGCGCCAGCTTCTTCCAGAGATTTCTTCAGAGCTTCAGCGTCATCTTTGCTCACGCCTTCTTTCAGGGCAGCCGGAGCAGATTCAACCAGGTCTTTAGCTTCTTTCAGACCCAGACCAGTTGCGCCACGTACTGCTTTGATAACAGCAACTTTGTTAGCGCCAACAGCTTTCAGGATAACGTCGAACTCAGTTTTCTCTTCAGCAGCTTCAGCCGGGCCAGAAGCAGCTACAGCAACAGCGGCAGCAGCAGAAACGCCGAATTTTTCTTCCATTGCAGAGATCAGCTCAACAACGTCCATTACAGACATAGCGGCTACTGCTTCAATGATTTGATCTTTAGTGATAGACATAACAATTGTTCCTAACAATCAGAAAAAGTTTATACGTTAGCAAATGCGATAACAGGAAAAGCGCGATTACGCGGCTTCTTTCTGATCGCGAACAGCAGCCAGAGTGCGGACCAGTTTGCCTGCAGAGGCTTCTTTCATGGTCGCCATCAGGCGTGCAATTGCTTCTTCGTAAGTCGGCAGAGTAGCCAGACGGTCAATTTGAGCCGCCGGAATCAACTCACCTTCAAAGGCTGCCGCTTTGACCTCAAATTTTGCATTCGCTTTCGCGAACTCTTTGAACAGACGAGCAGCTGCGCCCGGGTGTTCCATCGAGTATGCAATCAGGGTCGGACCAACAAACGTGTCTTTCAGGCATTCGAATTGAGTGCCTTCAACGACGCGGCGCAGCAGGGTGTTACGAACAACACGCATGTATACGCCAGCTTCACGACCTGCTTTACGCAGTTCAGTCATTTTATCTACGGTAACGCCGCGGGAATCCGCAACTACCGCAGACAGCGCGCCTTTGGCAACTTCGCTGACTTCAGCAACAATCGCTTGTTTGTCTTGAAGATTTAATGCCATTAGCTTTTGCTCCTGGATTTAGCCGGAAAAAATTTCCGGAACTCACTTCACCCGCCACCAACTTAGTAGACAGGCGTTAAAACACGGTGAGCAGAATCCAGCAGGACTATTCTTTAAAAAAGAATAAAAATGTTCTTTAGGCTCTGTCACCGTCTACGCAGGAAAATTAAGTTTCTGACGAAACACCTGCGGTCTTGGACGGAGGCCTGGATAGGCCAGGCTCCAACCGAAAAAATCGTCTCTTGTTCATTTACAGAACAACGGGCGTAAGATTATAAAGAAATCTCTCGCCCGGGTAAAGAGGAACAAAAGCTATCAGTTAGCGACTGCGTTCAGACCGCTCTGATCGATGGCAACACCAGCACCCATGGTAGTGGAGATGCTAATTTTCTTGATGTACACGCCTTTAGCCTGAGCCGGTTTTGCTTTTTTCAGCGCAATCAGCAGAGCTTCCAGGTTTTCTTTCAGTTTGTCAGCGTCGAAATCAACCTTACCGATGGTGGTGTGGATGATACCGTTCTTGTCGTTACGGTAACGAACCTGACCTGCTTTAGCATTTTTCACTGCTTCAGCAACGTTCGGGGTTACAGTACCGACTTTCGGGTTCGGCATCAGGCCACGCGGACCCAGAACCTGACCCAACTGGCCAACAACGCGCATTGCATCCGGAGAAGCAATAACAACGTCAAAGTTCATTTCGCCTTTCTTGATCTGGTCAGCCAGATCTTCCATACCTACCAGCTCAGCGCCGGCTGCTTTAGCAGCTTCAGCGTTTGCGCCTTGGGTAAATACGGCAACGCGAACGGAACGGCCAGTACCGTGCGGCAGTACAGTTGCGCCACGGACGTTCTGGTCAGATTTACGTGCGTCGATGCCCAGGTTTACGGCAACGTCAACACTTTCAACAAATTTAGCAGTGGCCAGCTCTTTGAGCAGGGCAACGGCTTCGTTGATGTCATACTGTTTGGTTACATCAACTTTTTCACGGATCACGCGCATGCGCTTGGTCAGCTTAGCCATTTCTTAGTCCTCCACTACCAGGCCCATGGAACGAGCAGTACCTTCGATGGAACGCGCCATGGCTTCCACGCTGGCACCCGTCATGTCCGCTGCTTTGGTCTGGGCGATTTCCAGAACCTGAGCACGGGTCACTTTACCCACTTTGTCTTTGTTCGGCTTACCGGAACCAGACTTAATGCCAGCTGCTTTTTTCAGCAGTACAGATGCCGGCGGAGTTTTGGTAACGAAAGTGAAGGAACGGTCGGCGTAAACAGTGATAACAACCGGAATCGGCAGACCCTTTTCCAGGCTTTCTGTCTTGGCGTTGAATGCCTTACAGAATTCCATGATGTTAACACCCTGCTGACCCAGAGCCGGACCGACTGGCGGGCTCGGGTTAGCCATACCAGCTGCAACCTGCAGCTTGACATAGGCTTGTACTTTCTTGGCCATTTAACTTTCCTCTAATGGGTAATAACGCTTCGCAAAGAAGCTCCCCGCGTTTTATAAACATGTTACACGTCTTAAAGACGCATAAAACAAAGGCGCGAAATTGTAGGTCAATTTCGCGCCGGATACAAGTATCGAACTCAGGCAATAATTAGCCTTTTTCCACCTGGCTGAAATCCAGCTCAACAGGGGTTGCACGGCCAAAGATAGATACAGAAACCTTCAGGCGGCTCTTCTCGTAATCGACTTCTTCCACCACACCGTTGAAATCGGCAAACGGGCCATCGTTGACACGTACCATTTCGCCTGGCTCGAACAGCGTCTTCGGCCGTGGCTTATCGCCCACCTGCTGCAGACGATTCATGATAGCGTCGACTTCTTTATCGCTGATTGGTGCAGGACGATCGGAGGTTCCCCCGATGAATCCCATAACACGAGGGACACTGCGGACCAAATGCCAGCTGGCATCGTCCATCACCATCTGTACCAATACATAGCCTGGGAAGAATTTACGTTCACTCTTACGGCGCTGGCCACCACGAATTTCAACCACTTCCTCAGTCGGTACCATGACCTCGCCAAAGTGGTCTTCCATGCTATGGAGTTTGATATGCTCACGCAAAGACTGCGCTACGCGACCTTC
This sequence comes from Dickeya zeae NCPPB 2538, assembly GCF_000406165.1. Lineage (NCBI taxonomy): Bacteria > Pseudomonadati > Pseudomonadota > Gammaproteobacteria > Enterobacterales > Pectobacteriaceae > Dickeya > Dickeya zeae. The sequence continues at coordinate 254,594 of NZ_CM001977.1, read as the reverse complement.
AAAGCCAGAAAACGCCTGAACGACGTACCAACGTTTCTTTGGAGCTTCAGACATCTTAGAACCTCAGGCCAGTAATGAACGATACCAGACGCACCAGAATGCCATCCAGTCCCCATAAAATCAGCGACATAACGGCAGTTACAGCAGCAACGATCAGAGTGGTGTGCAACGTTTCCTGTCGGGTCGGCCAGATCACCTTGCGAACTTCGGTCCGGGCTTCACGCGCAAACAACACCGTTGCTTTGCCTTTCGTCGTCAGCAATGCCACGCCGCCTGCAGCAGCAATTAAAACAACGACAGCCAGCGCGCGCAAAGGCAAGCTGAATTCACGGTAGTAATAGTTACCTACAATTGCCGCGATCAGTAATACTGCAACGACCAGCCATTTCAGCGCCTCGAGACCACGCCCGCTCTCCTGAGCTTCGGTATTCGCACTCATAAACCAACCTGTCACTAGATTCAGACAAATAATTTTGCCCTGCCGTAAGGGCAAACCAGACCGGATGCGTTCTAACCTCAAGCTATCCGGGACTCACACCGCTTACACAGAGCCCATCTCACCAATGATTATACTGCACAATCGCTGATGAGATAGGTTCTACGACAAGAGCGTAGAAAAAGGGCATCAAATGATGCCCTTTTACCGCATGTTGCGTCAAATTTTATCAGCAATTAAGCGATAACTTTAGCAACCACGCCGGCGCCTACAGTACGGCCACCTTCACGGATTGCGAAACGCAGACCGTCGTCCATCGCGATCGGCGCGATCAGGTTTACGACCATCTTGATGTTGTCGCCAGGCATAACCATTTCTACGCCTTCCGGCAGTTCGATGGTGCCAGTCACGTCAGTAGTACGGAAGTAGAACTGCGGACGGTAGCCTTTGAAGAACGGCGTATGACGGCCACCTTCGTCTTTGCTCAGGATGTACACTTCAGATTCGAACTGAGTGTGCGGCTTGATTGAGCCCGGTTTAGCCAGTACCTGACCACGCTCAACTTCATCACGTTTGGTACCACGCAGCAGAACACCGACGTTCTCGCCCGCACGGCCTTCGTCCAGCAGTTTACGGAACATTTCAACGCCGGTGCAGGTGGTTTTCGTGGTGTCTTTGATACCCACGATTTCCACTTCTTCACCCACTTTGATGATGCCGCGCTCTACACGACCGGTCACTACAGTACCACGGCCGGAGATAGAGAATACGTCTTCGATCGGCAGCAGGAACGGCTTGTCAATCGCACGCTCAGGTTCCGGAATGTAGCTGTCCAGTGCTTCAGCCAGTTCGATGATTTTCGCTTCCCACTCGGCATCGCCTTCCAGCGCTTTCAGCGCGGAACCACGGATTACCGGCGTGTCGTCGCCCGGGAAGTCGTACTGAGACAGCAGCTCACGCACTTCCATCTCAACCAGTTCCAGCAGTTCTTCGTCATCAACCATGTCACATTTGTTCAGGAACACGATGATGTACGGAACGCCTACCTGACGACCCAGCAGGATGTGCTCACGAGTCTGCGGCATCGGGCCGTCAGTCGCAGCAACTACCAGGATCGCGCCGTCCATCTGGGCAGCACCGGTGATCATGTTTTTCACGTAGTCGGCGTGTCCCGGGCAGTCAACGTGCGCGTAGTGACGAGTCGGGGTATCGTATTCAACGTGAGAAGTGTTGATGGTGATACCACGCGCTTTTTCTTCCGGCGCGTTGTCGATCTGGTCGAATGCACGAGCCTGACCACCGTAGGTTTTTGCCAGAACGGTAGTGATGGCAGCAGTCAGCGTTGTTTTACCATGGTCAACGTGGCCGATAGTACCGACGTTAACGTGCGGTTTTGTACGTTCAAATTTTTCTTTAGACATCGATTGTCCCTCTAAGACACGGATAAATCGGTGGTATCACCACATCAACCAAGCAATTACTTGCTGAGCTTTTAACAGAAAGAAAATCAGGAGGAAAATAAAGAAGTGGTGCTGATAGGCAGATTCGAACTGCCGACCTCACCCTTACCAAGGGTGCGCTCTACCAACTGAGCTATATCAGCACATCTAATTGGAGCGGGCAGTGGGAATCGAACCCACATCATCAGCTTGGAAGGCTGAGGTAATAGCCATTATACGATGCCCGCATCCTGGAACTCGGCTACCTGATTTCTCTGTATAACATCAAAGCAAGGTACAATTTTATATTGTTACCCTGCTTTTTTCGATTCGGTTTTGTTATCACTACCGCATCGATTGCATCCTGTTGCCAGGATCGAATTTGGTGGTGGGGGAAGGATTCGAACCTTCGAAGTCTGTGACGGCAGATTTACAGTCTGCTCCCTTTGGCCGCTCGGGAACCCCACCTGATTGTATGTACTTGATGGTGCCGGCTGCCGGAATCGAACTGGCGACCTACTGATTACAAGTCAGTTGCTCTACCTACTGAGCTAAGCCGGCATCAAGTGCTGCGCATTCTAGGCAGAGGGACCGGTCTATGCAACAAAAAAATTGCCCAAAATGCGCTATCGCTTAGATTTTGCACAAAATCGGATACTGTTTCACATTACTGCCAGTTATTCGTGCAAATAAACATCAGGAAACAGACTGAAAGCCGCCTGAACATAAGGTTTTCCAAGTCTTCGTTCAATGTTATGTCGCTTGCCATTGTCGGCGCTTTACTCATCCCAAGTCATACCCAAAAGCAACATTATTCCTCTTTAGGCACTCCGGAGTATGAGATTACGTATTTAGTCACTTTTATGCACTTTACGCCTGCATCGCGATCTCGACCCGATAACCCACCCGATAGACATGCACGAGAACATATTCCAGTCTTGCATCGTATAGCGCATATGCTTCTATACTGTTCATCCTGATGCCTTTATCACAGGTATCGGGGTCGATGCAGATTTTTACTTCTTTTCCTGACCCCCATGGTGGTAACCTGCCTGCTGGACGATAAATTATTATCAGGAAAGGACGCTGTGGCTGTTACCTGTCCAGCTTTCCGGTGTCTCAGTTTCATGCACTGAAACCTGGCTGTGTTTCCCTTCCTTACCGGTAGCGTCAAGCAGAAATACATTTATGACTAATAAAGCGCAATCTTTCGCCACGCCTTATCTTCAATTCAATCGCCAGCAGTGGGCCAACTTACGAGATTCGGTGCCATTAACCCTGACTGAAGATGAAATCATCAAGCTCAAGGGCATTAACGAAGATCTGTCTTTAGATGAGGTTGCAGAGATTTATCTGCCGTTGTCTCGTCTGCTGAATTTCTACATCAGCTCCAACTTACGGCGTCAGGCAGTACTAGAACAGTTTCTGGGAACCGACGGGCAGAAAATTCCCTATATCATCGGTATTGCTGGCAGTGTTGCCGTAGGGAAAAGTACAACGGCGCGTGTGCTACAGGCATTACTCAGCCGTTGGCCAGAACATCGTAAAGTTGAGCTGATTACTACCGATGGCTTTCTTCATCCGAATAAAGTGTTACAACAAAAGAATCTGATGAAGAAAAAAGGATTCCCCCAGTCTTACGACATGCATAGTCTGGTGAAATTCGTCTCTGAAATAAAATCGGGCGTCCCTTGGGTAACGGCACCGACATATTCACATTTGACCTACGATATTGTTCCTGACTGCAATAAAGTTATAGAGCAGCCAGATATTTTGATCCTTGAAGGACTGAACGTATTACAAAGCGGAATGGATTATCCTCACGATCCTCATCGTGTTTTTGTATCCGACTTTGTGGATTTCTCAATTTATGTCGATGCACCGGAAGATCTTCTGAAAAGTTGGTATATCAACCGTTTTCTGAAATTCAGGGAAGGCGCTTTTACTAATCCGGATTCTTACTTCCACAATTATGCAAAGCTGACAAAAGAAGAAGCCATTAACATCGCCTCACAGTTGTGGTTAGAGATTAATGGGCTGAATTTACAACAGAATATATTACCAACGCGTGAGCGAGCCAGTCTGATTATGACAAAAAGTGCTAATCATGCCGTCGAGTGTGTTCGTTTAAGAAAATAAAATAGAGGGGGATATTGCCCCTCTATTATTTACCATCCACGCAAAGAAATTTCACCGCCGATATAAGACCGAATTTCACCATCCTGCTCCAGTAGCAGTGCGCCTTGGCTATCAATTCCCTTATCAACCCCAACTATTTCTCGGTTACCGACAATTAACTTCACTGTACGGTTATAAAAATTATCCAGTGAACTCCAGCGAGAAATAAAGGGTGCCAATCCTTGTTGTTCATAAACCGCCAATGCTGTACGTAGTTCTGTGATAAGTTTTACAGCAAGACTATTACGGTCAATATCGATTCCGGCCTCCTGTAAATTAATCCATTCTTGATTGATCACATTTGAACCCGATGAATTCATTCGCAGGTTAATGCCCGCACCAATTACCAGATGAGCTGCATCACCTGTTCGGCCATTTAACTCTACGAGGATGCCAGCCAACTTCCTGTCATTCAGATACAGATCATTAGGCCATTTTACTCGTACCCCTTCAGCTCCCAGCTGGTGCAGAACCTCGGCCATAACGATACCGATCACCAGACTGACACCAACTGCAGCGGCTGGTCCTTGTTCCAGGCGCCAATATAGGGATAAATAGAGGTTACTGCCAAAAGGAGAAAACCATTGCCGTCCACGCCGCCCTCGCCCAGCCTGCTGATACTCGGCAATGCACGCATCACCTGACGATATTGAGTCAAGACGATCCAAAAGATATTGGTTGGTAGAATCAATAACAGGTAAAACAGCAATATTACCGTCGGGTATTTTTGAGCAGATCTCCTCTGCATCAAGCAACTGAATCGCAGAGGAAAATGAGTAACCTTTCCCAGTTACCGTATATACATCAAGCCCCCACTCTCTAATCGTCTGGATATGCTTATTGATAGCGGCGCGACTCATCCCCATCAGTTCACCTAGGTATTCTCCCGAGTAGAATTCCCCATCAGAAAGAATAGAGATTAGCTTTAACGGGACGGTATAATCTTTCACGACAACGCCTCCACCGCATCAACCTCACCTTCAGCGGCAATAAAACGCACTTCAGGCTCAAGCCACACATCAAATTTTGCGGCAACTTGATTCCTGACATAGCGTGCCAGCGCAATCAACTCATCACTGCTTGCACCACCTTTATTTACCAGCACAAGCGCTTGCTTATCATGCACAGCAGCCTGACCTATCTGATACCCTTTTAACCCACATTGATCGATCAACCAGCCTGCAGCTAGTTTTACATCACCCGTTGGTTGGGGGTAATACGGTGCATTCGGATAATGTTTCATAATGCACTCAGCAATTGCTGAAGAAACAACCGGGTTCTTGAAGAAACTCCCTGCATTCCCTATTACCGCGGGGTCGGGCAATTTACTTCGTCTCATCTGGCATACAGCATCAAACACATCTCTTGATGTCACTGTCGTTGGATCAAGCCGGGTAAGCTCACCATATTCCAGAATAGGTTTCCAATTCTTGGATAGACACAGCCCTACAGCAATAATGGCAAACCCATCCTGATATTCATGTTTAAAAATACTATCGCGGTACCCAAATCGGCACTCCTGCGCATTAAGTCGGTTCACTTCACCTGTATTAAGATTCAGTACATCGACATAGGCACAGACATGTTTTAAATCCACCCCATAAGCACCAATATTCTGAATGGGGGCAGACCCAACACATCCTGGAATCAAGGCAAGATTCTCTAAACCCGCAATCTGATGTGCTAACGTATATTCCACTAACTGATGCCAGTTCTCACCAGCCCCTACGTGGATCATCCATTCAGATTCGGTCTCGTCGACCTCAATGCCCCTGAGTCGGTTAATAAGGACGATACCGTGAAAATCCCCAAGGAAGAGTATATTGCTCCCTTCTCCCAATATCAGCATTGGCAACCCATGCTGACGAGCACGCTGCCACTCAGACAACAGTTCTGTTGCATTTTCAACAGTGACAACATCTGTCGCAAAGGCCGATAAAGAGAAAGAATTAAATGCTTGGAGAGATATGGCAGAACTCGTCATGGCGCTAGATACCCAGTAAACAGTTAGTCATAGTCTAACTGATCCTGAGTCATTATTGAGGGATGTTTTATTCACAAATCGCGCTGAAAAACGCCGGATACAGGAAGCTATTGCCACGACTACAGCCCACCGGGAGCGCTACACCTGTGTCCAGCACCCCCGCCCGCCTTCTGACCGCCCCAAAAACAAAAGG
>NZ_CM001977.1:0-248264 GCF_000406165.1 Dickeya zeae NCPPB 2538 | reverse complement strand
CGCGGGTCGCATATGTTATGCTTTCCCGACAAGAAGTCAAGCGGTATGCGCCTGATTTCTTACTGAAACCGCGCTGGCGTTTCGCCGTTGCCGTGTCAGTGGAGGCGCATTATAGGGAGTTATTCCGGCCTGACAAGCACTAATTTCAAAAAAATTGCTGAACGCCTCTTTTTTCACCACCACGCAGATTTCACCCCTGTTAAACCGCCTTTTTCTGGGTAAGTTGGCCGAACGACTGGGCAAAACGCGCCACCTGCTCCCAGTCGGTATACTCAATCTCTTTCGTGCTGTCGGTTTCGCCGCCCGTCATGCGCATAATCAGTTGAATCATGACACGGTCGAACCAACGATAACGGGGATAGCGCAACGCACCCGCAAACACAGCGCCCAAGTCGGGTTGCCAGGGAGAGCGCAGTAGAAACTTGCGGGTATACGCGTTGGTTTGTAACGAGCGCTTTTCAGGCTTACGGGCCGTCAGATTGACAGAAAAGAACGCACTGGGTTTTCGCTGTAATAAGGCAAGGTGCTGACGGATGAATTTTTCCAGCGCTGGGTGAAAATGTCCGTAGCGCACGGATGCACCAATCATCACCTTGTCGTACTTATCGAGATCGACTTCATGGGCGCTCAGAATGTTGACCACATCACACTCCAGCGTCCCTTTCAGGTTATTGGCGATATAAGACGCTATCGCCCGCGTTTGACCATCCCGACTGGAAAACAATATCAATGCTTTCATAGCACGCTTCCTTTATCCGTTATTCCCGCCAAAAGGTGGGAGTAAATAGCACCAGCATGGTAAACACTTCCAGACGACCAAATAACATAGTGACAATCAGAATCCATTTGGCGGCGTCATTCATAGAAGTGAAATTGTCGGCGACTGTCCCAAGTCCGGGGCCAAGATTGTTAAGGGTGGCAGCGACAGCAGCAAAAGCAGAGAAATTGTCGACCCCTGTCGCAATCACCGCCAGCATGCTGATGATAAACACCAGCGCATACGCTGAGAAAAACCCCCACACGGCTTCCAGAATTCGTTCCGGCAACGCGCGCTGGCCGAGCTTAATGGTATATACCGCATTCGGGTGAACCAATCGCTTCAGTTCACGCGATCCCTGTAAGAACAGTAACAGGATACGAATGACTTTCAGGCCACCGCCGGTTGAACCGGCACAACCACCGATAAACGCGGAACAAAGCAGCAATACCGGCAAGAACAATGGCCAGGAGGCAATGCTGTCGGTAGTAAAGCCTGCTGTCGTTGCCATCGACACCACCTGAAAAAACGCCTGATTCAGCGTTTCCATCCCCGTCTTGTACACACCATGCACCCACAAAACGAGGGTACAAATCACAACCAGCGACATCTGCACGAAGATAAACATGCGGAATTCGGGGTCACGCCAGTACACGCGCAAGCTGCGACCGCTTAGCACCGCAAAGTGCAAACCAAAATTACAGCCGGAAATCAGCAGAAATACCGCAACAATGGTATTGATGGTGGGGCTGTTGAAATAGCCGATGCTGGCGTCATGGGTTGAAAATCCACCGATGGCGATAGTCGAAAAACTGTGACTGATTGCATCGAAGACCGACATGCCAGCCAGCCACAAAGAGAATGCGCATACCACCGTCAGCAAAACATAAATCAGCCAGAGGGTTTTTGCGGTTTCCGCGATGCGGGGGCGCATTTTATTGTCCTTCAGCGGACCTGGCATTTCAGCGCGATAAAGCTGCATCCCCCCGACGCCCAGAATCGGCAGAATCGCCACCGCCAGTACAATGATCCCCATACCGCCCATCCATTGCAGCATCTGTCGATAGAACAAAATGGCCTTCGGTAGGGAATCCAGCCCGACCAGCGTAGTAGCGCCGGTGGTTGTCAGGCCGGAAAAGGATTCAAAAAACGCATTCGTCACCGAGAGATTGGGCCGTTCAGCAAACAAAAAAGGCAACGCCCCAACGCTGCCCAGCACTGTCCAGAACAACACGACGATTAAAAACCCTTCACGGGTTTTCAACTCATGCCGGTGTTTACGGTTGGGCAGCCACAACAGCAGCCCCATAACCAACGCGACAATGAATGTCTGGATAAATGCCCGACCGGCGCCGTCACGGTAGATCAACGCCACCATGCCAGGAATGAACATGGTGCCGGAAAACAGGATGACCAGCAGTCCGACAATGCGGGTTATGGCACGCAAGTGCATCAGGGAGCCTTCCTTTAATGGTTCAAGATTACGTGCTGGATTATTGTGAAATTGACTGCAAATGCAACGCACCACGACTAATATCGCGTAGTCGCCGCGCTGCCTCTTCCACTGTCGTTATCGGAAACGCCAGTTGGAGGGTAACGTCACCGGCGTACTCCGTTGAGACGATGAGCCCCTGTAATGCCAGCACCACGCTCTCCACCTGTGGGAGCAACGCATAGTCGCACTGCAATCGATATTTCTGATACATCACTTTCTGCTGAACGGGCAGTTGTTTCAACGCTTGCTGAACGCCACCGCCATAGGCCTTGACCAGCCCACCGGTACCCAACCTGATACCGCCATAATACCGTATTACTACCGCCACGATTTCACCGATGCCACTCCCCATCAATTGGGCCAGCATTGGTTTACCTGCGGTGCCCGAAGGTTCTCCGTCATCAGAAAAGCCGAGCTGTTGAGAATCGACAGGGGAACCTGCGACATAGGCCCAGCAATGGTGAGCCGCCGAGGGATGCTGCTCGCGAGCCTGCTGAATAACGTATCGAGCCGCTTCCACTCCACAGGCGGGTGCAAGCAGAGTAATAAAACGGCTCTTTTTAATCTCTTCATCGACGCTGACAGACGCCGCAGGCACTGGATATGACTGCATCAGGCCAGATCGAGCGCACGCGTTAAGTTCTCAATACGTTTGTCATGGACCACGATATTGTCTTCAATACGGATACCACCAAACGGACGTAACGCATCCAGTTTCTGCCAGTTGAAATGCTGACGCAACTCACCCTGACGCCAGGGTTCAAGCAGAGAATCGATGAAATAGATACCCGGTTCGATAGTCAGCACCATGCGCGGTTCCAAAATACGGGTACAGCGCAGATAGGGATGTGCAGACGGCGCAGGCAACGTAGTGCCGGTATCATCCTGCATAAACCCGCCTACATCATGTACCTGCAGGCCAAGCGGATGGCCCAGACCATGCGGCAGGAACGGCGAAGTTACCCCCTGCTCTACCATCGCTTCTTCGCTCAACCCGGTCACCAGTTGATGACGTTTAAGTAGCGACGCAACACGGTGATGCATCTGCAAATGGTAATCGGTATAACGCACCCCGGCTTTCATCGTATCGATCAGCGCCAGTTGCTCGTGATTCAGGTCCCTCACCAACGCCGCATACTCATTGTCATGCTGAGCGGCGTAAGTGCGGGTGATATCTGCCGCATAGCCGTTATACTCTGCGCCTGCATCCAGCAGGAAACTGCGCATTTCCGTTGGCACACGGTGTTCCAGTTGGGTGTAGTGCAGCACCGCTGCATGGTCGTTAAGAGCAACGATATTGTCATAAGGCACATCGGTATCACGGTGCCCCGTGGCGGTCAGGTACGCCAGATTAATATCAAACTCGCTCATACCGGACTGGAAGGCTTCGTAAGCAGCACGATGACCAACCACCGCGGTTTTCTGCGCTTCACGCATACAAGCCAGTTCATAATCCGTTTTGTAGGCACGGTGGTAATGCAGATAATCCAGTACGCCTTTCGGATTGACGTGTTCCGGCGTAATCCCCAGGCTTAGCGCGCGTTGTGGAGCGGAACCGATATAGGCAACCTGCTGACGCTGAGCAGGCAGTTGCGCCGCAATATCATCAGCCTTGCGCAGCACCTGGATATCCAACGACGTCGTCCAAAAACTATCCGGCACTGACGCCACGTTATGCCAGTAATCAACGGGGGAATAGAACCACAGCTTCGGCGTATTGACCCCATCCACCCACAACCAGCAATTCGGCACCTGCGTCACCGGCAGCCAGGCTTTAAACTGTGGATTGACCTTGAACGGATAGGCATGGTCATCCAAAAACGCCATCATCAACTCACCGGAGTGGATCAATAAGGCATCCAGATTATGCCGAGCCAGAACTGCCTGCGTGCGTTGCTGCAGGGTCGCCACATGTTGATGATACAAAGAAGCCAGCGTTTCCATCATAATCCCCATTGATAACAACCTGTTTTCCAGTGTAACACAGCGCCCCGATGACGGCAGCGTTGCTCAGCCTGTGATCCTCCCGGCAAATCCCTCACGCACCGTTTGCATTTCATTAACATCAAACCCACAATTTTCTTCACTATCTGGTCGTACCAGATAACGGATAACAGTGGAGAACACCATGATCTATCAAGGCGACACGCTGTACCTCAACTGGCTGGAAGACGGCATTGCCGAACTGGTTTTTGCTGCGCCTGGCAGCGTCAATAAGCTGGACACCCGTACGGTAGCCAGTCTTGGCGAAGCCCTGAATCACCTGACGAAACATACTTCGCTTCACGCCCTGTTGCTGCGCTCGGACAAACCCGCGTTTATTGCCGGAGCGGACATCACCGAATTTTTGTCATTGTTCGCCGCACCGCCAGAAACCCTTCATCAGTGGCTGACCGACGCCAACGCCATTTTCAGCCAACTGGAAGACTTGCCGGTGCCGACGCTTTCCGCCATCAACGGTTATGCGCTGGGCGGAGGGTGCGAATGTGTGCTGGCGACCGATTTCCGCCTAGCGACACCCGACGTTCGCATTGGCCTGCCGGAAGTGAAACTAGGGATCATGCCGGGGTTTGGCGGCACGGTTCGGTTACCACGACTGCTGGGTGCCGACGGTGCGCTGGAAATCATCACCGCGGGTAAAGATCTGTCTGCCGACGAGGCCCTGAAAGTCGGGTTAATTGATGCGGTCACCAGCAGCGACAAGCTGCTGCCGTCAGCATTGCATATGTTGCGTCTGGCGGCGGAGGATAAACTTGACTGGCGAGCCCGTCGCCGCCAGAAACAAGCGCCGCTACGGCTTAATCGCACCGAGGCAACCATGAGTTTCGCTACCGCCAGCGCACTGGTGCAGCAATCAGCAGGCCCTCACTACCCTGCGCCTATGACGGCGCTCAAAACCATTGAAGCCGCTGCCAGATTAGAGCGTGACGCCGCACTGAAGCTGGAAACCGACAATTTCGTTACGCTGACTCAAACCACAGCGGCGTATGCGTTGGTCGGTGTCTTCCTGAACGAACAAGCGGTAAAAAACACAGCAAAAAAATGGGCGGGCGACGCATTGCCACCAGCACTCGTTGCCGTGCTCGGTGCCGGGATCATGGGCGGCGGTATTGCCTGTCAGTCGGCACGCAAAGGGGTGCCGGTATGGATGAAAGATATCAACGAGAAAGCACTGACGTTAGGGATGGAGGAGGCCGCCAAGCTACTGAATGCACAGCTACAGCGCGGCAAGCTCGATGCCATGAGCATGATGGGCATACTGGCTCGTATCCACCCGACATTGAATAACAATGGGCTGGAGCAAGCTGACCTGGTTATCGAAGCGGTGGTGGAAAACCCACAAATAAAAGCCAGGGTACTGGCCGATGTTGAGGCCTGTGTCAGTGAACAGACGTTGATCGTTTCCAATACCTCGACCATTCCCATCGGGCAATTAGCCGCTTCCTTGCAGCGACCACAAAATTTCTGCGGCATGCATTTTTTCAACCCGGTACACCGGATGCCGCTGGTGGAAGTGATTCGCGGCCCCCAGACCGATGAGAAAACGTTGGCTCGCGTAGTCGCTTATGCCTCCAAAATAGGGAAAACCCCGATAGTGGTGAATGACTGCCCGGGATTTTTCGTCAACCGTGTGCTGTTCCCTTATATCGCCGCGTTCTGTTTGCTATTGCGCGACGGTGCGGATTTCCGCGATATCGATGCCGTGATGGAAAAACAGTTCGGCTGGCCGATGGGACCGGCTTACCTGCTGGACGTGGTCGGGCTGGATACCGCCCACCATGCACAGGCAGTGATGTCGGCAGGTTTTCCGCAGCGCATGGCAAAAACCTACCGCGACTCGGTCGATGTCTTGGTGGAACATCAGCGTTTAGGTCAGAAAAGCGGGGCTGGTTTCTACCGTTACAGCCCGGATGCGAAAGGCAAACCACGCCGGGAGCAGGACGAACAGACCGATATCTTGCTGGATGCTGTCTGCGAGTCGAAGCGAACCTTCAGCGCGCAAGAGATTATCCATCGCCTGATGGTGCCAATGCTCAACGAAGTCGCACGTTGCTTGGAAGAGGGGATCGTCGCCACGCCGGCGGAAGCCGATATGGCTCTGCTTTACGGGCTGGGCTTTCCACCGTTCCATGGCGGTGCCTGCCGTTATCTGGACACGCTGGGCAGCCAGCACTATGTGGACATTGCCCAATCGCTGGCGTCGCTGGGGCCACTCTACGCCATACCGGAAAGCCTGTTGCAGATGGCACGACACCAGCAGCGCTACTACCCGGCGGTTGAACCTCACGCCGACCTGTCTCTTCACCAACCGGCATAAGGACGCACGACGATGGAAAATGCAGTGATTGTTGATGCAGTGCGCACCCCGATGGGTCGATCCAAAGGTGGTGCGTTTCGTCAGGTTCGGGCTGAAACCCTGTCCGCGCATTTGATGCGCAGCCTGCTGAGCCGTACCCCGGCGCTGGAAGCGGATAAAATCGACGACATCTACTGGGGATGCGTGCAACAGACGCTAGAGCAAGGCTTCAATGTGGGGCGTAATGCCGCATTACTGGCCGAAATTCCCCATTCGGTACCCGCCGTCACCGTCAATCGTCTGTGCGGTTCATCCATGCAGGCGTTGCACGACGCGGCACGAACCATCATGACGGGTGATGCTGATGTGTGTCTGGTCGGCGGCGTCGAGCATATGGGACATGTGCCGATGAGCCACGGTGTTGATTTTCACCCCGGCCTTGGCAAAAACATCGCGAAAGCCGCAGCGATGATGGGGCTGACGGCAGAGCTACTGGCACGCCAGCACCACATCAGTCGTGAAATGCAGGACGCTTTCGCCGCCCGCTCACACCAACGTGCCTGGGCGGCGACCCAGTCCGGTGCATTTCGCCATGAAATTATCCCCACAACCGGCCATAACGCCGACGGCGCGTTACATCCTTTTGACTACGACGAAGTCGTCAGGGCGGACACAAGTTTCGACGCTCTGGCAGCTCTGCGCCCGGCCTTTGACCCGGTGAACGGTACGGTCACAGCCGGTAGCTCATCGGCACTGTCGGATGGTGCCGCCGCGCTGCTGGTGATGAGTGAATCCCGTGCGCTGGCGTTGGGGTTAACGCCACGGGTTCGTGTACGAGCGATGGCGGTCGTCGGCTGTGATCCTTCTGTGATGGGTTTCGGTCCGGTACCCGCGACCCAAAAAGCGCTACAACGGGCAGGCCTTTCTCTGAGCGATATTGGTCTGTTTGAACTCAATGAAGCGTTTGCCGCCCAAACGCTGCCCTGTATCAAGGCATTAGGATTGATGGATAGCCTGGATGATAAAGTCAACCTGAATGGCGGTGCGATTGCGTTGGGCCATCCGCTGGGGTGCTCCGGTGCGCGCATTATCACTACGCTCATCAATTTGATGGAGCAGCGAGACGTAGAATTCGGTGTGGCGACCATGTGTATCGGTCTGGGTCAGGGTATCGCCACAGTGCTGGAGCGGGTATAACGCGCCCGTATTGATGTCCCCCAGCTATCAATGCCTGCTCTTCATCGCTATCGCCTCCCCCGTCGGCATCGTTGGGCCGACGGGGTTATCCTGAACGAGTCAGGCTTCCTCTGAAAGAACAGAAAAAGTCGTCAGACATACGCCGCTCTACTATGGGTCAACAAAAATAACGGGCCCACAAAAATACCACCACGGCATCACCACGATCATTCGCCATAGCTGCCGCGCCACGTGCGGCTTCCGGCGTCATTTACCGCCTATCGCCACACCTGCCTGCGTCATAAAGTGACTTTTTCTTACTTGCGCAAAACAATATATGATTTTATACAATATATAATTAGATAATGTATTCAACCAAACCACGTAACCCTGACATCACTGCCGGATCTCGTCCCCCCTTACGTTTTGAGGAGTTATTCATGACCAGAATTATCATTATCGGTGGTGTGGCTGGCGGCGCTTCCGCCGCTGTCAGAGCCCGGCGGTTGTCGGAATCGGCAGAAATCATCATGCTGGAACGCGGCCCTTACGTATCATTCGCCAACTGTGGACTGCCTTATCATATCGGTGGCGACATACCCGACCGCGCAGCTCTGGTGCTGAAAACCCCGGCGGACTTCGCCGAGCGCTTTAACATTGATGTGCGGGTACAGCATGACGTGTTGAGCATCGACCCAACCACTCGCACCCTGCAAATCGCCAGTCTGGCTGATAACCGGGTCTACACTGAACACTACGACAAACTACTGCTAAGCCCCGGTGCCAGCCCGATAAAACCGCCGCTACCGGGTATCGACCTGCCCGGTGTCTTTACCCTGCGTACCCTCACCGATATGGACCGGATTCTGACCCACCTGCAACAGCATGACATTCAGCAGGTGACCGTCGCTGGTGGTGGTTTCATTGGCTTAGAAGTGACAGAAGCACTGGTGAATCGCGGCCTGTCAGTGACACTACTGGAGCGTGATTCACAGGTTATGGCACCGGTCGATCCGGAAATGGCGGCACCGCTGCATCAGGTTATACGACAGCATGGCGTCGAATTACTGCTGAGCGCAGGATTACAGGCCATCACGCCATGCGATTCACCCACCCCAGGCCATCCCCACGGACTGAAACTGACACTGGCCGACGGCCAGCAGCGGACAACCGGTATGCTGCTCATGGCAATTGGCGTCAAACCGGAAGCCCAGTTAGCCCAGGCAGCCGGATTACGCCTTGGCGCACGCGGCGGTATTCAGGTCAATGAGCGGATGCAGACATCAAACGAACATATTTATGCTGTTGGCGACGCGGTAGAAACCCCTGACTGGGTAAACGCCACTCCAGCCCTATTTCCGCTAGCCGGGCCAGCCAATAGGCAGGGACGAATCGCTGCCGATAACATGCTAGGTCGGGAACACCGATACCACCGGACCCAGGGCACCGCCATCTGCAAGGTCTTTGACTATACGGTCGGCTGTGTAGGAATGAACGAGAAAGCGCTGCAACGAGCAGGGATAGCCTATCAGAAAGTACATGTCCATGCGGCAGACCACGCAAGCTACTATCCCGGTGCCAGCATGGTGTCATTGAAGCTCCTGTTTACTCCCGATACCGGTGCCATTCTCGGTGCACAGGCGGTGGGAAAAGCGGGTGTTGATAAACGTATCGATGTGATTGCCGTCGCACAGCGGGCAGGGTTGACGGTGCAGAGTCTGGAAGATCTGGAGCTGACCTATGCTCCGCCCTTTAACAGCGCGCGCGATGTGGTCAATCAGGCAGGCATGCTGGCCAACAATGTGCTGCAAGGCGACACGGCTATCTGCCACCCTGAAGACATCACCCATCTTGACCCGGCAACGCAGTGCCTGCTCGATATACGCACCGCACAAGAGCTGCGCCTTCATGGTGAATACCCGGATGCGTTGCACATTCCGCTGGATACGCTGCGCCAACGCTTACAGGAACTGCCCGCCGACAAAGAAATTCTGATTGGCTGTCAGTCTGGTCTGCGTGGCCATGTTGCCTACCGCCTGCTTACCCAACGCGGCTTTCGCGCCCGTAATCTGTCCGGCGGTTTTATCACCTATCGGGCAACCGTAGCTCAGTAAACAACCCGTACCGGTATCCTGCCGAAGGGCAGGACAACGTGGCCGGGTACAACAACCCGGCCACGAAGGAACAGCAGACAGGATCAGATGAAGGAAAACGCGTCGCTGAACATGTGCGCAGGCTGGGCGCCACGTTCATTACAAAAACGCTCACGGGCGATTTTTGCCATTTCAAAACGCCCTGCGATGTAAATATCGTGCGAGGCTAGTGTACCGAAATCCTGGAGCACAGCGCTTAACACGGTACCAGAACGGCCATGCCACTGTTCGTCAGGCTGTTCAACGACCGGGATCACGTTCAGGTTGGTATGCACCTGAGCCAGCGACTGCAACTCGCCCAAATCGTATAAATGACGCAGTTCTCGCCCGCCCCAATAGACGGAAACCTGACGCTCTGGCTGGCGAGCCAGCACCGTCAGTAAAATCGAGCGCACGTAAGAAAAACCTGTCCCACCCGCGATCAAAATCAACGGCCGGTCGCTATCTTCACGCAACCAGGCATCGCCATGGGGAATATCAACCACCAGTGACTTTTCCTTTAGGATGCGATCCATCACGGCCATAGCATACAGGTTCATCTCAGAAGCACCGATATGCAATTCAATAGACTCTTGCTCAATAGGCGTCGAAGCCATAGAGAACGGGCGCTTGTCACGTTCGTCCATAACTACCATCAGGTATTGCCCGGCACGGAAGGAAAAAGGTGCCGATGGCAATAAGCGCACCCGGTAAACCGTATCGGTGATAGCGTCCACCGACATTACTGTACAGCTCAACGTTGTCATGCGATCCCTCTGTAGGGTCAAAGCAAAATGGGGAACAGGATAAGCGCCGTCAGCGCGGCTTACCACTGTTATTCAATATGGCTAACTCGTCCCATATGGCATCCACACGGGCGACAACCGACGGATCTTTGGTAATAGGATGACCCCATTCACGCTGTGTTTCTCCCGGCCATTTATTGGTTGCATCCAGACCCATTTTGGATCCGAGCCCAGAAACCGGTGAAGCAAAATCCAGGTAGTCGATTGGCGTATTTTCCACCAGCAACGTATCACGCGCCGGATCCATACGCGTAGTGATCGCCCAGATCACATCTTTCCAGTCGCGGGCATTAATATCGTCATCGCAGACGATAACAAACTTGGTATACATAAACTGGCGTAAAAAAGACCAGACGCCCATCATCACCCGTTTAGCGTGCCCGGCATACTGTTTTTTCATAGTAACGACCGCCAGACGGTAAGAACAGCCCTCCGGAGGCAAATAGAAGTCGACGATTTCCGGGAACTGCTTTTGTAACAGCGGTACGAACACTTCGTTCAGCGCCACCCCCAGCACCGCCGGTTCATCAGGCGGGCGGCCGGTATAAGTGGAATGGTAAATAGCGTCACGACGCTGGGTAACATGCGTGACGGTAAAGACAGGAAAATGATCCACTTCGTTGTAATAGCCAGTATGATCGCCATAAGGTCCTTCCGGCGCGATTTCATCCGCGTCGATATAGCCCTCCAGCACAATTTCAGCACTGGCCGGTACTTCCAGATCACAGGACAGACATTTGACCACTTCCGTCTTGTGACCACGCAACAACCCGGCAAAGGCATATTCAGACAGCGTATCCGGCACTGGCGTTACCGCCCCGAGGATCGTAGCCGGATCAGCGCCCAACGCCACAGCGACCGGAAAGCGCTCACCGGGATGCTGCTGGCACCACTCCTGAAAATCCAGTGCACCGCCCCGGTGTGACAACCAGCGCATAATCAGTTTGTTGCGACCAATCAGCTGCTGGCGGTAAATCCCCAGATTCTGACGCTCTTTGAAGGGCCCACGCGTCACCGTCAGTCCCCAGGTGACCAACGGGGCGACATCGCCCGGCCAGCAATGCATGATCGGAATCCGCCCCAGATCCACCTCTTCGCCTTCCCACACCTGTTCCTGACAGGGCGCGTTCGAAAGGCGCTTAGTCGGCATATTCAGCACCTGGCGAAATTTGGGCAGCTTATCCACCAGATCGCGAAAACCGCGTGGCGGCTCAGGCTCTTTCAAAAACGCCAGCAAGCGGCCGACATCCCGCAACGCGCCGACGTCTTCCTGCCCCATTCCTAACGCCACGCGTTTAGGCGTACCGAACAGGTTGCACAGCACTGGCATAGCGTAACCTTTGGGATTTTCAAACAGCAAAGCCGGGCCTCCGGCACGCAAGGTGCGATCGGCAATTTCCGTTATTTCCAAATAAGGATCTATCGGTTGGTGGATGCGTTTGAGTTCGCCTCTCGCTTCGAGCTGTGCGAGAAATTCACGTAAGTCACGGTATTTCATGCTGATCATCAGAAAGGTCAGTGGTGGAGGTATTATAAAGGCTCTTGGTCATGCTGTCGCTTACCGACCATGCTATTTCTGGCACCAGCCCCGCTGATACGGATAATCAACACTGCCTATATTTAGGAATTTCCCCCAACAATTTTATCCCGCAAGGCGTAACGCTTTTGCTATCCTCTCCCGCGATAAAAGCCACAGAAAAAAGTGAAACTATGCGAGCCTGGTACCTACTTTATTGCAAGCGCGGCCAATTGTTACGGGCCAAAGAACATCTGGAGCGTCAGGACGTGGTCTGCCTGAGCCCGATGATCGCGCTGGAGAAAATCGTACGAGGAAAACGAACCGAGGTCAGCGAACCGCTGTTCCCCAATTATCTGTTCGTTGAATTCGACCCGGAGCACATACACACCACTACCATCAGTTCAACTCGTGGCGTGAGTCATTTTGTCCGTTTCGGCAACCTGCCGGCGTTGGTCCCTCAGCAGGTGATTGAGGATTTGCAACACCATCAGTGCACCACCCATGTCGACCCGGAAACACCTCAACCCGGCGATCAGGTCACCATCACCGAAGGGGTATTCAGTGGCTTAGAGGCCATCTATACCGAGCCGGATGGCGAGGCACGCTCCATGCTGCTGCTCAATTTACTGAACAAGCAGGTACGCCAGAGTATCGACAATCGTCAGTTTCGAAAAGTCTGAACCGTCAGGGCCTGGCCCTGACGGCATGCTGTCATCAACAGTAATTACAGTACGGTGATTACCGTGATGCCATCAGCGGCGTAACGCGTCGTCACGCAGCCATTCGGCCACGCGTTTAGCGAAATAGGTCAGCACCCCATCTGCACCGGCACGCTTGAAGCACAGCAGCGATTCCATCACCAGCGGCTGTTCTTGCAGCCAGCCATTCTGGATTGCCGCCATCTGCATCGCATACTCACCAGATACCTGATAAGCAAAGGTCGGCACACCGAAGGTGTCCTTCACCCGCCGGACCACATCCAGATACGGCATACCCGGTTTCACCATCACCATATCAGCGCCTTCTTGCAGATCCTGTGCGATCTCCTGCAACGCCTCATTAGTGTTGGCCGGATCCATCTGATAGGTTTTCTTGTTGCCGCCTTTCAGGTTGCCCGAGGAACCCAATGCATCGCGGAACGGCCCGTAGTAACAAGACGCGTACTTGGCGGAATACGCCATGATCTGGGTATTCACCAGCCCTTGCTCTTCCAACTGTTCGCGAATCGCACCGATTCGGCCATCCATCATGTCGCTGGGGGCCACGATCTCCGCACCAGCTTGCGCGTGAGATAACGCCTGACGCACCAGAATCTCTTTGGTAATGTCGTTGACCACATAGCCGTCTTCATCAATGACACCATCCTGGCCGTGAGTCGTGTAAGGATCCAGCGCCACATCGGTCAGCAGCCCTAGTTCCGGCACGGCATCTTTCAGCGCACGCACCGCACGCTGCACCAACCCATCCGGATTGTAGGCCTCTTCAGCCAGCAACGACTTTTTATCCGCTTCGATCACCGGGAACAGCGACAGCACTGGGATACCCAGTTTGGCAATCACTTCCGCTTCTCTTACCAGCTCATCAATGGTCAGGCGATACACGCCCGGCATGGAGGGTACTTCCTGACGTCCCTGCTTGCCTTCCATGACAAACACCGGATAGATGAGGTCGTTAACCGTAACCTGATGTTCTGCCACCAGACGGCGGCTGAAATCATGGCGACGCAGACGGCGCAGGCGACGTCCTGGAAACGCACCGGGAAAAACATTACTCATCATTATTCTCCTTTCTGGCCCGGGCGGAAAATCCGACGGGCGTTTTCATCCACATTTCTGCCCAGCCATTGCGCATCCTGGCCACGCCAGAGCGCAACCTGATGGACGATATGCAGCAGAAAACAGGGTTCGTTACGGCGGGATGCAGGTTTAGGATGTAAATCCCGGGGTAACAGATAGGGCGCATCGGTTTCCAGCAACAACCGATCGTCCGGAATCCGGGGGAGTAGCTCGCGTAGCGCCAACCCACGACGTTCATCACACACCCAGCCGGTAATGCCGATCATCAATCCGGCACGCAGGCACTCATCCAGTTCGTCGCCTGAGCCGGTAAAACAGTGCAACACCGCCGCGGGCAGTTTATCGAGCCATGGCGTCAGCAGCGCCATAAAACGCACATGCGCATCGCGGCAGTGTAAAAACACTGGCATGTCATGCTCAGCGGCAATCGCCAGTTGTGCGCTGAATGCCAGTTCCTGTTCTTCGGGGGTGGAAAAGTTACGGTTAAAATCTAACCCGCATTCGCCAATCGCCAGCACCTGCTCACGTCCTGCCAGTTGGTGAATCAGCGCCGCCGTATCATCACTCCAGCTGCTGGCATCATGTGGATGCACACCGGCGGTTGACCAACAGTAATCGGGATATTGCGCGGCGAGCAGGTAGGCCTGCTCACTCTCGCTGGCATTGGTTCCGGTCAATAACAAGCCCGTCACACCTGCCTGACGCGCCCTGCTCACCACCTGCTCGCGGTCTGAACGAAACTGTGGGCTGGTCAGATTAACGCCAATATCGAACATGCGCTGATATCCCAAAATCCGTTATGGTGATCACCGTGGACCCCCAAAAAACAACACCTCCCGAAAGAGGTGTCACAGTAAGAAGACCGCCGTTTAACGGCGAAGCGTCACTCAGGAAGACGGCGCAGACTCGTCAACGTCTTCCTCTTCTTCTTCCGGCCGACGCCGTTTACCAACGTAGAACCGGGCGAAAAACACGCCGATTTCAAACAGCAAATACATCGGAATGGCCAGCAGTGTCTGGGAGAACACATCCGGTGGCGTTAACAACATGCCCACCACAAACGCCCCCACCAACACATAAGGCCGTTTCTGTTTCAGACTTTCCGGTGTAACGACGCCGCTCCAGCACAGCAACACGATAGCGACCGGTACTTCGAACGACACACCGAACGCCATAAATAGCGCCATGACGAAATCAAGGTAGTTATTGATATCGGTCGCAATCAATACTCCCTTCGGCGCGGTCTGGGCAAAGAAACTGAACGCCAGCGGAAAGACGATGAAATAAGCGAACGCCATTCCCATGTAAAACAACAGGCTGCTGGACACCAGCAACGGCATCATCAAACGACGTTCATGCTTGTACAAGGCGGGAGCCACAAACGCCCACACCTGATACAACACCAATGGCGCAGATAAAAACACCGACACGATCAGCGTCAGCTTTATCGGGGTGAAAAACGGCGAGGCCACATCGGTCGCAATCATGCTGGCCCCGGCCGGCAGTTGTTTAATGAGCGGCGCAGAGACAAACTGATAGATGTCATTGGCAAAGTAAACCAGTGCCAGAAACACGACCAGTACGCTGATAATGCTATTTAACAACCGCTTACGCAGTTCGATCAGATGGCTTATCAGCGGTTGAGTTTGATCAACAGCCATAGGTTAACGATCACCAGAAGGTTGAGAAGAAGAAGCGGGCGGCACCGACTCAGATTTGGCCTTGCTTTCAGTATGGCTGGCAGTATGGCTGACGTTTTCTGATACCGGCACCGCCGACACAGGTACATTTGACTCTGGTACGCTCGACACCTTTGTCTCTGCCTGTATTTCTGCCTGCGCAGCCGACCCAGTAGCCGGAACAGCCGCAACGGAAGAGGGGGGAGCCACATCTGGCATCACATTCTGCTGCGCATGGTTTTGCGCTTTCAGCTCAACTTCCAGCACGCCATCATGCGCAGCTTCTGGATCGGCAAGCGGCACATGCCCTGGCGCATCACTGTTATCCAGCTTGATACTGTGCGGACGCTTCATCGCTTCGGCGGCCTCTTTCAGCTCATCCATCGATGCTTTCAGCTCCGGCGACAAATTTTGCAACTGGCTGGCCTGTTCCACTTTTTTCAGGCTTTCCTGCAATTCCTGCAGTTTCATCTCCTGCGCCAGTTCATTTTGTACCGTCGATGCCAGCGAGCGCAGCGCCCGTATCCACCCGGCCACCGTTTTTACCGCTATCGGCAGGCGTTCAGGTCCCAGTACCACCAGGCCTATCACCATCACCAACAGCAGTTCACTAAACCCGATATCAAACACCGGTTACACCTGCTCTTTATGCTGGCTTTTCTCTTCCTGACTTGCCTGCGGCTTATGCTCCGAAATGGATTTAGTCGCAAAGTCAGCGTCTTGTTGCTTGTCATCATTGGCAGCAGGCTGATCGTCACTCATTGCTTTCTTGAAGCCTTTGATTGACGCGCCCAAGTCTGAGCCCAGGGTTCTCAGCTTATTGGTGCCGAACAGCAACACCACGATCACCCCGATAATCAATAGATTCCAGATACTAATACCGCCCATACTGTGCTTACCTCTTTACTCAAAAGGAATTCATGTAACACGCTCATCAGTCAACATCGGGATACTAATGAGGCGTTTATTCAACGGGTACAACGGTTCAGCGAGTACTGCGCCAGCCGATAATCCAGGCCACAAAACCCGCGGCAAACAAGCCAGCCGGAACAATATCCGCTTCGACCTGGCTCACCAGCAGTATCGTCCCGCTCAGCAGCAACGTCGCCCCCACGCCCAGCAGATACCGAGCCTGACCATGACGGGTACGTTGCGAACGCAACTCGCCGGTCAATAACTCCATGTTCTGCTTCAACATTTTATGCTGACGTAAACTGTCGTAGAACAATTCGGGAATCTCGGGCAGCTTTTCTGCCCAAAACGGCGCTTTCTCTTTAAATGCCCGCAACATGGCAGGCAAGCCGACCTGATCCTTCAGCCAGGTTTCAAGAAAGGGCTTCGCCGTCTTCCACAAATCCAGCTGAGGGTAGAGCTGACGCCCGACTCCCTCAATGTACAGTAACGTCTTCTGGAGCAACACCAACTGGGGTTGCACTTCCATATTGAAGCGACGCGCCGTATTAAAGAGGTTCAATAATACATGACCGAAAGAAATTTCTGCTAACGGCTTTTCAAAAATGGGCTCACAAACGGTACGGATAGCAAATTCGAACTCTTCTACGTTGGTATCAGCCGGTACCCAGCCAGAATCTACGTGCAATTCAGCGACGCGACGGTAGTCACGGTTGAAAAAAGCAATAAAGTTCTCTGCCAGATAGCGCTTATCTTCTTTATTCAGCGAGCCGACAATCCCGCAGTCAATCCCGATATATTGCGGATCTTCCGGATGTTCATAACTGATGAAGATATTGCCGGGGTGCATATCGGCATGGAAAAAGCTGTCGCGGAATACCTGAGTGAAAAAGACCTGCACACCACGCTCAGCCAGCAACGGCATATTAACGCCATGCCGCTTCAACGCATCGATGTCCGATACCGGAATACCGTAGATACGCTCCATGACCAGCACCTGTTCGTTGCAGTAATCGGAGTACACCTCTGGGACGTACAACATCGGGCTGTTTTCAAAGTTTCGCCGCAACTGGATGGCGTTGGCCGCTTCACGCAGCAGGTTCAGCTCATCCAACAGCGTTTTTTCGTAATCGCGTACCACTTCACGTGGTCGCAAGCGACGGCCATCCGGCAGCAATAGCGGTAACCAGCCAGCCAACCGATTCATCAGGCGCATGTCAGCCTTGATGACCGGCAATATATCCGGGCGAATGACTTTGATGACGATCGCTTTACCCGTCGTTTTCAGTCTGGCGGTATGCACCTGAGCTATCGACGCCGATGCCAGCGGCTTAGCATCAAAATCATCAAACCAGGTTTCCAGCTTGCCGCCCATCGACGTTTCAATCTGGTGACGAGCCAGTTCACCATCAAACGGCTCAACCTGGTCTTGCAGCATCGCCAGTTGATCGGCAATGGCCGGAGGAAAGAGATCACGGCGTGTGGACATCATCTGACCGAACTTGATCCACACCGGCCCCAGCTCCTGTAACGCCAGTCGCAGACGCTCGCCCAGTGGCTGACCTTTGTGACGATTCGGTAACCAGAACAATAAACAACGCCAAAGGCGTAGCGGCATGGTGAGAGGAATACGCGGGATCAACTCATCCAGTCCGTAGCTCAGCAACACCCGGATAATCCGGTACAACCGCAATAATTCTCCCGGTGTCATGGCGCTCCCTCCAGTTTTGCCAGCCTGACGGACAGCGCCTCCACCGATTGCGCCAACGCTTCCACCTCGTCAGCAAACCAGAGCGCCTCCAGCTTGCCGGGTGCCAGACGCCACTCCTCAGTTACGGTTTCCGACAGCGCCTGCTGCTGGCGGCATGCTGAACGCATCAACGTCCCCGCAACCTTACCCGCCGCCTGACTCAGCCCTTCGGCCACCACATCACCCAGCCAGGGCGACAGCCATTCTGCCGGGTCAAACTCCGCCAGATCCAGCAAGGTGACAAACTGCTGCGCCACCTGAATATCCCCTTCCAGCACCAATTCACCACTGCGCATCAGCGCAGACAATTGCTGCCGGTCGCGCAATTTCATCAATGCCGGTAAGCGGGTTTGCAGCCAACAGTCTGGCTGCTCTGCCCACTGACTCACCACATCCAGGCGATATTCGGAAAAAACCAATACCAACGGGGTGCCCAGTTCCGCCACATCCACTCGCAACGTTTTTCCGTGCAAACGCTGACGGGCGGCTTTCAGACTCCGGTCACGGAACAAAAGCTGGTTGAGCGCTGTTTCCAGTGCCGCCGTCAACACAGGCATTATCAACATGGGTGTATCCAACTCAGAATTTAAATCCGCGATGCAGCGCCACGATACCGCTGGTCAGATTGAAGTAATCCACACTGTCAAAACCGGCATCGACCATCATCCCTTTCAATGTCTCCTGGTCGGGATGCATACGAATGGATTCCGCCAGATAGCGGTAACTACCGGCATCACTGGCAACCATTTCGCCAATACGGGGCAACACGTGGAAAGAGTAGGCATCGTAGACTTTGCTCAACGCCTTCACGGTAGGTTTCGAGAACTCAAGCACCAGCAAGCGACCACCGGGTTTCAGCACCCGATACATAGAGCGCAGTGCTCGCTCTTTTTCGGTGACGTTACGCAAGCCGAACGAGATAGTAATACAGTCGAAAAAATTCTCCGGAAACGGCAGCGCTTCCGCATTGGCCTGGACATAACTGACATTGCCCACCACACCGTTATTGCGCAGCTTCTCGCGCCCTACTTTCAGCATTGACGCATTGATATCCGCCAATACCACTTCACCTTCATCTCCCACCAGACGGGAGAATTTGGCGGTAAGATCACCAGTGCCGCCCGCTAAGTCCAGCACGCGCTGGCCACGGCGCACACCGCTGCATTCAATGGTAAACCGTTTCCAGACACGGTGAATGCCAAATGACATCAGATCATTCATCAGGTCATATTTGGCAGCCACAGAATGAAAAACATCCGCCACCATGGCTTCCTTATCATCTTTCGCTACCGTGCGAAAACCAAAATGTGTCGTCTTATCCGAATCGTCTACCATGTTATCCACCTGCTTCTTCAACTTCAGGATCGCATTACCCATTAATGGGTAGCATTAATGGATAGAGAGTGTACCAGACCCCGCTCAAAAGCGACCGCCCTTCTTTCCACCCTGTGCGCTGAACCTGATCAACATCATACCGCTGTGCCATTCGGCACATCATCCATGCCATCTACACTGTGTTCAGTCTCATCATCATGCGCGTTTTGTGACAATGCGAGCAACGCATCCGGCGTCAAAGGCTCATCTTGCATCATGGGGACATTGACTGGCCGCTTGATCTCCACCCCCAACGCCCGAAACCCTTCGGCTTGACCTATCAGATTGCCGCGCCCGGAGGCCAGCTTCTTCATCGCCTGACGGTAACCTGCCTGCGCTTTATCCAGCCCTTGCCCCAGCGACGCCATATCATCAACGAACAAACGCAGTTTGTCGTACAACCGTGACGCGCGTTCGGCGATTAACTGCGCATTGCGGCTTTGCTGCTCATAACGCCAGAGATTGTTAATCGTCCGTAACGCTACCAGTAAAGTCGTGGGGCTGACCAGCATAATATTGTGGCGTAATGCCTCGGTGATCAGATCCGGCTGACGATCGATAGCCACCAGAAACGCCGGTTCGACGGGAATAAACATCAACACATAGTCGAGAGAACGCAATCCCGGCAGTTGCTGGTAATCCTTGCTGCCCAGCAACCGCATATGATTACGGATAGATAACAGGTGCTCATTCAGTGCCGCCGCTCGTTCGGCTTCATTATCGCTGTTGAAATAGCGCTCATAAGCCACCAGCGACATTTTGGCATCGATAATCACATCTTTGCCATGCGGCAGTCGCACAATCACATCGGGTTGCAGGCGGCTATTGCTCGCGGTCTGGACGCTGACCTGAGTCTCATATTCATGTCCTTCACGCAATCCGGAACTTTCCAGCACCCGGCTCAGCACCACTTCCCCCCAGTTCCCCTGGGTTTTGTTGTCACCTTTTAACGCATTGGTGAGGTTAATTGCTTCCTGCGCCATTTGGGCGTTGAGTTGTTGCAGATTACGGATTTCATGCGCCAGCGTGTGTCGTTCTCGGGATTCCGCCCCGAAGCTCTCTTGCACCTGACGACGGAAACCATCCAACTGCTCGCGTAATGGCGTCAACAGCTTCTCCATGCTCTGCTGATTTTGCTGGTCCACCTTATGCCCGGTCTGCTCAAAGATACGGTTGGCGAGATTTTCAAACTGGGTGGATAAACGCTGCTCGCTATTCATCAATAACCGCTGCTTCTCTTCCGCCGCCAGTCGTGTCTCTTCAAGACGAATGGTGACTTCACGCAGCTCGGCTTCCTGCGCACCGTTGGCCTCACGCAACGCACGCAATTCCTGATTGAGTTGGGCGCACTCTTCCCGTAGCTCTGCCAGTTGCCGCAGTTTTTCCTCACCCGCCGCCAGTTGTGCGTGTAGCGAACGTAACTCCTGCGATTGTTGATCCAACCGCTGCTGGTCTTGCTGCCGCGCTTGCTGGTTTTCGCTCAGTTGCTGGCGCGTCTGCTCCAGCGCCTGCTGCTGTAACCGAAACTCGGTATCATGCCGCGCCTGACGCTGCTGTTGCAGCAAGCTGGCCGCCAGCCAGCCCAGCAACAGCCCCACAACGCCACCGCCGATGCCATAAAACAAGGAGATATCCACACCGCCTCCAGGTTATCAGTACCACTGCCCGCCAAGGTAAAGTGAGGCTGTATATCTGTCCAGAGGTTATGTGCGAAATGGGCTGGAAAAACACTCGAACGGCGAGAAAATGCGAGCTGAGATCAGAAAGCAGAAGATCGAAGGCAGAACATGGGAAGGAAGATAGAAAAAACAAAACCGGCCCGCAGGCCGGTTCTGATATCGATAACTATCGATAAACGGGATTACGCCAGACGTTGCTTCGCGTCGGCAATCGCACGTGCGACTTGCTGCGGCGACACCCCGCCTTGTGCGGCACGCTTATCCAGACAGGATTGCAACGACAGCGCCGGATAGACATCGTCTTCGATGACTGCGCTGAACTGTTTAAGATCCGACAGTGACAGCGCTTCCAGCGCTTTACCTTGACGAATCGCTTCCACCACCGCTTCACCGACGATATGGTGCGCTTCACGGAATGGCACACCTTTGGCGACCAGATAATCGGCCAGTTCGGTCGCGTTGGCGTAACCCTGCTGTGCCGCTTCCTGACAGCGAGGACGTTTCACCTGAATGCCTTCCAGCACCAGTGACGCCATCAACAGGCAGTCGTGCCAGGTATCCAGCGCATCGAACAGCCCTTCCTTGTCTTCCTGCATATCTTTGTTATAGGCCAGCGGCAGTCCTTTCAGCGTCACTAGCATACCGGCCAGCGCGCCCTGAACACGGCCGCATTTACCGCGGATAAGCTCCAGTGCATCCGGGTTTTTCTTCTGCGGCATCAGGGAAGAGCCGGAAGTCACACGGTCAGACAATTCGACAAACGCCGCTTCACCGCTGTTGAAGAAAATCAAATCTTCGGCAAAGCGCGACAAATGCACCATACCGATAGACGCATCGGACAGCAGTTCCAGTACGTGATCACGGTCAGAGACCGTATCCAGACTGTTGCGGGTAGCAGAGGCAAAGCCCAGCCAGCCAGCCAGTTGCTCGCGGTCGATAGGATAAGCAGTACCCGCCAGCGCGCCGCAGCCCAGTGGGCTGACGTCCAGACGCTTGAGCGTATCTTCAAGACGGCTCTCATCACGTGCGAGCATTTCATGGTAAGCCAGACACCAGTGAGCGAAGGTCACCGGCTGTGCGCGTTGCAGGTGAGTATAGCCCGGCATCACCGCATCCTGATTCGCTTCGGCGGTAGCAACCAACGCCGCTCGCAGATGACGAATCGCCTGCGCCAGCTCGCTCACCTGCGCCTTGCACCACAGTTTCAGGTCCGTCGCCACCTGGTCATTACGGCTGCGCCCGGTATGCAGTTTCTTACCCAGCGCGCCGACTTTCTCGATCAGTTTCTGCTCTACCCAGCTGTGAATGTCTTCCGCATCGCTTTGCAGGATAGCTTCCGGGTCTGCCTGCACCTCGGTTAGCAACGCATTGAGTGCCTGCTCCAGTTGCTGCTGTTCCTGAGCGCTCAGTACATTTACCGTCACCAGGGCTTTAGACCAGCCGATGGACCCGATAATGTCCTGCTCCGCCAGACGGTAATCAAACCGCAGTGAATCGTTGAATTGTTTAAAACGCGTATCTGCCGCCTGCGTGAACCGTCCGCCCCACAAAGCCATAACTACACTCCCGGTCTCTCTGATAAAAGCGGGCCGACTCCCGTTCAGCCCGTGATTGAACTGCCGTGTTCTTCCGGCGACTAACGCGGGAAGAACACGTACGACATGCTGACGGATTACGCCAGAATGCGGGTACCGATAGACACGCCGTTGAACAGCATGGGTAACTGCTCGGCGTGGCGCCAGCTGGCGATATCGACCGGACGCCCCAGCGCACGCGCCGCGTCCAGTGCCGCATTCACTTTAACGATCATACCGTCGGTAATAATGCCCTGAGCGATCAGCTCTTCCGCTTTACCGGCGGTCATTTCCGCAATGCGCTGACCTTTACCGTCCAGAATGCCGCTCACGTCGGACAGCAGGATCAAATCCGCGCCCAGCGTCTGTGCCAGCGCGGTGGCAGCCTGATCAGCGTTAACGTTCATCAGTTCACCGCCAACGGTAATACCGATGGAGCTGATAACCGGCAGATAACCGGCGCTCAGCAGGGTGTTGAGCAGTGCCGGGGAACCCGCTTCCGCTTTGCCCACATGGCCCAGCTCATCATTCAACTGTGTCACCACGGTGCTGCCGCCATCTGCCAGACTCAGGCCCACCGCGTTGATGCCGTGACGAATCGCCCAGGCCAGCAAGGTTTTATTGGCAGAACCGGCCAACGCGCCGGTAATAATGTCGATTTGATCGGCTGGCGTCACACGCAGGCCGTTTTTCTTGACCACCGGCAGCGACAGTTTCTTCATCAGGTCATCGACCAGACAACCGCCACCATGAACGATCACCAGCGGGCGCTGATGCTGTTGACGGTAAGCGAC
The DNA here is from genome assembly GCF_000406165.1 of Dickeya zeae NCPPB 2538. Lineage (NCBI taxonomy): Bacteria > Pseudomonadati > Pseudomonadota > Gammaproteobacteria > Enterobacterales > Pectobacteriaceae > Dickeya > Dickeya zeae. The sequence goes on along the minus strand of NZ_CM001977.1, from coordinate 224,524 downwards.
CAGCGCGGTGAACAGGCGCTCCAGCGCCTCTTCGCTATCCAGTAATACGCCACCTAATTTGATAATTAACGGATTCATCGGTCTTTGCGCCTCAGGGTGTCATCAGAGTAAGGATTGGGTTTCAGGGAAACCGAAGCGAATGTTCATGCACTGCACCGCCTGCGCCGCCGCACCTTTGAGCAGGTTATCTTCGGTAGCGACCACGATCAGGTGCTCGTCTTGTACCACGAAGCCGATATCGCAGAACGGCAGTCCGACTACCGATTTCAGTGCCGGTACGCCTTTTTCATACAACCGCACCAGCGGTTTGTCGTGATAAGCGTTGTGGTAGGCTTCCGCCACGTCCTGTGCGGTGACGCCCGGCTGCAAACGACAGGTAATCGTCGCCAGAATACCACGCGGGAAATTGCCCAGATGCGGGGTGAAAATCACCGGAATGCCGAGATGGGTGGCGATTTCCGGGTGATGGCGATGATTGAAGATGCCGTACGGCTGCAGGCTGACTTCACAGAAACTGTTGGTCATGCTCGCCTTACGACCCGCACCGCTAACGCCGCTGGTGGCATCAATCACCGGCCACTGGTTCGGGTTCAGCAAACCGCCTTCCACCAGCGGTTTCAGTGCCAGTTGAGACGCGGTGGGGTAACACCCCGGCACAGCGATAAGCCGCGCTTGCTTGATAGACTCGGCCTGCCATTCCGCCAGGCCATACACCGCCTGCGCCAGCCAGTCGGTGTGCTGGTGCTCGAAGCCGTAGTAACGGGTATAAAATTCAGGATCCTGCACGCGAAATGCGCCAGACAGGTCGAACACGGTACAACCGGCGTTCAGGAATTGCGGTGCAAGATCGTGGCTCACCTTGTGGTCAGTGGCCAGAAACACGACATCGACGCCTTTGGCGGCCTCGGCCACATCGGTCAGTGGCTGCACCGGTAAGTCGATAATGCCTTTAAGCTGAGGGTGCAGGTCAGAAATGCGTTTTCCCGCATCAACGCTTTGCGCAGAGACCGCTAAAGCGGTTATGTTCATCTGTGGGTGACGGTTCAGGTACAAGGCCAGTTCAGCGCCAGTATAGCCACTTGCACCAACGATCAACGTGTTCAGCATGAGTTCGGTATACCTTTATTGCCAGATAGGTGGAACAGTAAGCAGGCTCATCAGCGCGGCCACGCCGTTCACCCACAACAGCCAGAAGAAACGATTATGCGACAATCTCGCCTCGCCGCACAGCTTGTGATTTCATTTTGCCTGGCATTATTGTATTTTTATTCACAATAAATGCATGAATATTGATACTATCCTAACCCAGAGGCTGTCAACAGTGAAGATGAATTTACCCCCTTTTATGGAGCTCTACCGGGCATTGATCGCCACTCCGTCCATCAGCGCCACCGAGCGCGCACTGGATCAAAGCAATGAGACCTTAATCAATCTGTTGGCGGGATGGTTTAGCGATCTGGGTTTTCATGTCGATGTGCAGCCGGTTCCCGGTACGTTTAATAAATTCAATTTGTTGGCCCGTCTGGGTGAAGGTAACGGCGGGCTGCTGCTGGCCGGTCACACCGACACGGTGCCGTTCGACGACGGACGCTGGACGCGCGACCCTTTTACCCTCACTGAGCACGACAATAAGCTCTACGGGCTCGGCACCGCCGACATGAAAGGCTTTTTCGCTTTTATTCTTGATGCGCTGCGCGATGTGGATGCCAGTAAGCTGACCAAGCCGCTGTACATTCTGGCCACCGCAGATGAAGAAACGACGATGGCGGGTGCCAAATACTTCTCCGAGTCGACCGGTATCCGCCCGGATTGCGCGATTATCGGCGAACCGACCTCGCTGCAACCGGTACGCGCCCACAAAGGCCACATGTCGAATGTCGTTCGCATTCAAGGCCAGTCCGGTCATTCCAGCGACCCGTCACGTGGCGTCAATGCCATCGAACTGATGCACGAGGCTATCTCTGAACTGATGGGGCTGCGCAACACGCTCAAAGATCGCTATCACAACCCGGCATTCCACATTCCTTACCCGACCATGAATTTCGGCCATATTCATGGCGGCGACGCCGCTAACCGTATTTGCGCCTGCTGTGATCTGCACATGGATATCCGCCCGTTACCGGGTATGACGCTCAGCGATCTCAACGGCTTGTTGAGCGAAGCCCTGGCACCGGTCAGTGAGCGCTGGCCGGGCCGACTGACCATCAGCGAACTGCACCCGCCGATTCCCGGCTATGAATGCCCGGCGGACCATCAACTGGCACAGGTGGTGGAAAAACTGGTGGGGCAACCGACCGATGTGGTGAATTACTGTACCGAAGCGCCATTCATTCAGGAGCTGTGCCCGACGCTGGTGCTTGGCCCCGGCTCTATCAATCAGGCACATCAGCCAGATGAATTTATCGATATGTCGTTCATCAAACCCACTCGCACCCTGATTACCCAGTTAGTGCACCACTTCTGCCAGCACTGATTTCGCCAGCCGATTTCACGTACTGCGTATTTTCATCACTTGCCCGGCCTTGAGTGCCGGGCAATCTCCTGACAGCAACGGACAGACAGCCAAACCGTTAGTCTCAGCACCGCAGTCCCTCGTCGTTTCTGCCTTGTTATTGCCGTTTTATCGTCCAATGACTCGCCGCCTGCTTGCTTTCTCCAGCGCCATAAGATAAGTGTCACTTATCAGCAAGCTTTTGTAATTAAATTTCACAAATTGCCTTTGTACCGGTTAAACGGGTACAACTGTAGTGATTAAAAGACGTTCATTGACGAACAATCGCGAACATGGCTAGATAAAAGACAGTAACCACACAATCATTGTGTGTAATAAATTTACAAAATCATGAGGTGGGTCAGGGTAACTATGAATGAACAATATTCCGCCATGCGGAGCAATGTCAGCATGCTGGGTAAATTGCTCGGCGATACCATCAAGGATGCGCTGGGTGCCAATATCCTTGAGCGGGTTGAAACCATCCGCAAGCTATCCAAAGCGTCGCGGGCGGGGAGTGAAACACACCGTCAGGAGCTGTTAACCACGCTGCAAAACCTGTCCAACGAGGAACTGTTGCCGGTCGCCCGTGCGTTCAGCCAGTTCCTTAACCTGACCAACACCGCCGAGCAGTACCACAGTATTTCTCCGCACGGCGAAGCGGCCAGTAACCCGGAAGCACTGGCGACGGTGTTTCGCAACCTGAAAAGCCGCGACAACCTGAGCGACAAAGACATCCGCAATGCGGTGGAATCGCTCTCTATCGAGCTGGTTCTGACCGCACACCCAACGGAAATTACCCGCCGCACGCTGATCCACAAGCTGGTAGAGGTCAATACCTGTCTCAAGCAGCTCGATCATAACGACCTGGCCGACTACGAACGCCATCAGATCATGCGCCGTCTGCGCCAGCTGATTGCCCAGTACTGGCATACCGATGAAATCCGTAAAATCCGCCCGACGCCGGTAGACGAGGCCAAGTGGGGCTTTGCGGTGGTGGAAAACAGCCTGTGGGAAGGGGTGCCTGCGTTCCTGCGTGAACTCGACGAACAGATGGACAAGGAGCTGGGCTACCGCCTGCCGGTAGATTCGGTGCCGGTGCGCTTTACGTCCTGGATGGGTGGCGACCGCGATGGCAACCCGAACGTGACCTCTGAAATCACCCGTCGTGTGCTGCTGTTAAGCCGCTGGAAAGCCGCCGACCTGTTCCTGCGGGATGTGCAGGTGCTGGTATCTGAACTGTCGATGACGACGTGCACGCCCAAACTGCAACAACTGGCTGGCGGCGACGAGGTGCAGGAACCTTATCGCGAATTGATGAAAAACTTGCGTGCGCAGTTAACCACCACGCTGGACTATCTGGACGCGCGCCTGAAGGGCGAACAACGGGTGCCGCCCAATGATCTGCTGGTCACCAACGACCAGCTATGGGAACCGCTTTACGCCTGTTACCAGTCGCTGCACGCCTGCGGCATGGGGATCATCGCCGATGGGCAATTGCTGGATACGCTGCGCCGGGTGCGCTGCTTTGGTGTGCCGCTGGTGCGCATCGACGTGCGTCAGGAAAGTACCCGTCACACCGACGCGCTGGCGGAAATCACCCGCTATCTGGGGCTGGGGGATTATGAAAGCTGGTCTGAATCCGACAAGCAGGCGTTCCTGATCCGCGAGCTGAACTCCAAGCGTCCGTTGCTGCCGCGGCAGTGGGAACCGAGTGCTGACACGCAAGAAGTGCTGGAAACCTGCCGAGTGATTGCCGAAACCCCACGCGACTCCATTGCCGCGTATGTTATCTCAATGGCGCGTACCCCGTCCGACGTGCTGGCGGTACATCTGTTGTTAAAAGAAGCCGGTTGCCCGTACTCATTGCCGGTCGCCCCGCTGTTCGAAACCCTGGACGACCTGAATAACGCCGACAGCGTGATGATCCAGTTGCTCAATATCGACTGGTATCGCGGCTTCATTCAGGGCAAACAGATGGTGATGATTGGTTATTCCGACTCAGCCAAAGACGCCGGGGTGATGGCGGCCTCCTGGGCGCAGTACCGCGCACAGGACGCACTGATCAAAACCTGCGAAAAATACGGTATCGCGCTGACCTTGTTCCACGGTCGCGGCGGCTCCATTGGCCGTGGCGGTGCACCGGCTCACGCCGCACTGCTCTCCCAACCGCCGGGCAGCCTGAAAGGTGGCCTGCGTGTGACCGAACAAGGCGAGATGATCCGCTTCAAGTTCGGTCTGCCGGAAGTCACCATCAGCAGTCTGTCGCTTTATACTTCCGCCATTCTGGAAGCCAACCTGCTGCCGCCACCGGAACCGAAGCCAGAGTGGCATCACATCATGGATGAGCTGTCGCGTATCTCCTGCGACATGTACCGTGGTTACGTGCGGGAAAATCCGGACTTCGTGCCCTACTTCCGCGCCGCCACGCCGGAACTTGAACTGGGCAAACTGCCGCTGGGGTCACGCCCGGCCAAACGTCGGCCGAACGGCGGTGTAGAAAGCCTGCGCGCTATTCCGTGGATTTTCGCCTGGACCCAGAACCGTTTGATGCTGCCCGCCTGGCTGGGTGCCGGTGCGGCGTTGCAAGATGTGATCGAAAAAGGGCATCAGAGCCAGTTGGAAACCATGTGCCGCGACTGGCCATTCTTCTCCACCCGTATCGGCATGCTGGAGATGGTATTTGCCAAGGCCGATCTGTGGCTGGCGGAATACTACGACCAGCGGCTGGTGGACGAAAAACTGTGGTCGTTGGGCAAACAGCTGCGTGAACAGTTGGAAAAAGACATCCAGGCGGTACTGACTATCTCCAACGACGACCATCTGATGGCCGACCTGCCGTGGATTGCCGAATCCATCGCGTTGCGTAACGTCTATACCGACCCACTCAACGTATTGCAGGCGGAATTGCTGCACCGTTCTCGCCAGCAAGACATGACGGACCCACAGGTAGAACAAGCGCTGATGGTCACCATCGCGGGCGTCGCAGCCGGGATGCGCAATACCGGCTAGTCGCCCCACACCAACACAAACCGGGAGCCATGCCTCCCGGTTTTGCACGAATAGTTGACCCATTCACGCCAGATATTTATCCCGCAGCGCATCACGCGCTGAGGCATCCAGACCGTAATCCTGCGCCAGCCAGTTATCCACTGACCCATGCTTCTCACGGATGGTGTGCAGCGCCGTCACCAGAAATTCTTCGCGGGCGGAAAGGACGAAATCAAACCGCTTTAGCGCTTTCTCACTCAGGCTGGACGCCAGGTCTTCCAACAACTGACGGCGAAACGGAATCAGCGTGGATTCGGTGACCAGATAATCTTCCATCACCGTTGGCTCATCCGCCCCCAGTGCGAACAGCACCAGCGCAGAACCAATACCGGTACGATCTTTGCCTACCGCACAATGTTGCACCAAGGCACCGTCATCCGGCTGGCGCAACAACGCTACCAGATGCTGATACGCCGGATTGCCAAACGGTAAACGGCGATACAGTTCCATCATGAACGCACGGGAATCGAACGCCTCGAGTTTTTCCGAGCCTAGCGTTTCCAGGCTGGCGGTGACCTCATGACGCAACGGATTAGCCGGTACCGGATGGTAACGCGCGCCAGACCACAAACGATCAGGCCGCAACGCCGCTTCGTCCTGATCACGGTAATCCACCACATGAGCCACCGGCACGCTGGCGAGATGGTCGATATCCCGCTCGCTCAGCATATCCAGCGCACCGGAACGAAACAGCCTGCCACGCTTGATCTGCCGCCCATCCGCCACGCGGATACCGCCCAAATCACGAAAATTGACGCCGCCATCAAGCGGCAGCAACGAGGGATGTAACAATGAGGATGAAGTCATACCTTTCCCTGTCGTTATCAAAAATGAATTATCAAGGGTTAGCTATCAAGGATCCGTTATCTGTGCTGAATGATTACGGTTACACCATCGTCGAACGACGGCGACTGACGGGTATTATCCGGCCTGACAATTAAATTAGCATGAAGGCCGACAAACCGATGAACAGCTCGTGGGGTCGGTGTGCAGAAAAACAAAAGGCGGTACGGGGACACGCTCGTACCGCCCTGCCGGGCTAGCGACCCGGTAATAACATCACAACGCTCAGGCGCTCAGCAATTTGCGAGCCGCCGACAACACCACACTGACGGACGCGTGTTCCGCTTTTTGCATCGTAGCGGTATCGGGGATTTCCTGCTGGGTGCGGTTGACGATCACTCCCGCGACCATCCCAGCACGCAGCCCTTGACTGGCACACATCGTCAGCAGCGTAGCGGATTCCATTTCATAGTTCAGCACGCCCATGCTCTGCCATTCCGCCATAGAACCTTGAAAACGCCGCACGACCCGACCGGAATAGGTATCGTAGCGTTCCTGGCCCGGATAGAAGGTATCTGAAGAGGCGGTAATGCCGACATGCAGTGTCGCCCCCGCTTCACGCGCCGATTCTGCCAGTGCACAGGTACAGGCAAAATCCGCCGCCGCCGGGAACTCCAGCGGTGCAAAGTGCAGGCTGGCACCGTCCAGACGCACCGCGGCGGTGGTGACCAACACATCACCCACAGCGATATGCGGCTGGATAGCGCCGGTCGTGCCGACACGCAGGAAGGTACGCACACCCAGTTGCGCCAGTTCTTCTACCGCAATCGAAGTAGAGGGGCCGCCAATACCGGTGGAGCAAACAATCACCGGTTTGCCTGCCAGTTCCGCACGCCAGGAGGTGAACTCCCGGTGTGACGCCAGAAAGACCGGGTTCTCCATCAAGCGGGCAATCTTTTCCACGCGAGCCGGGTCGCCGGGCACTATCGCCAGCGTGGCTCCTTGCAAATCCTGTCTTGTTAAACCGAGATGAAATACATCGGACATAAACGCCTCCCAGGCAAGCCGTCAGGTACAACACCATCTTAGCGCACAGATTGTCGCCGTTAAGTGAAGCACGTCGCTCATTGGAAAGTAACGAACATCTATTTACATTAATAACGTGATTTTAATCACAATTTAGACTGTAATCACCCGCTATTGCGCCACACAATGTGGCACAGCGTGTGGCACCGATTGCCCTATCTGGTTGCCGAAATTCGCAATACACTACAAAGTTCCTACACTTGCTTAACGCGGGTGCGACATGTCCCGCTGGCAGATTCCAGTCTTGATAAAGGAAAGGCAATGAAAACCGATGAGCTACTGACACTCAGAGAGACCACACGGGCATTTTCGCCAGCTGTCATGCCGCTGGCTTCTTCCGCCATTACCACCGATGCCGTCGGGCTGGTGGCCGGTGAAACCACGATACCTTCACAGGGTGATAATCTGCCGGCCTATCTTGCCAAACCCGAACAGGCCGACGGCCCCTTACCGATTGTACTGGTCGTGCAGGAAATCTTCGGTGTACATGAGCATATTCGTGATGTCTGTCGGCGGCTGGCTAAACAGGGCTATCTGGCCATCGCACCGGAACTCTATTTCCGGCAGGGCGACCCGCAGCAATACAGCGATATCCCTACATTACTGAGTGAACTGGTCAGCAAGGTGCCAGACAATCAGGTCTTATCTGACCTTGACCATACAGCACACTGGGCGGTACGCCAGGGTGGCGATGCCAAACGTCTGGCAATTACCGGTTTCTGCTGGGGTGGACGCATCAGTTGGTTGTACGCCGCACACAATCCGCAGTTAAAAGCCGCGGTTGCCTGGTACGGCAAGCTGGTGGCCGAAAAAACACTGACCTCGCCCCAACATCCGGTCGATGTCGCCAAAGATCTGAGCGCCCCGGTGCTTGGGCTATACGGCGGGCAGGATAAAGGTATTCCGCTAACACAGGTGGAAACCATGCGTCAGGCACTACGGGCAGTCAATGCAGATGCGGAAATCGTGGTTTATCCCGATGCCGATCACGCCTTCCATGCCGACTACCGTGCGACATACCATGAAGCCTCCGCCAAAGACGGCTGGCAACGTATGCTGGCGTGGTTCGCCCGCTACGGCGTGGTGTAAGCGCCAGATGGGCCGTAAAGCAGTGACACCTGCTTTACGGTTTACAACACGAGTCTTAATCTCACCGCTTTACCCTACAACCAACCACGAACAACGCACAGGAAAAACGGCGTATTCCATTAATCCCACCGCGCCATAAAACTGCTGGATTCGTATCTTTTTTCTACATGACGTACGACGTCTACGCCCTGTCAAATCCCAGAAAAGAGGTTACGATGATTGAGCTAAACGGCACACAGCTAAAGAAAATGTCAGGAGCCACCAACCGCTATGCTTTTGATAAAAAGATTACCGACGGCATGCCAGTAGGATACGGGCAGGCACGCTGTCACACCATCTCTTACGACACCATCGCCAATGCCATTGTGGATACCATCAATGAAATAAAACAACCCACGGTCAATAGAATGCTTGATGGCCTGCTCCTGGCAATATTCCCGCTGGCGAATCCGAATAATCATATCTACACAGGAATCTGGTCAAATAATTTGGAACTAGCCAAGGCCGCCTACGAAAACTATACCGCAGCACAAGTAGCGCTCGCAGCTATCAAAGCATTACTTTCCAGTCAGCCTGTTGACCTGCAAAAGGTAAAACAGCATGCAAATGAGCTGCTAAAAGCGCTCAACAACTCACCAGACAATTTACGCCTTGGGTATCAGACGACTAACGCATCCATTGGTAATGCAGTGGATATTGACACAAAATGGATTATGCCCAACACGCAACTTCAAAATGTCAAAATCCACTACATGGAAAATAACACTTGGAAATGGGAAATAGTTAAGAATCTTACCTGTACTTATATTTCCGGTATTGCCGGTTATCAATTAGGAAGATTGTTGTCGGATACCTACTCATGTAAAGGAATATCTCTTTATTCCAATGGCAATACACTGCAAACATCCAACAATCAAGGCCAGACTTCCGGCGTTATGGGCTCGTTACAGCAGGTCGTTCCTATTGTTGTTTCCAGTATCTACACCGCCAATGAATATGTCATTTTTCAAAGGTTTTGAATATCCTGAACAATTGTTCTGAGTAATAAAGCAATGTGTTCCACTTTTAAGCTGTGAAATCAAACACGGTGACGGTGATGATGAACCGGCTTCCTGCCTGTAGCACATCCTTACTTATCCGCTACTCATCATCACCGCTTTCGCTCACTTACTCGGCGGTTTCGCGCAGGCGCTTGGCTGCCTGCACCATGTTCGCCAGTGACTGACGGGTTTCCGGCCAGCCACGCGTTTTCAGGCCGCAGTCCGGGTTCACCCACAGGCGTTCTGCCGGAATACGCTGAGCCGCTTTACGCAGCAGGGCTTCAATCCATTCGACGCTCGGTACGTTCGGTGAATGAATGTCGTACACGCCTGGGCCGATTTCATTCGGGTACTCGAACTCTTCGAACGATTCCAGCAGTTCCATATCAGAACGCGAGGTTTCGATGGTGATCACGTCCGCATCCAGTGCCGCGATGGAATCCATAATGTCGTTGAATTCGCAGTAGCACATGTGGGTGTGAATCTGGGTATCGTCTTTCGCGACCGCCGCATTCAGGCGGAACGCATCGACAGCCCACTCCAGATACGCCGCCCAGTCGGAGCGATGCAACGGCAAGCCTTCACGCAGCGCCGGTTCGTCAATCTGGATGATGCCGATACCGGCCTGTTCCAGATCCGCCACCTCGTCGCGCAACGCCAGCGCAATCTGCTTAGCGATAGTTTCACGGCTGACGTCTTCACGCGGGAAGGACCAGCACAGAATCGTGACCGGGCCGGTCAGCATGCCTTTTACCGGCTTGCTGGTGAGCGATTGAGCGTACTTCGCCCACTCAACCGTGATCGGCTCAGGACGGCTGATGTCGCCAATCACCACCGGTGGTTTAACGCAACGGGAACCGTAACTCTGCACCCAGCCGTTCTGGGTGAACACGAAGCCATCCAGATGCTCGCCGAAGTACTCCACCATGTCGTTACGTTCAGCTTCGCCGTGCACCAGTACGTCCAGTTCCAGACGTTCCTGTTCCACAATCGCCTGTTTGATGTGCTCGGCAATGCCGATGCGGTAGTTCTGACTATCCAGACGACCCTGTTTGAAATCCAGACGCAGGCCACGGATTTCGGTGGTTTGCGGGAACGAACCGATGGTAGTGGTCGGCCAGTCTGGTAGCTGGAAACGCGCACGTTGCGCTTGTGCACGAACCGGATACGGGTTCTGACGCTGGCTGTCTTGTGCCGTGATCGCAGCCAGACGCTTCGCCACGTCTGGGTTATTCACACGGGTTGATGTCTGGCGGGCGCGGATCGGTGCACTATATGCCACCAGTTCGTCGCCATTGCCGCTGTTGAGCGCCCTGGTCAGCAACGCCAGTTCCTGACACTTCTGAATGGCAAAGGCGAACCAGCTCTTCACTTCCTCGTCCAGACGCGTTTCGACGCTGAGATCAATCGGGCTGTGCAACAAAGAGCAGGAACTACCCAGCCACAATGTACGCTTGCCCAGCAACGGTTGCAGACGCTCGAACCAGCTCGCCAGATCGGCACGCCACACATTACGACCGTTGATGACCCCCAGCGACAGTACCCAGTCGGCAGGCAACTGTGCATTGAGTGCGGCAGCATCGTCTTTGCCGTGAACCAGGTCGACATGCAGCCCCTGCACCGGCAGTGCCTTGATCACGTCCAGATTCTGGCCGATGCTGTCAAAATAGGTGGTCAGCAGTAACTTCACCTGACCTTGCAGCGCATCGTAAGCCGGTTTACATGCCGCTTTCCATTCAGCATCCAGTTCCAGCGCCAACACCGGCTCATCAATCTGCACCCATTCGATGTCGCGTTTAGCCAGCTCAGCCAGCACCTGCTGGTACACCGGCAATACCGCGCTCAACAGATCCAGACGATCGAAGGCTTCCCCTTTGACTTTCCCCAGCCACAGGTAAGTTACCGGACCCAGCAGCACGGGTTTCACCTTGTGGCCCAACGCTAATGCCTCGTCGACTTCATCCAGCAGTTGGGTCCAGGTCAGTTTGAACTGCTGGCCTTTGGTAAATTCCGGCACCATATAGTGATAGTTGGTGTTAAACCACTTGGTCATTTCGGCCGCCGCGGCCGGATTACCGGTCGGCGCACGGCCACGGCCGATACGGAACAGAGTATCCAGATTCACGGTGCCATCCGCATTCTGGTGACGGGCAGGTACGTTCCCCAGCAACAAACTGGTGGTCAGCACATGGTCGTACCAGGCAAAATCGCCCACTGGCAGCAATTCAACGCCAGCGTCTTTCTGTTGTTGCCAGTGACGGGCACGCAACTCACGGCCCACATTCAGCAGTTCTTCCTGCGTGCTGTTCCCTGCCCAATAGCTTTCCTGCGCTTTTTTCAGTTCACGACGCAGCCCGACACGCGGAAAACCGAGAGTGTGATTTAGAATTGCCATGCTTGAATCCCCATTTAGCCGTCCAGATGTTTACACATCCATAATCCGCAGGTAGTGTAGTCAGTACAAGCGCAATTTATTCACCGTCACTGTGAAGGACTCTCATGATCGAACTCAAACACTTACGGACACTACAGGCACTGCGCACCACGGGCTCGTTAGCTGCCGCTGCTGCACAGCTCCATCAGACGCAATCGGCCTTGTCGCATCAATTCAGCGATCTGGAACAACGGTTGGGGTTCCGTTTGTTCGTCCGTAAGAGCCAGCCGCTACGCTTTACGCCGCAGGGGGAAATTCTGCTGCAGCTGGCTGAGCAGATCCTGCCGCAGATTCAACAAGCGCTTCAGGCCTGCAACGAACCGCATCAAACCACCCTGCGACTGGCTATCGAATGCCACAGTTGTATCCAGTGGCTAACACCGGCGCTGGAACGCTTTCACCAGAGCTGGCCGCAAGTGGCCATGGACTTCAAATCCGGCGTCACCTTTGACCCACAACCCGCCCTGCAGCAAGGCGAGCTGGATTTGGTGATGACCTCTGACATTCTGCCGCGTAGCGGCCTGCACTATTCGCCGATGTTTGATTTTGAGGTACGACTGGTGCTATCGCCAGATCATCCGCTGGCGGCCAAGGCTGTCATCGTGCCTGATGATTTGGCGCAGGAAACGCTCATGATCTACCCGGTTCAACGCCAACGACTGGATGTGTGGCGTCACTTCCTGCAACCTGCCGGGGTCAGCCCGTCACTAAAAAGTGTGGACAATACCCTGCTGTTGATCCAAATGGTGGCGGCACGCATGGGTATCGCCGCACTACCGCACTGGGTGGTGGAGAGTTTTGAACGCCAGGGTCTGGTGGTCACCAAAACCCTGGGGGACGGCTTATGGAGCCGGCTCTACGCCGCCGTTCGCGATGGCGAGCAGCGTCAGCCGGTTATCGAAGCGTTTATTCGTTCTGCGCGCCAGCATGCTTGTGAACATCTGCCGTTTGTGCGGGACGCTTCACGACCCAACGCCGGTGCACCCACAAGGCCAGCGCAATAATCGCTGACCCGATAGCAAAGCTGGTCCAGTTCGGCGTTTTCTGCCAGAACGCGAAATTGACCAGCAACCCGGCCGGGACGTGAAAGTTATTCATAATACTCAACGTACCGGCATCCACCTGCGTTGCACCATAGTTCCACATAAAATAGCCCAGGCCCGACACCACCACGCCGAGAAACACCAATACCTCCCACTGTACCGGCGCGGTGGGCAGTTTGGTCACATTGCCAAACAACGCCCAGGCCACCAGTGTCACCAGCGCCGCACCAAGATAGAACCAGGAAAAGGCGCTGTGCTGCGGCATCGGATAAACTTCCATCAGCCGCTTATACCCCACTTGCCCCAAGGCAAAACAGATATTTGCCGCCTGAACCAGCAACAATCCCCACCAAAAATGCTCGCTGACGCCGTGGTAGTGGATCACCGCCGCGCCCAGTACCGCCAGCAACGCACTGAAGGCATACCCCCAACGCAAGCGGTGCCCGCTCAGCAAGTCGTAAATCAGCGTGACATACAGCGGCGTCATGACCGAAAACAGCAGAATCGTCGGTACATTCAGGTAAAGGTAACTACGGAACAGGAACAGGTACATGACGCCAAGCTGGAAAACCCCCACCAGCAAATACAACCCCAGGGCTTTAGCGGAATAACCGCGCCAACGCAGGAAAGGCAGGAAGACTAACGCCGCCAGCACCAGTCGGAACATGGCGGAAAACCAGCTATCAACCTGACCGGCCAGGTATTCGCCTATCAGGCTGAACGAAAACGACCAGATAATGGTGGTAATGATTAATAACGGCACGGCGTGACTCGCTCTATAACACGAAACAGATAACGCATTGTAGTCGAGTCAGGCGACTGAATTTCCCTCAATATGGTTTACATCAGAATAAAATATAACCATTCAACTACTCAGAATTGCCACCGTAGCCAGGCGAAAAATACGTTGCCGTTGTTATAGGTGCCGGGAATATAGGTAGCCTGAAAAGACAGCCGTTGATAGCTGACCGACGCCAGCGGCAAGAGCACTGGGATTGGAATATAGTGCCAGTTATCCCGCATGGTGGCACCTGCGGTAAACCCCAGCCCAAACTGAACATCCTGATTTTCCAGCGGCCGCCAGCGTTTTTCATATCCATAACCGCCAATCGGCTCCCACTTATTGAACGAGTCTTTAAACGCCATGACATACAAGGCATGCCAGTCGCCGTCGCTATCCAACCGCGATACGCCGTACCCTGCTCCCCAGGGGCGCTCGTTGTACTTATCAGTTTTCGCCCTGTCGTAAGTCCAGCGGTTATGCCAGGTGATGGCTGGTACATACAAGTCCTGAGACTGCGGGTGTTGCCAGGTCTCCGACAGGTTATTACTGGCGCGTTGCCAGAAGCTCGGGGTCGGATCATCCTGGGTAGTACTATCACTCTGAGGAGCACGATCGATCAGGCTCGTGCTATCGGTCAGGGTATTTTCAGCGGACAGAGCGTCAAACGTCGGAATCAAGAACAGAGCAGACAACGCGAAGAGGCGGCTGTGTGATATCAGTATTAATCGCATAAACAACATTCCCAAAAGTAAATCACCCACAACCCGCTCGGGTTGTGTGGCGCTGGCTTTCCACCGCACACCGTGGGCCAGACACTGATATACAATGATTCTTACCGGGTTAAATACCCCTAAAACGGAAATGCCCCGTTAATACAGGGTTTTTGAGAAGTTTCTTAGCGAAAACAGAGGGTAAACGGCAGTAAGGCGAGGAAAACGATGATGGTCATAGGTGGGGTTTCGGCTTGCCGTGCGGCAAACCGAAAAATATTAAATACCGTCGCCGTCCTCAAAACCACGCAGCGAGCCGTTGAAATACTGGTCCATATCCAGTGAGGGTTTATCGGTTTCCGGGCGGCCAACAATCCGCGCCGGTACGCCTGCCGCAGTGGTGTGCGGCGGTACTGGCTGCAATACTACCGAGCCTGCACCAATCTTGGCACCACAGCCCACTTCGATGTTACCCAGTATCTTGGCACCAGCGCCTATCATCACCCCCTCACGGATTTTAGGGTGACGATCGCCATTGGTTTTACCGGTTCCCCCCAGGGTCACCGACTGCAAAATCGACACGTCATTTTCTACCACCGCCGTTTCACCGATCACGATACCGGTGGCATGGTCGAGCATGATGCCACAACCGATGCGCGCCGCCGGGTGGATATCGACCCCAAACGACACGGAAATCTGGTTTTGCAGATAAATAGCCAGCGCCTGACGGTCCTGGCGCCACAACCAGTGTCCAATACGATAGGCCTGCAACGCATGAAACCCTTTCAGGTAAAGCAACGGTGTCGAATATTTATCCACCGCCGGGTCGCGCAGTCGCACCGCCATAATGTCACGTGCCGCAGACGCAATCATCTGAGGCTCAGCACGGTAAGCCTCTTCCACCACTTCACGGATAGCAATGGCTGGCATAATGGCATTAGCCAGTTTATTCGCCAGCATATAGCTCAACGCGCTGCCCAGATTTTCATGTTTTAGCAGCGTCGCATGAAAGAAGCTGGCCAACATCGGTTCACACTCCGCCAGACTGCGCGCTTCTTCCTTAATGTGTTTCCAAACCAGCTCCAGCTCATCATTCGACATCGCGACACCTCTTTGAAAAACTGCCAATCTACCGCGTTAATGCTGACTATTACCGACTACTTTCACCATGCACTATCAGAATAAAACAACAACGGGCCTCCCGTGGGAAGGCCCGAACAATCACTCACCGTCACAGGCTGGTACTTTCGTCTTTACGTGCACGACCAAGCAGGCTTAACGCCGCCTCGCGGGCGTCTTTCGCGCAATACAACACCTGCCAGAGTTGCTCGGTGATGGGCATCTCCACACCGTAACGCTGCGCCAGCGCCATCACTTCCTTGGTATTCCGATACCCTTCAACCACCTGACCTATTTGATTCTGGGCGCTGACCACATCCATCCCTTGCCCCAGCATCATGCCAAAACGGCGGTTACGTGACTGGTTGTCGGTACACGTCAGCACCAGGTCGCCCAGGCCTGCCATGCCCATAAATGTGGTGGGATCCGCACCAAGTGCGACACCCAGCCGCGTCATTTCCGCCAGACCACGGGTTATCAGCGCAGTACGCGCGTTGGCGCCAAACCCCATACCGTCAGACATACCGGCACCGATGGCAATCACGTTTTTTACTGCGCCACCCAGCTGCACGCCGATAAAATCGGGGTTGCTGTAGACGCGAAAACTTTTGCCGCAATGCAGCAGATGTTGCAAATCGTCGGAAAACGACGGTTCAGTGGAGGCCAGCGCAATCGCGGTAGGTAACCCGGCCGCCAGCTCTTTGGCAAACGTCGGCCCGGAAAGTACCGCCAGCGGGATGCTATCACCCAACGCTTCGCGGGCGACATCTTGTAACAGACGCCCGGTCTCCGCTTCCAGCCCTTTGGTCGCCCATACCAGACGCGCATCTGAACGCAGGTAAGGCTTAAGCTGGCGCAGCACATCGCCAAACACATGGCTTGGCACCACCACCAGAATGTTGCGGCTGGCCGCCAGTGCCTGAGACAGGTCGGTTTCCAGTTGCAACGTGTCCGGGAACGGCACATCAGGCAAAAACGCCTGATTGCAACGTGCCGCCTGTAACGCCTGAATATGCGCTGGGTCATGCCCCCAGAGCACTACGCGGTGGCCGTTGCGGGCCACCGTGATTGCCAGTGCGGTGCCGTAAGAACCGGCACCGATCACCGTCATTGCAGCGTCAGACTGGCTCATCAGGCATTCAGCGTCTGTGCTGCGGCGCCGTCCTGACCGGCCTGCTGTTCCAGATAATTCATGAACAGCGCGTCAAAGTTAACCGGAGCCAGGTTCAACTGCGGGAAGGTACCGCGAGAAACCAGGCTGGTGATGCACTCACGCGCATACGGGAACAGCACGTTCGGGCAGTAAGCGCCCAGGCAGTGAGCCAACTGGTTTCCTTCAATGCCTGCGACGGTGAAGATACCCGCCTGCTGTACTTCGCACAGGAACGCCGTTTCTTCACCCAGGGTGGATGTCACGGTGACACGCAGCACCACTTCGTACACATCATCAGCCAACTGGGTGGAGGCGGTATCCAGATCCAGTTTCACTTCCGGGTTCCATTCCTGCTGAAACACCTGAGGCGCATTCGGCGCTTCAAAAGAGATATCCTTGGTGTAAATACGCTGGATCTGGAAAGTCAGTTCGACGTTGTTTTGTTCAGACATGTGAATAATACCCTTTCGTTAGATTTCCTTGCGCGCTTCCTTTCGCCAGGAAGGACACGCCATAAAACACACTAGCACCCCTTATCAGGGACGCCACATTACTTACCGCGCACCAGCGGGAGATTTTCGCCGCTCCAGCCAGCCAGCCCGTCTTTCAGCACCATAACGCGCTCAAACCCTGCTTTGAACAGGTGTTCGGCTGACTCGCGCGCCGACATACCGTTAGCGCACACCACGATCACCGGCTGTGCTTTATGTTTTTCCAGCTCGCCCACGCTGCCGTTCTTGATGTCATTCGGCAACAAGTTTATGGCACCAGCGATATGACCACGGCGATAATCGTCACGATTACGGGTGTCGACCACTACCGCATCTTCTTTATTAATCAGTTGGATCGCTTCACCACGAGCCACTTCTTTTACTTTGGACAGTTTACTCTTCACCGTAAGCACAATGACCGCGACCAGCAGGGCAATCCAGGCCAGGCTCAGAATCGGGTGTCGGCTGATGAATGGCATAATCTCTTGCATGGGGTGTAACGACTCCGAAATCAGTTAAGCAATTCAAATACAGGGTGTCTGAGTATACCTGTGCGATACTGCAATTACAGCCTGTAAGCCAATATCGCATCATGATTCTGCGCGGCGGCTTGCATTTATCCGCGTGATCCGCCGGTGCCGGTGTGGGCGCGGTTGTCATGGATGGAAATAGAAATCCCTGACCATACAACTGGTAAGGCGCTGTTCATCGTGGAATAATCTTTCGCCATGAGCAGAAAAGCGTTCTCTGTACCGTTGCGAACGGGTCGTGACAAACTGTTAATCCGGTGCGCCAGTGTGCTTTGTGTTGGCGTGCTGCTATTGCCATGCTCCGCCTGGAGCGACGACAGCCAACAGCAGTTGAAATCACTGCAACAAGACATCGCCGAGAAAGAAAAAAGCGTTCGTGATCAGCAACAACGCCGCAGTACCCTGCTCGAACAACTGAAGAAGCAGGAACAGTCAATCGCCCAGTCGACCCGCCAGTTACGAGAAACCCGCACGACGCTTGAACGGCTAAATCAGGATATCAGCGGTCTGAACAGCTCAATCGCGACACTGCAAGCCCGGCAGAAAAAACAGGAAACCCTGCTGGCGCAGCAGCTTGATGCGGCCTTCCGTCAGGGCCAGCACGGTGCGCTGCAATTGATCCTCAGCGGTGAAGAAAGCCAGCGTCGTGAACGCATCCTCGCCTACTTTAACTACCTGAATAAAGCCCGCGAAAAATCCATCACCGAGCTTCAGCAAACCCGCACCCAGCTCGCTACTCAGAAACAGCAACTGGAACAAAAGCAGACACAACAAAAACGCCTGCTTGGTGATCAACAGCAACAACAAAATGCACTGGAGCAGGCCCAAAGCGAGCGCCATAAGACCCTGGGTGCGCTGGAAAACGCACTGGAAAAAGACCAGCAACAGTTGACGGAGCTACGCCAGAACGAAACCCGTCTGCGCGATCAGATTGCTCGGGCCGAGCGCGAAGCCAAAGCCCGCGCCGAACGTGAAGCCCGTGAAGCCGCCCGGTTGCGTGAAAAAGAAGAACAGGCCAAACGCAGTGGATCGAGTTATAAACCCAGCGAACAAGAGCGCTCATTAATGGCGCGGACGGGTGGTCTGGGTCAGCCAGCCGGTCAATATGTCTGGCCGGTACGTGGTCGCACGTTACACCGGTTTGGCGAGACGTTGCAGGGCGAGCTGCATTGGAAGGGGCTGGTCATCGGTGCCGCCGAAGGAACCGAAGTACACGCCATCGCCGACGGTACCGTGCTGATGGCCGACTGGTTACAGGGGTACGGTCAGGTTGTCGTGCTGGAGCACGGCAAAGGCGACATGAGTCTTTATGGCTATAACCAGAGCGCGCTGGTGTCAGTGGGTGCACAGGTGAAAGCCGGTCAGCCGATAGCGTTAGTCGGCACCAGCGGCGGGCAGAATCAGCCTGCTCTCTATTTTGAAATTCGGCGTCAGGGACAGGCGGTCAACCCCTTACCCTGGCTAGGAAGGTAGGTGTGCGTCCATTACTCCCTCGTCTGTTGACTCTCACTGGCGTATTGCTGGCACTTCCCGTGTGGGCAGGCAAACTGGCGTTGGTGATCGATGATTTCGGTTACCGTCCGCATAACGAAAACCAGGTGCTGGCGATGCCGACGGCTATTTCCGTGGCGGTGTTGCCAAATGCGCCATACGCCCGGGAAATGGCCACAAAAGCCCATGCCCAGGGCCGGGAAGTGTTGATTCACTTGCCGATGGCCCCCATGAGTAAACAGCCACTGGAACGGGATACGTTACGCCCTGACATGAGCAGTGAGGAAATCGCGCGTATCCTGCGTGATGCGGTCAACAAAGTGCCTTATGCCGTTGGGCTCAACAACCATATGGGCAGCGCTATGACCGCCAGCCTGCCCGGCATGCAAAAGGTGATGCAGGCGATGAGCGCCTACCACCTCTACTTTCTCGACAGTATGACCATCGGCAGCAGTCAGGCCAGCCAGGCGGCGGCTGGTACCGGTATCAAGGTGCTCAAACGTAAGGTGTTTCTGGATGATACCCAGAACGTCGCCGATATCCGACGCCAGTTCAGCCGTGCTGTAGAGATAGCGCAACGCAGCGGTTACGCCATCGCCATCGGTCATCCGCATCCCACAACGATTCAGGTATTGCAGCAAATGCTGCCGACATTGCCTGCCGATATCGTGCTGGTACGCCCCAGTCAGTTGCTGAACGAACCGGAGCCACGCTATGCGCCGGTACCGACGTACCTTGCCTCACAGCCAACCGCCCCGGCACCCAAACGCCTGCGCCCGATTCAGGTCTGCGCCGTCAAACGTCCTTTACCGGCTATTTCTCAGCATGAACTGTGGCGGCAACTTGGACACAATATCGTGACCAGCCCGGCCGTCAGTTACCTGAAGCAACACTGGCAAACCTGGCTGGGATAACAAGACGCGCCGTTCTCCCCCCATGAACGGCGCATGACTACGACTCCCAGCTCAATACCACTTTGCCGGACTGGCCGGAGCGCATCACATCAAAACCTTGCTGAAAGTCATCAATCGCATAACGGTGGGTAATGATGGGTGACAGGTCCAGCCCTGACTGGATCAGGGCCGCCATTTTGTACCAGGTTTCGAACATCTCCCGGCCATAAATCCCCTTGATGACCAACCCCTTGAAAATGATCTCACTCCAGTCTACCGCGACCGCTTCCGGTTGGATCCCCAGCATGGCAATACGCCCGCCGTGGTTCATGACCGATAGCAAGGTGCGAAAAGCAGCGGGTGAGCCGGACATCTCCAGCGCCACGTCAAACCCTTCGGTCATCCCCAGCTCCCGCATTACATCTGTCAGCGACTCCCGCGATACATTTACCGTGCGGGTTACCCCCATCTGCTTTGCCAGCGCCAACCGGTAATCGTTAACATCGGTAATCACCACGTGGCGAGCACCGACATGGCGGCACACCGCCGCTGCCATCACACCAATCGGTCCGGCACCGCTCACCAGTACGTCTTCTCCCACCAAATCAAACGCCAGCGCGGTATGCACGGCATTGCCGAACGGATCGAAAATAGCGGCTATCTCATCTGGGATCGCCGCCGGAAGACGAAAGGCGTTATACGCCGGGATCACCAGATACTCGGCGAATGCCCCCGGCCGGTTCACGCCGACCCCCGAGGAATTACGACACAAATGGCGACGCCCGGCCCGGCAGTTACGGCAATAACCGCAGGTAATATGTCCTTCGCCCGATACCCGATCGCCGATCCTGAACCCTTCCACTTCCTGCCCAATCGCGACGATTTCACCAACATACTCATGACCCACCACCATCGGCACCGGAATGGTTTTTTGCGACCACGCATCCCAGTTGTAAATATGCACGTCGGTGCCGCAAATCGCGGTTTTGCGAATTTTAATCATCACGTCGTTGTGGCCCGGTTCCGGTACCGGAACATCCGTCAGCCAGATGCCCGGCTCCGGGCGTAGTTTCGCCAGTGCTTTCATCGTCGCGTCCTCACTTCACCACATTCAGACGGCGTCCCACTCGGACAAACGCCGTCACGGCCTGTTCAATCTGCGCTATCGTGTGCGCTGCCGACATCTGGGTACGAATGCGCGCCTGCCCGTGTGGCACCACCGGATAGCAAAAGCCGGTAACGTAAATCCCTTCCTGCCGTAACTCGGCAGCAAAGGTCTGTGCCAGTCGGGCATCGCCCAGCATCACCGGGATAATGGCGTGATCCGCACCGGCGAGCGTAAAACCGGCTTCGGTCATTCGCTGGCGAAACAGGCTGGCGTTCTGCCACAATCGCCGCCGTAGCGCCTGACCGTCACGCAGCAAGTCCAGCACGCGGATCGACGCGCTGACAATCGACGGCGCTAACGAATTGGAAAACAGATAGGGCCGGGATCGCTGGCGCAGCCAGGCCACCACCTCACGCCGTGCGGCGGTATAACCACCGGACGCGCCGCCCAGCGCTTTTCCCAGCGTACCGGTAATAATGTCGACCCGCCCCATCACCTGACAGTACTCATGAGTGCCACGCCCATTCTCACCGACAAACCCCACGGCATGAGAGTCGTCCACCATCACCAGCGCGTCGTAGCGCTCGGCCAGATCGCAAATCCCTCTCAGATTGGCAATCACGCCATCCATCGAAAATACGCCATCGGTAGCGACCATCAGATTGCGCGCCCCTTCTGCCCGTGCCAGTTGTAGTTGTGCCTCTAACTGAGACATATCGTTGTTGGCATAGCGATAACGGCGTGCTTTTGACAGGCGAATACCATCGATAATCGACGCATGGTTGAGTGCGTCCGACACAATCGCGTCCTCCTCGCCCATCAGGGTTTCAAACAGCCCGCCGTTAGCATCAAAGCAGGAGGAGTACAGTATCGCGTCCTCCATACCGAGAAACGCGGCCAACTGCCGCTCCAGCGTCTGGTGGATATCCTGAGTACCACAGATAAAACGCACCGAGGCCATACCAAAACCGTGGCTATCCAGCCCGGCCTTCGCCGCGTCTATCAGCGCCGGATGGTTGGCGAGCCCCAGATAGTTATTCGCGCAGAAATTAATCAGTTCGCCGTCATCCGCCACTGTCACCAGCGCCTGCTGCGCCGAGGTGATCAGCCGTTCGTCCTTAAACAGTCCGTCGTCGCGTAGCGCAGCAAGCTGAGTGGTCAGTTGTTGATAAAATGCGTCAGGCATGGCACGGATCTCCTTTTTGTCCGTCACGGGCATTACCGCCGGGTAACGGCAGATTGAATGGGGCAACACTCATCACACTCATGAAGCTAAAGGTAGTGGAGAAATGCGGACCGGGTTGGTGGGTTGCCCACAAAATGCCACCACGGTCACGTCGGAAATGCGAAGCGGTTGGCAAGAAAACGGTGGAAAAAGCAGCGTGGGATGTCTGTCGTGCGCCGAAATGTTATGATAGCGCTCAACAGGTGTGGGGCGCGGTGCCCCACCAGCACGTTTAGCAAGGTAACTCCCATGATTATCGTAACTGGCGGTGCCGGTTTCATCGGCAGCAACATCGTAAAGGCGCTGAATGATAACGGACACCGGGATATCCTGGTGGTCGACAACCTGAAGGATGGCACCAAGTTCGTCAATCTGGTCGATCTGGACATCGCCGACTACATGGATAAAGAAGATTTCATTGCCAGTATCGTTGCCGGTGACGATTTGGGTGATATCGACGCCATCTTCCATGAAGGAGCCTGCTCATCCACTACCGAGTGGGACGGCAAGTACATGATGGATAACAACTATCAGTACTCCAAAGAAGTGCTGCACTACTGTCTGGAACGCGGTATCCCGTTCCTGTACGCCTCTTCCGCCGCCACCTACGGCGGTCGCACCGATAATTTTGTGGAAGACCGCCAGTACGAGCAACCGCTCAACGTCTACGGTTACTCCAAATTCCTGTTCGACCAGTATGTGCGTGATATTTTGCCGCAGGCTGATTCGCAGATTTGCGGCTTCCGCTACTTTAACGTCTACGGGCCACGCGAAAGCCACAAAGGCAGCATGGCAAGCGTCGCGTTCCACCTGAACAACCAAATCAATCAGGGCGAAAACCCGAAATTGTTCGCTGGCAGTGAGAACTTCAAACGTGACTTCATCTACGTCGGTGACGTCGCCGCCGTCAATCTGTGGTTCTGGCAGCACAACGTTTCCGGCATTTTCAACTGCGGTACCGGCCACGCCGAATCCTTCCAGGCAGTAGCGGACGCCGTGTTGGCCTGGCACAACAAAGACCAGCTGGACTACATCCCCTTCCCGGAAAAACTGAAAGGTCGTTATCAGGCCTACACGCAAGCAGACCTGACCAACCTGCGCGCGGCGGGTTACGACAAACCGTTCAAAACCGTTGCGGAAGGGGTCGCCGACTATATGGCCTGGCTGAACCGTAAAGCCTGACTCACTTTGCCGTAAGGAAACACGAACGGTATGAAAATTCTGGTTATCGGTCCTTCCTGGGTGGGCGATATGATGATGTCGCACAGCCTTTACCGAACCCTGAAGGCCGAACACCCGGACGCCATCATTGACGTGATGGCACCGGCCTGGTGTCGTCCGTTGCTGGCACGTATGCCCGAAGTGCGTCAGGCACTGTCCATGCCACTCGGCCACGGCATGCTAGCGCTCGGCGAGCGGCGGCGACTGGGCGTTTCACTGCGTGAGCAGCAATACGATCGTGCCTATGTGCTGCCTAACTCCTTCAAATCAGCCTTGGTACCTTTTTTTGCCGCTATCCCACACCGCACCGGCTGGCGTGGTGAAATGCGCTACGGTTTGCTTAACGACCTGCGGGTGCTGGACAAAGCAGCGTACCCCTTAATGGTGCAACGTTATGTCGCACTGGCCTATGACCGGCAACGTATCCACAGCGCAGCTGATTTACCACAGCCTTTATTGTGGCCTCAGCTTACCGTGGACGACGCGGAAATCGCCGATATCGCCGCCGCATTTAATCTTACCGATGCCCGGCCGATTATCGGTTTCTGCCCGGGTGCCGAGTTCGGCCCGGCCAAACGCTGGCCGCATTACCATTACGGCTCACTGGCGCAATCGCTTATTGATCAGGGCTATCAGGTGGTGCTGTTCGGTTCGAAAAACGACCACCAGGCTGGGGACGATATCCGACAGACCCTCAGTGATGACGCGAAAGACCACTGCCTTAATCTGGCCGGACAGACCACGTTGGATCAAGCCGTCGTGCTCATCGCCGCCTGTCAGGCGGTTGTCAGTAACGACTCGGGTCTGATGCATGTGGCGGCAGCACTTAACCGGCCACTGGTCGCGCTCTACGGCCCCAGCAGCCCGGACTTTACCCCACCGTTATCTCATCAGGCTCATGTTATCCGGCTCATCACCGGTTATCACCGGGTCCGCAAAGGCGATGCCGAACAAGGGTATCACCAGAGTCTCATCGATATTCAGCCACAACAGGTACTGGATGCTCTGTCACGCTATCTGCCCGTCAAAGGGGAGCTCGCATGAGGGTATTGATCGTCAAAACGTCGTCGATGGGGGATGTGCTGCACACACTGCCTGCCCTGACCGACGCGATGCAGGTCATTCACGGCATCCAGTTTGACTGGGTAGTTGAAGAAGGGTTTACCCAAATTCCCAGTTGGCATCCGGCGGTTGATCGTGTTATTCCGGTAGCGCTTCGGCGCTGGCGCAAAAGCTGGTTCAGCCGGGAAACCCGCGCTGAACGCAAGGCGTTTAAAATGCGTCTACGGGAAAAACGCTACGATGCGGTTATCGATGCACAAGGATTACTAAAAAGCGCCGTGTTGGTGACCCGTCTGGCTTATGGCAACAAGCACGGCCTGGACTGGAAAAGCGCCCGCGAGCCGCTGGCCAGTTGGTTTTACCAATATCGGCACCCGATCGCCAGACAGCAACATGCGGTAGAGCGTATACGGGAGCTGTTTTCCGTCAGCCTGAACTACCGTAAACCGACAGAACAAGGTGATTATGCGATTGCCGCACGCTTCTTGTCGGCACAGCCTGCCGACAACCAACCGTATCTGGTTTTTCTGCATGCCACGACGCGAGACGAAAAACACTGGCCGGAGGCGCACTGGCGCGAACTGATAGCACTCGCAGAAACACGTGGATTACGCATTAAACTGCCCTGGGGAGCGGAACACGAACACCAGCGGGCACAACGGCTGGCGGCTGGATTTTCTCACGTCGAGGTTCTGCCGCGATTGAGTCTGGAACAGGTCGCAGGCGTGTTAGCGGGTGCGAAGGCCGTTGTCTCGGTCGATACCGGGCTCAGCCATCTTGCCGCTGCACTGGACCGGCCCAACATCACGCTCTATGGCCCAACCGATCCGGGATTGATTGGCGGCTACGGCCAAAACCAGCATGTCTGCCGTCCGGCGGATAGCCGCAATCTGGCCGATCTCCATGCGGCCGATGTGTGGCAACACTGTGCTTCTTTATTGACTGAATAAGGCGGTTTTACTGTGACCTCACCGCGCAAGGTTGAACTCCGGCGAATCCTGATTACCAAATTCCGCCATCATGGCGATGTTCTGCTGACATCACCGCTATTTTCCATTCTGCGCCAGCGTTACCCGGATGCCCAAATCGATGCGCTGGTGTTTGCTGATACGGCGGAAATGCTGTCGTTGCATCCGGCTATCGACCACCTTTATACCGTCGACAAGAAATGGAAAAAACTGGGTGTGTTCGGCCATCTGGCAAAAGAGTGGGCATTGCTGAAAACGCTACGAGCGCAACGTTATGACACCATCATCCACCTTACCGAAAGTATGCGTGGCTTATGGATAGCCCGTTTCGCAGGCATTCCACAGGGCGTTACCTTTCGCAACAGCGCACGCGATAAACTGTCATTTTGGAAAAAGACCTTCCAGCACCGCGTACCGCGAATTTCGCGCCGCCACACCGTCGAATCCCATCTGGACACACTGCGGATACTGGGGATTCAGCCAGAACTGGAAGAGCGACGGTTGCAACTGGTTGCCGGTGATGAAGCTGATCAGGCGGTAGACCAGAAACTACGGGATCAGCAGTGGCAGGGGCAGCCGTTTATCGTGGTGCACCCGACATCCCGTTGGCTGTTCAAATGCTGGAAAAGCAGCGCGATGGCGCAGGCTATCAATACCCTGTGCGAACGCGGGTATACTATCGTTCTCAGCGCTTCACCAGCGGAAAGCGAGATGGCGATGATTGCTGATATCAAGTCGCAACTGACCCACCCGGTACTGGATCTCGCCGGTCAGTTGACGCTCAAACAACTGTCGAGTCTTATCGGCAAAGCACAACTGTTGCTGGGTGTAGACTCCGTACCGATGCATATCGCGTCAGCGATGCAAACCCCCGTGGTGGCGCTGTTTGGCCCCAGTGGAGAAACCGAATGGGCACCCTGGATGACCATCAACCGGGTGATCGTGTCTGACCGCCACCCCTGCCGCCCTTGTGGTAAAGATGGGTGCGGTGGCAGCAAGGTGAGCGACTGTCTGCAACAGATCAGTGTCCAACAGGTTCTACTGGCGGTTGATTCTGCACTACTGGAGGCACAAGCATGAAACTGGCCATCGTACGGCAGAAATACCGTCCTGACGGTGGAGCAGAACGCTTCGTTTCCAGAGCGCTCGATGCGCTCAGCAATCATCGATCGTTGGATGTCAGCGTGATTACCCGTAGCTGGGAAGGCGCTGAGCAGGCCAACCGCAATGTCATCATCTGTAACCCACGTATTACCGGCCGGATTCAACGTGAAAGCGCCTTTGCACAAGCAGCTCAACAACATTTCGCCGGGTTCGATCTGGTGCAGAGCCACGAACGGATCCCTGGCTGCCATATTTATCGTGCGGGCGATGGCGTCCATCAAGTCTGGCTGACACAGCGTTCACGGGTGCTTAACCCGTTGCAACGGCGGCTGTTATGGTGGTCTGGTTTTCATCGTTACGTGATGGCGCAAGAACAGGCGATGTATCAGCATCCCTCGCTCAAGGCCGTGATCTGCAACTCGCAGATGGTTGCAGATGAAATTCGCCACCACTTTGGTGTGCCTGCCGACAAAATTCATCTGATTTATAACGGGGTGGATACCAGTACGTATACTCCCGAGCTGCGCAACACTTACCGGCAGACTCTGCGCCAGCAACTGGGTGTGGCAAACGATGCGCCAGTAATGCTATTTGTCGGTTCCGGTTTCGAACGCAAAGGGCTGGCAGGCGCTATCCATGCGATAAGCGAGGTTCCCCAACATCCGCACCTGATTGTAGTGGGGAAAGATAAGCACAGTCGCCGTTACCAGAAACTGGCGCACCGGCTAGGTGTCGCCGGGCAGGTGCATTTCGTCGGTATGCAGCCGGATACCCGTCCTTATTATGGCGCAGCGGACATGTTGCTGTTGCCCACGCTGTATGATCCGTTCCCCAACGTGGTGCTGGAAGCCATGGCCAGTGGATTGGGTGTGATTACATCACAACAGTGTGGCGGCAAAGAATTTATCCAGTCAGGCGTGAATGGGTTTGTCTGCGATTCGCTGGATTACGAGGGGTTACGTCAGTCGGTACGGTTGGCTTGTGAAACGGGATTTGATGGTTTCGGCGAGCAGGCCAGAGCGAAAGTGGAACGCTATGATCTGCGCTTTCTGAGCGACAACATGCTCAGCCTTTATGAACAGTTGATTTAATGGCAGTGTGGCAGGCGCACCAGCGCCTGCCACACGTTGTCAGTTTTAGATAAAACGCTGATTATCGTAACGATACTGACTAAGCCATAGTGCAAAACAGAACATACTCAGGTTGGCGTGTTCATGGTGGAACGTGGTATTCACCAGACCCACCACCAGCGTCACCACCAATGCTGAGCACGCAGTACCCCATGTCAACCAGGAGACTGGCGACGCATGTCTCTTCGGTACATAGCGCACCAGCGTCACCCCCATGGCACCAAACAGACCAAAGATCCAGAAGGCTCCCCAAATACCGTTCTCTGTCAATACGTTGATAAAGATATTATGGGCGTGGGAAACGTGCGTGAACAGCGGCTTATTATCCGGCCATTTGTTGATATCGATTTTCTTGAAGTTTTCCTTCCCGATGCCAAACAAAGGGTGCTGCTTGATGACATCAAACGCTGAACTCCAGATAACGTCGCGATAACTCAGTACGTTATCAGTAGCCTCATTTTGCTCCTGCTTCACCACCACTCGCGCGTTACTGAGAACGGCAACGGCAATTAACCCGGCAATAAAAACCGCAGGCAACAGCAGGAATTTTTTACTTTTTCTGGCAAACCCCACACCCAATATCAGCACCACGACAAGCACTGCACCGAATGTGGCGCGGCTCTCACCGAATGCCACATAAACCAGAGACAATGCCAGCATCGCGATCCACATCAATCGCTTACCCGCAGTCAGCGTCGACCAGTAGCTGAACAAAAACGCCAGCGCCATCCCACAAATAATGGCGTTATAGATAGCGGCATGGTTGACGTGGCCGACCGAGTTGAGCGTCCAGTACTGCTCGCTACCGGTATAAAAGTGCGCCCACGCCCCATAAATCAATCCCACAAACGTGCCCATCATGGCCCAGAACACCAGACCGACTTTCTGTTTCTCGTTAAAACTGGCACGATAAATTACCCAGCCAAACAAACTGTAACGGGCAACATCAGTCAGCGAGCCGATATCCGTGTGGTAGGCAGCGAAGGGCAGCCCCACCAGGAACGAGAGCATGTAGAGAGCAAAAAACAGATCCCATCCTGACCATGTGCGCGTTTGCTTATTCATCACCGCCTGGATAATTACCCACAGCAACAACAACGCCATGGCGATATTCTTGGGCGCTTCAGCCAACGGGTTAACAAAGATAGCCAGCGCGCTGAGAAAATACAGGCCTTGATTATCGGTACGTCGGGTGCTAAACGATAACTGAGTTGTCATTGAATCTTTCTCAACAAATGGATAAAAGCCGTCTGAATTTCAGAAAGGGTAATGTGTTGCATACACGCTGACTGTCCATTACGAAACTGCTGACAGCGCGCTTCATTCCTATTACACCGTTCAAGCCAGGGTAATTCGCGACCAAACAGGGTGTGTTGATCACGACAGGCAATGGGGTGAAAACCGACGTTGATAATCGGGTGATTGCGCCAGAAATGGCCTGGGCCAAAGGCAACCGGATTACCTGGGCCATAGAGTGTCATCGTCGGGGTATCGACCCATTTCGCCAGATGTGCCACCCCCGTGTCAGCACAGATAAGCGCCTTCGCCCCTGCCAGCAACGCCAGTAACTGCGACAACGATAACTCGCCGGCGAAACTACGATAACGCCGGGTTGGGTCAATCGAATCAACGATATGTCGCTCGTTAGCACCACCACTCCATACCGGGGTATAGCCTTGCGTCACCAGCCAGTCAGCCAGCGCCAGCCACTGTTCCGGTGACCAGAAACGCACCGGATTACTGGCCCCGACATGCAACACAACAAAAGGCGAGGCAGGTGGCGGGAAATCATATGCGGGAGCGGCCCAACGCTGAGGAGAAGGCAATTCGCCGTCCGTCAGCGTCGCCACCGCATCACCCCACGCCATCGGTTCGTCTGGATAGTCGCGGTACTCATTGACCGGCCAGCTCTTAGCGTTATGCAGAGCGGGACGATGGGCTATTATCCAACGACTCCCCGCAGCCAAAGCTAACCAGCTGTAGCGGTTATCACCTGGGATCAACGCCAGATCATAAGGCCCGCTGTTAACAATCGCCGCGACCGAGGCTGCCGACGTGGGTTGATATGGCATGGGTACCACACCATAGGGGTTCAGGCGATAAACCTCGACAAACGCCGGTTTGCACAACAGCACAATCTCTGCCTGTGGATAATGACGACGTAGTTTGGCCAGCAACGGCGTCAGCATCACCGTATCGCCCAGTAACAGATTATGGGCGATCAGGATACGCTTCACCGTCGACGGTGGTCGTCGCCAGGGCTTTTTCAACAACCGCAACAAGGCTCGCGGAAAAATCCGCAACCGGGCAGAGAATTTACTCATGGACGTGCCGAGCGCAAACTATTGCGAAAAATCGTCGTCATTTTGTCGAGCATAATGTCTGCGCCGAACTGCTCGGATGCACGCTTGAGCGCCGCGTCGCTAAACCGGGCGCGCAATACGTCGTCGCCCATCAGCTGTCGCAGTTTTTGCTCCAGCAGTGCGGTGTTTTTCGGCTCGATCAGGTACCCGGTCTGCTCGTTCACTACCGCTTCGTCAATCGCGCCAACGTTGGTCGAAACCACCGGCAAACCACACGCCATCGCCTGCATGATACTTTGCGGTACACCCTCATTACCGTAAGAGGGCAGCACAAACAGGTTCATGCTGTTCAGACAATCCGGTACATCGTCACGGTTACCCAGGAAAATAACGCTGTCAGCCAGCCCCATCGCCACAACCTGCTGTTCCAGAGCCTGACGCTGCGGCCCATCGCCCACCATCAGCAATTGCCAGTCGGGGAAATCCTTCGTCAACGTCTGCCAGGCTTCCAGCAGATAGGTATGCCCTTTCCAGGAACGCATGGTCGCCAGAATCCCCAGCGTCGGCCGGTCCGGTACCGCAATGGTCTTACGGGCAGTCTGCCGGTCAGATTGACGATAAAAACCCAGGTCGATACCGGTCGGTACCGACGTCATATGCGACAACGGGTAACGGTTATCCCGGTGCAGTTGCTGACGCAACCGCTCACCGGTGGTGGCGATATGGCGGGTAGCCGTCATATACAACCAGCGGGTAGTCAGCGAACGGTTGATGTCGGTAGAAACATGGCGGGTACGCACCATCGGCGGTACCCGTTTTCTCAGTATCACGCTTGCCGCCGCCACCAGCCAGGCATCGGTGGAGCTGTGGGTATTGATAATATCAAACGCGCCACCATACTGACGCAACCAGCCCACCAGCGCCATCAACGACGATAGCCGTTTTTTCTCAATCGGTAGCCCGACAACCGCAATGCCGCGCGCTTGCGCTTCGCGATAAATAGTCGAGTGCGGGCAACACAGAATGGTGACCTTGTGGCCACGCTTCATCATTCCCTGAGATTCCGTAAGAATACGAATTTCCTGCCCGCCCCAGCCACAAGAGGACTCGGTATGTAATATATTTAAAGATGTGTCTAACATCTTTTATACCTATATCAGATAAGCCTTAAATCATAAACCGCCTATAATACATGAAGGTTAGCGAAGAATCCTGTACAAAATGCCTTCTTTATAGCGTACAGAGAGGATTTATTTAAGATAGAAACCACGAAACGGAATGCCGCCAGGCTGTTCAACTTCTTGCCATTTTTCGATAACGACGCGTCGTTTATCCATACTAGACGCACATAAATGGAAATAAACCATCACAATAAAAATATTATTTTTCGCGCTCCTAAATCAACGTAAAAATACATAAAATTGCAAAATAAAAATCAGAAATAATATTTATTCACTCCGCTTTTATATTTTATTTTTTATCGTATTTACTCGGTCTTACCCCTCTCACCTAATGAATAATCTTTTTTATCATCAAGCAGTAACCCAGTCCGTAACGATACAAATTCCAACGCTAATTCCTGATTTTCTGGCACAAAGGAGTACACCGACCATGCCCGGTTAAAATGATAGATTTAGCCGCTATAAATATATAGAATTCGCTATCGCCGACTCTAATACCGATGATTATGTTACAAACGCTGTACACCTTTTTGTTTTACATGATCCAGCCGCTTATCTGGCTGCGTCTATGGCTCCGGGGTCGCAAAATCCCCGCTTACCGCAAACGCTGGGGGGAACGCTACGGCTTCTACCAGAGTCAGGTAAAACCCGAAGGCATACTGTTGCACTCCGTTTCTGTCGGAGAAACCTTAGCAGCAGTACCGTTGGTTCGCGCTTTACGCCATCGCTATCCGTCATTACCGATTACTGTCACCACCATGACGCCGACGGGTTCCGAGCGCGCATTGTCCGCATTCGGCAAAGATGTTTACCACGTTTACCTGCCTTACGACCTGCCCGGTGCGATGTCGCGCTTTCTGGATCATGTCAAACCGCGCCTGGTCATCATCATGGAAACCGAGCTGTGGCCGAACATGATAACCGCGCTTCACCAGCGTGAGATCCCGCTTATCATCGCCAACGCGCGCCTGTCAGAACGCTCCGCTAACGGTTATCGCAAACTCGGCCGCTTTATGCGCACACTACTGCGCCGTATTACCCTCATTGCGGTACAAAATGAGGAAGACGGCGAGCGCTTTATCAATCTGGGTCTGAAGCGTTCACAGTTGAATGTGACCGGTAGCCTGAAATTCGATATCTCTGTCACACCGGAACTGGCTGCCCGCGCCGTCACGTTACGCCGTCAGTGGGCACCGCAGCGCCCGGTATGGATTGCCGCCAGTACTCACGAAGGCGAAGAAAAGATCATCGTCGATGCCCATACCGAATTGCTGAAAGCGTTTCCCACGCTGTTGCTGATTTTGGTACCGCGCCACCCTGACCGCTTTGACGATGCCAAAGCCATCGTCCGTAAGGCCGGGCTGGAATATACTCTGCGTAGCGCTGGCACCGTTCCCCCGGCGTCATCACACGTGGTGATTGGCGATACCATGGGTGAGTTGATGCTACTGTACGGTATCGCCGATCTGGCGTTTGTCGGTGGCAGCCTGATTGAACGAGGTGGGCATAACCCGCTGGAGCCTGCCGCACACGCTATACCGGTACTGATGGGGCCGCATACGTTCAACTTCAAGGATATCTGTGCCCGCTTACAGCAATCCGATGGGTTGATCACCGTGCGAGATACCGCTTCACTGGTGGAACAGGTCACCACTCTGCTGTCGGATGACGACTATCGCCGTTACCACGGCCACCACGCGGTAGACGTACTGCATAAAAATCAGGGCGCTCTGCAAAGCCTGTTGACCCTGCTGGAGCCCTATCTGCCGCCCCGGAGCCAGTAATGAGCCGAAAACGTCTGTCCGTCGTTCTGATAAGCCATAACGCAGCGGAACTGCTGCCTGACTGTCTGGCGTCGGTGGCCTGGGCTGATGAAATCGTTGTGCTGGACTCCGGTAGCAGTGACGACACGCTGGATATCGCCCGTCGCCACGGCGCGCAGGTCTATCAGAACACTGACTGGCCCGGCTTTGGCAAACAGCGCCAACTGGCGCAGCAGTATGCCAGCGGCGATTACATCTTCATGATTGATACCGACGAACGGGTCACACCCGCGCTACGGCATTCCATCGAAGCGGTGCTCGAATCTCCTGAGAGTGATGTCGTCTACCGTTGCGCCCGTCGAAACCTGTTTCTGGGGCGTTTCATGCGTCACAGCGGCTGGTATCCCGATGAGGTCATCCGTCTCTATCCCAAGCACTACCACTACAACAACAATGCCGTGCATGAATCCCTTGATCATGGCACAGCCCGGGTGGTATCGCTGGATGGGGATCTGAAGCACCTCACCTGCCGCGACTTGTTCAGCTTTCAGAAAAAACAGCTCGCTTACGCGCAAAGCTGGGCCAACGAGCGTTTCCTTCAGGGCAAGCGCTGCGGTTTCACCGCGATCGTATTACACACCCTTGGCGCTTTCATCAAAACCTGGCTATTGCGCGCCGGTTTCCTCGACGGAAAACAAGGGTGGCTGCTGGCTATCGTGAATGCACAGTACACGTTTAACAAATATACTGGATTATGGGCTTTGAATAACCGGCGGGAGACTCGCCAGGAGCACCTGCACCATGAAGACTAGAGCTATCTACCCCGGTACATTTGACCCGATGACCAACGGCCATCTGGATCTCCTGACGCGTGCGACCAGCATGTTTGATCACCTGATTCTGGCAATTGCCGCCAGTCCCAGCAAAAACGCGCTATTTACACTGGAAGAACGGGTCGCGCTGGCGAAAGAAGCCACACGACATCTGCCAAACGTCGAGGTCGAGGGGTTTACCGACCTGATGGCAACGTTCGCCCGACAGCGGAAAGCGACGATTCTGGTCAGGGGGCTACGCGCCGTTTCCGACTTCGAATACGAACTACAATTAGCCAAAATGAACCACCACCTGATGCCGACCCTGGAAAGCGTATTCCTGATGCCATCAGAGCAGTGGTCTTTCATTTCATCATCGCTGGTTAAAGAAGTCGCGCGTCACGGCGGCGATGTATCGCACTTTTTACCACCCCCTATCGCTGCCGCTTTGCAGGAAAAATTAGCCTAAAGGGATATACATCCTGGCTGCAGAAAGCCGCCGACATCAACTGTTAGACATCGGCTCCTAACGCTGGCACCGCTTGCAAAAGAAGGTGCTACGCTGTCCCTGCTTAATGCTGTCGATCAATGTGCCGCAGTGATGGCAAGGTTTGCCATTGCGGCCATAGACCTGCAACTCCTGCGCGAAGTAACCCGGTTTGCCATCAGACTGCAGGAAATCACGCAGCGTGGTCCCGCCCTGTTCAATGGATCGCTGCAATACCTGCTTGATGGACTGCACCAACTGATGCGCTTCTTGCTGCGACAGGGAACCGGCAGGCCGCTCCGGCAGAATACCGGCATTAAACAGCGACTCACTGGCATAGATGTTGCCAACCCCCACCACCAGTTTGTTATCCATAATCCACAGCTTGATTGGCGTTTTACGGCCATGGCAGCGGCTAAACAGATAATCACCTGAAAAGTCATCGCTCAATGGTTCCGGCCCCAAATGCGCCAGCACAGAACTGTTTGCCAGATCGTCACACCATAACCAGGCACCGAAACGGCGTGGATCGGTATAACGCAGCACTTTGCCGCTATCCATCACCAAATCGACATGGTCATGCTTATCCGGCTCACTGTATTCGGGCAGCACGCGTAGACTACCGGACATACCCAAATGGATGATGATCCAGCCCGTCGGTAGCTCAAGCAGCAGATATTTGGCCCGGCGCTGCACACTCAGCACCGGCGTATCGCTCAGCGACAGAATTTCAGGGGATACAGGCCAGCGCAGACGTGCGTTGCGCACCTCAGCATACAAAATGGTACGGCCGACCAGCCAGGGCGAAATGCCCCGACGACTGGTTTCCACCTCGGGTAATTCAGGCATGCGTCCTCCTGCGAAATGACTGACGGGAAATGGCGTACACTATAAGAAATGACGGATGGAAGTAAGATGCTACTTCAGCCCTGTTTTGCTCAAGCGAAAAAAAACCCGGCCGAAGCCGGGTTTTTCAGATCCACTAAAATTACTTGATTTTAGCTTCTTTGTAGAGAACGTGCTGACGGACAACTGGATCGAACTTTTTCAGTTCCAGTTTTTCCGGCTTAGTACGCTTGTTCTTCGTAGTGGTATAGTAGTGACCAGTACCAGCAGAAGAAACCAGCTTGATCTTCTCGCGAACACCTTTAGCCATGATTCAGTTCCTTAATACTTTTCACCACGGGCACGCAGATCGGCCAGAACCGCTTCGATACCCTTTTTATCGATAACACGCATACCTTTAGCAGATACGCGCAGCGTTACAAAACGCTTCTCACCTTCAACCCAAAAACGATGGGAATGCAGGTTTGGCAGAAAACGGCGTTTAGTCGCATTCATTGCGTGGGAACGGTTATTACCGGTCACCGGACGCTTGCCAGTAACTTGGCAGACTCGGGACATGTCTATTCTCCAAAAATCAAATCAGCTCGAGCTTCGTATAGGGTGTTGGCCGCCTCGTCAGGCTCTAGAGCCCATCTCAGCAACTTCACTGAAAAGACTCTGTCATCAGGGTAAACCTGCTGAGATAGGCTCTTAACGCCACACCCAAGATTCTCAAAGGTGGCGTAGTATACGCTCTGAAGCGTATGCGCTCAAGTCCCGAACAACTAAAGATCCCCCAGGATCGCGGAAATATCGCTTAAAGCCACCCGCGCTCAGCAAAAGAAACGTACTCGCCACGCCCGATTACCAGGTGATCAAGCACCCGAATCTCCATTAACTGACAGGCTTGTACGATTTTTTCGGTAATGGAACGATCGGCCTGACTGGGCTCCGCCTGCCCTGAGGGATGATTGTGCGCCAGAATCAGCGCGGCGGCATTCACTTTGAGCGCTTCGCGCACGATTTCACGCGGATGCACTTCCACACGGCTTATCGTGCCCGCGAACATCTCCTGGTGACAAATCACCCGATGCTGATTATCCAGAAACATGACCAAAAAAACTTCCCGCTCCTGATGAGCCAGCAGCAATTGCAGATACTGTTGCGTGACGTCCGGATTCAGCATGGCATCCTCTCGCGCCAGATGCGAAGAAAACAACCGGCGGGCCAGTTCCGCCACCGCCTGCAATTGGGCATATTTGGAAATGCCGACCCCTCGCACCGCATTAAACGCCGCCCAATCAGCCGTCATCAACCGATACAACGAACCAAACTGCGCTAACAGATTCTGCGCCAGTTCCATCACGTGTATCCCTTCCACTCCCGTGCGCAAAAAAATCGCCAGCAGTTCAGCATCACTGAGCGCCTCTACGCCAAGGGACATCAATTTCTCACGTGGGGCGCCGCCGTCATTCCATGTCATAGCCACTCCTTTTCAGAATGGCCCCATCATCCCACGCGGGAAATCGGTTCTCGATAACCGTATTGCGCCAGTGCGGCAACGCTCGCAATGATTTCTGCAAGCAGAAGAAAACCTCACAAACCAGATACCGCTCACGCTATTGCGTCACACGGCAGTGATAAAAGTGACTAACGCATCATCGTGACACCTCACACAGGAGTATCTTTTTTGATGAAGAGCCCATTGCTTAGCAAAGCCTGTTTATTACTCGTCACCTTATCCATCACCCCGCTTTATGCGCAGCAGCCGTTGGATAACGCGGCAAAAACCGCACTCCAGACAGCGCTGTATGATGAATACCACGCCGAAGCATTTTATGCTGCGGTCATCGAGAAGTTTGGTCAGGTGGCCCCTTTTAATAACATCATGCGGGCTGAGCAGAACCACGCCCATGCGTTAGCACAGTTGATGCAAAATCATGGTATGTCCGTGCCGCCCAACACATTATCCGGCAGTACAGAAATGAAGAACACGCTGCCAGCGACATTGAAGGAAGCCTGCAAAATGGGGGTTGATGCAGAAATCGCTAATCAGGCGTTATATGACAAAACACTACTACCTGCCGTCAGCTCTCATCAGGACATCACGTTAGTTTTCCAGCGGCTGCGCGACGCTTCCCAACAGAATCACCTGCCCGCGTTTAAACAGTGCCAATAATGCCTGTTCGTCTGTGCCACGCCCCTCTTTGTGAGCGTGGCGGTAACATCGCATCACGAAAACCGTGCCGCCGGGCATACCATCATCACCACGATGGATTGCCAACACTATGATAAAATGCTGGCTCTTTTGGGCTGAAAAACGGATATAACGATGACAGATTCTTCCAGTCTGCACGGGCTTTCCGGCGCATCGCTTGCGGGAAAACATATCGTACTGGGTATCAGCGGCGGCATCGCTGCCTACAAAGGCCCGGAACTGGTGCGGCGTCTGCGCGAGAGGGGCGCTGAGGTGCGAGTGGTGATGACACCCGCCGCTGGCGCGTTTATCACGCCACTGACGCTGCAGGCGGTCTCCGGCCACCCGGTGTCGGACGATCTGCTGGATCCCGCTGCCGAGGCGGCGATGGGCCACATTGAGCTGGGGAAATGGGCAGACCTGGTGATTCTGGCACCGGCATCGGCGGATTTGATCGCCC
The DNA here is from genome assembly GCF_000406165.1 of Dickeya zeae NCPPB 2538. Classification (NCBI taxonomy): domain Bacteria; kingdom Pseudomonadati; phylum Pseudomonadota; class Gammaproteobacteria; order Enterobacterales; family Pectobacteriaceae; genus Dickeya; species Dickeya zeae. Next base: position 186,490 of record NZ_CM001977.1, on the reverse strand, counting down.
GGCTGGCGGCGGGTATGGCCAATGACCTGCTCAGTACCGTCTGTCTGGCGACCGCCGCGCCCATCGCCATCGCGCCCGCCATGAATCAGCAGATGTTCCGCGCTGCGGCCACACAGCACAATCTGGGCGTGCTGGCAGCACGTGGCATGCTGATCTGGGGGCCGGATAGCGGCAGCCAGGCGTGCGGTGATGTCGGCCCGGGCCGCATGATTGACCCGCTAACCATTGTGGCGCACGCCGACGCACACTTTTCCCGTGTCAATGATCTGCAACACCTGAATGTTATGGTTACGGCAGGGCCGACGCGCGAAGCACTGGACCCGGTACGGTTCATCAGCAATCACAGCTCAGGGAAGATGGGTTTTGCGATTGCCGCCGCTGCCGCCGCGCGCGGGGCGCAGGTCACGCTGATAGCAGGCCCGGTAAATTTACCGACACCAGACCATGTCACCCGTGTCGATGTTATCAGTGCTCAGGATATGCATCAGGCAGTGATGTCGCGCGCCGCTCAGCAGCATATCGTTATCGGGTGCGCTGCTGTGGCGGATTACCGGGCACACACCGTCGCTGATGAAAAGATCAAAAAGCAGGGTGATGAAATCAGTGTCACTCTGGTCAAAAATCCGGATATTATCGCCGATGTGGCGGCAATGAGCGAAAACAGGCCTTACGTCATCGGGTTTGCTGCCGAAACCAGTAATGTGGAAGAATACGCGCGCCAGAAGCTGGCCCGCAAACAGCTGGATCTGATTTGCGCGAATGATGTATCCCTTTCCGATCAGGGGTTTAACTCGGAAAATAATGCATTACACCTTTTCTGGCCGGGTGGGGACAAACGCCTGCCGCACAGCAGCAAACACCTGTTGGGCCAACAGTTAATTGACGAGATTGTCAGCCGTTATGATGAAAAAAATCGACGTAAAAATTCTTGATGCGCGTATCGGGCAACAGTTCCCGCTGCCAACCTATGCGACCCCAGGCTCTGCCGGGCTGGATTTACGCGCCTGTCTGGACAGCGCTATCGTGCTGGCCGCAGGCGAAACCACGCTGGTACCGACCGGTTTGGCTATCCATATCGCCGACCCGTCATTAGCGGCGGTGATCCTGCCTCGCTCCGGCCTCGGTCACAAACACGGTGTGGTGCTGGGTAATCTGGTGGGGCTTATCGATTCCGACTATCAGGGGCAGTTGATGGTGTCGGTATGGAACCGTGGCAGTCAGTCTTTCACCATCGAACCCGGCGAGCGCATCGCCCAGATGGTGTTCGTACCGGTAGTGCAGGCCGAATTCAATCTGGTTAACGATTTCGTCGACAGCGAGCGGGGAGAAGGTGGTTTCGGCCATTCCGGTCGCCACTGATACGCGTTATCCCTGCCTCCCAGGAAAATTATAAAGCCACAGCGTTGATGCGACTGTGGCGCTATCTGGTGTTTGTCCGTCACATTTTTATCAAGGGTCTTTTCTGACATGGCAGAGAAAGAAAATACGAAAAGGAACCGTCGCGAGGAAATTCTGCAGGCACTGGCGCAGATGCTGGAATCCAGCGATGGCAGTCAACGTATCACCACCGCTAAGCTGGCCGCCACCGTTGGCGTTTCAGAAGCCGCTCTTTATCGGCATTTTCCCAGCAAAACACGCATGTTTGACAGCCTGATCGAATTTATTGAAGACAGCCTGACTACCCGTATCAACCTGATCCTGCAGGATGAAAAAGACACCTTTAATCGGCTGCGGCTCATTTTGTTGCTGATCCTCGGCTTTGCCGAGAAAAACCCCGGTTTGACGCGCATTCTCACCGGCCATGCGCTGATGTTCGAACAGGACCGGTTGCAGGGTCGCATCAACCAGCTGTTTGACCGCATTGAATCGCAATTGCGTCAGGTACTGCGCGAACACAAACTACGCGGCGGCGAAGCGTTTCGCCATGACGAAACGTTGCTGGCGAGCCAGTTACTGGCGTTCTGCGAAGGGATGCTCTCCCGCTTTACCCGTTCCGAGTTCCGTACCCTGCCCACGCAGGATTTCGAAACCCGCTGGCCCTTGCTGGCCGCCCAGCTTCAGTAAACGTACAGCGTGGCGCACCGCCACGCCGCTTATTTCATCCCAGCCGGGTTATACGCCGAATTGCGCACGGTAAGCGTTCACCGCGTCCAGATGCGCAGCCATTTCCGGTTTTTCCGCCAGCCAGCTAATCAGGTCGCCCAGCGTGATGATGGACGTCACGTTGCACTGATAATCGCGTTCCACTTCCTGAATCGCGGACAGTTCGCCACGACCACGCTCTTGCCGGTCGAGCGCAATCAGTACACCAGCCAGCGTCGCCCCTTGTGCGGCGATGATATCCATCGATTCGCGGATAGCCGTACCGGCGGTAATCACATCGTCCACCAGCATGATGCGGCCTTTCAGCGGGCTACCGACCAGATTGCCGCCTTCGCCGTGATCCTTGGCTTCTTTACGGTTAAAGCAGTAGGGCACATCACGGTCATGGTGTTCCGCCAGCGCCACCGCCGTCGTGGTGGCAATCGGAATCCCCTTGTAAGCCGGACCGAACAGCACGTCGAATTCAACATTGGCATCCACCAGCGCCTCGGCGTAAAAGCGTCCCAGCAACGCCAGATCACGCCCGGTATTAAATAACCCGGCATTAAAGAAATAGGGGCTGATACGCCCGGATTTCAGGGTAAATTCGCCGAATTTCAGAACCTGCTTGCTCAGTGCGAATTCGATAAACTGACGCTGATAGGCTTTCATGACTCCCTCTCCTGTTACGACGGTAGTTTCCCACCGTTCTGACTGCATAGCATAAAAATGGATGGCATAAAAAAGCGACCACCTGGGTCGCTTTAACAATCAATCGGCCAATGCGGCCTTCTGCGCTCTGACAATATCTTCGATGCCCTGACGCGCCAGCGCCAGTAACGACAACAATTCGTCGTGGCTGAACGGCTCACCTTCCGCGGTGCCCTGCACCTCTATCATGCGGCCATCTTCGGTCATCACGACGTTCATGTCAGTTTCTGCGGCGGAATCTTCCACATATTCCAGGTCACACACCGCTTCACCATTAACAATCCCGACCGATACCGCCGCCACCATGCCTTTCAACGGGCTGGCTTTCAGCTTACCGCTGGCCACCATACCGTTTAGCGCATCCGCCAGCGCCACGCAGGCACCGGTGATAGAGGCAGTACGGGTGCCACCATCGGCCTGCAATACGTCGCAGTCCAGCGTAATGGTGAATTCACCCAATTTGTTCAGGTCTACGGCGGCACGCAGCGAGCGGGCGATCAGACGCTGAATTTCCAGTGTGCGGCCGCCTTGCTTGCCTTTTGCCGCTTCACGGGCGTTACGGCTATGGGTGGATCGCGGCAGCATGCCGTATTCAGCGGTAATCCAGCCTTGTCCCTGACCTTTCAGGAAACGCGGAACCCCTTCTTCTACCGTGGCATTGCACAGCACTTTGGTATCGCCAAACTCCACCAATACCGATCCTTCAGCATGTTTGGTGTAATGACGGGTGAATGTAAGAGGGCGAATTTGCTGGGCACTTCGGCCTGTTGGGCGCATGGCTCGTCTCCGGGCAGGTTCATTAAACTGGCGCGCATTATACGGTCTTCCCCCTGCCCTGCCTACCGCCAGTCACGATTAAAATTTCATCAATTTTTCCGGTGCCATCCGTGCCATCGGCTGGAGAGCCATCAGTAAGCCATGTAGAATACCGGCATTATTTATCCGCAGGCTGCTGATGTTCATGAGTGACTCCGTCTCTTCACCACCTTCACCCACGCCGTCAGGCAAGAAAATTCCCTGGCAGCAACAGGGAACCACGCCGGATTATCGCTTTTCGCTGGCTAACGAGCGCACCTTTCTGGCCTGGATTCGTACCGCGCTGGCGTTTCTGGCCGGTGCCATCGCCATTGACCAGTTTGCCCCCACGCTGGGGTCACCCACCATCCGAGCCGGTATGTCAGCCTTTCTGGCGCTGGCAGCGGCGCTGCTGGCGTGGATGGCTTACCAACGCTGGGCCGATAACGAGCGGGCGATGCGTGCCGGGCAAGCGCTGCCGTATACCCGTCTGCTCGTCGTCGTCGCCAGCGTCGTGAGCCTGACGTCGGTTGCACTGGCGCTGATTATCCTGCTGATGTAACCGCCATGACCACACCTGCCGATACCCCGCCGCGCGACCCTGGCCTGCAACCGGAACGCACGCGGCTTGCCTGGTCGCGTACCGCCTTTGTGCTGCTGATCAACAGCCTTTTACTGCTCAAAGCCGGTTCGATCACCACCCAGCCGCTGATGCTCGCTACCGGGTTGTTCCTGCTGGTGATGGCGTTGGTCACGTATATCTGGTCGCGTCTGCGATTGCGCGCGCTACAGCGCTATAGTCACCCTTGTACCCGGCAATCCATGCGAATGATGCAACTGCTGGTACTTATGGTGCTGGTCACGGCATTGAGCCTGTTGGTGGGGTTCACGACCAGCTAAACACAATCCCTCAACGGGTTTATCGTCAATACAAAAGATTTTGATCTGCCTGTTTTGGCATAACCCGTCGGTATACCCTGCGAGTATTTGCAATAAAAAATCATTAAATAACAAATAACTAATTAAAAACAACTCCATAACATCAGGTTATACCCTACCCATAAACAAGCATTCGTCAGAAAAAAAGCATCGTGGAATAGTCTTAGACATCTTCTCTCATGTCATCACTATGCAACCACGGATAAGACATCATGCTGATTCCACAACCTTACCTGCTTTTTCTTGGCGATGTGACCGACCCGCTGGCGGTGAAAACGGCACGCGGTATTCACACCTGGCGCCCCGAACAGTGTGTAGGCCAGTTACGCCTGCCGGGCAGCACGGTGTCACTGGGGCTCGATGATCTGGATATCCCCACCGCGGTGGCGCGTGGCGCTAAAACGCTGGTACTGGGTACCGCCAACGCCGGTGGCTTTCTGCCGCCATACTGGCTGGACACCGTGCGTACCGCCATCGAGGCCGGTATGAATGTTGCCAATGGCCTGCATCAACGGCTGATTGATGTCCCTGGTTTACAGGCGCTGGCAGAGCAGCATCAGGTAGCGCTGTTCGATATTCGTCACATGCGCCCGGAATTAACCGTCGGCAGTGGTAAGAAACGCAGCGGTAAACGCGTACTGACCGTCGGTACCGACTGCTCGGTTGGCAAAATGTACACCTCGCTGGCGCTGGAAGCCGCCATGCGTGCACAGGGGATGAAGGCGGATTTCCGTGCCACCGGTCAAACCGGGGTGCTGGTAGCTGGCGACGGTATCGCCATTGACGCTGTGATCGCCGATTTTATCGCTGGTGCAGCAGAAGCGTTGTCTCCTGCCAATGACGATGACCACTGGGATATCGTTGAAGGCCAGGGGTCGCTGTTTCATCCGTCCTACGCTGGAGTGACCACCGGTCTTATCCACGGTGCCCAGCCGCACTGGCTGGTGATGTGCCACGAAATGGGTCGCCCGCACATGCGCCACCTGCCGCATCAACCGATGGTGGAACTGGATGAGTGTGTGGATGCCTGCCTGCGCGCTGCCCGTGTGACCAACCCGGAGGTGCAGTTAGCGGGTTTCGCCATCAACACCTCCAACTATGGCGAACAGGAAGCGCGTGAGTACTGCCGCGGCCTGAGCGAACGCTTCGGTGTTCCTGCCACCGACCCGATCCGTTTCGGTATTGATGACATTGCGACGCTGCTGAAAACCCAGGGATAACCCGATGCGACAGATGCAAATTGAAACCGTAGAGCTGCCGCTGGCCCGCCCGTTCGCCATCTCGCGCGGTACCCGTACCGCCGTTACCGTGGTGCGGGTCACGCTGGAAGAGCGCGGCTTCATCGGCCGGGGGGAATGCACGCCCACCGCGCACTATCAGGAAACGGCTGACAGCGTCACCCGCCAGTTGGAAACCGTGCGTCAGGCAGTGGAAAACGGTATCAGTCTGGAAGCACTGCAACAGTCGTTGCCGCCGGGATCGGCGCGCAACGCCCTGGACTGCGCCCTGTGGCGACTGAACGCCGCGCTTGCCCGACAAACGCTGTGGCAGCACCTCGCCATCGCGCCGCCGCAGTCGATCATTACCGCTGAGACCCTGAGCCTCGACACGCTGGAAAACATGGCGAACGCCGCCAAAGACGCGGTGTCGCGCGGCGCGTTGCTATTGAAGATCAAGCTCGACCGGGATCAGATTCTGGAAAAAGTGGCGGCAATCCGCCAGGCGGCTCCCAATGTCACGTTGATTGTCGATGCCAATGAAGCCTGGAGCGGGTTGGATTTGGAATCATTGCTGCGCCAGTTAGCCGCACATCGCATCGCGATGGTCGAGCAACCGTTACCTGCCGGGCAGGACAGCGCGCTGGCGACGTTTAAACACGCGATCGCGGTATGCGCCGATGAAAGCTGCCACCACCGGGGCGACATCGCCGCGCTGTGCGACCGCTACGAGATGATCAACATCAAGCTGGACAAATGCGGCGGGCTGACCGAAGCACTGGCGATGGTGGCACAAGCTCGTCAGCACGACCTGCGCATCATGGTTGGCTGCATGCTCGGCTCCTCGCTGGCGATGGAAGCCGCTCTGCCAGTGGCGCTGGCGGCCGAACACGTGGATCTGGATGGCCCGATTTGGCTGGCCGCCGACAGCTCGCCTTACCTGACGTATAACCTTGGCCGCATCTGGCTGTGACAGAACCTACCGGAGTGACGATGACGGATACCACCCTAACCGCAATCCCTGCTGCGACGGCGTCTGCCCCGACACCGCAGCCGGTGCTGGAGATAGACGACCTGAGCGTTAGCTTCAGCGGCCGCTCCGGCACGCATTTGGCGCTCAAGGGCGTATCCTTCAGCCTCAACAAAGGGGAAGTGGTCGCCGTGGTCGGCGAAAGCGGCTCCGGCAAATCCGTCACCTCGCTGACGGTCATGGGGCTGCTGGCCGCGTCCGCCCGTATTGAACGTGGCGGCATTCGCTTTACCGATAGCACCGGTCGCCGCCATGACCTGCTGACCCTGAAGGACGATGCCCGTCGCCGCCTGCGCGGTCGTGATATGGCGATGATCTTTCAGGAGCCGATGACCTCCCTCAACCCGGTGCTGAAAGTGGGTGATCAACTCACCGAGGCCTTGCTGGACCACAACATGTGCGACGCGGCCAGCGCCGATAGCAAAGCACGCGAACTGCTGCGCAAAGTGCGGATCGCGGATATCGACCGAGTGATGAACAGCTATCCGCATTCGCTGTCCGGCGGGATGCGCCAGCGGGTGATGATAGCCCAGGCACTGGTCTGCGACCCGCAGTTACTGATCGCCGACGAGCCCACTACAGCGCTGGATGTGACGGTACAGGCACGCATCCTGCAAATCCTGCGCAACCTGCAACGCCAGAGCAACATGTCGGTGTTGTTCATTACCCACGACATGGGCGTGGTGGCGGAAATCGCGGACCGCGTAGTAGTCATGTATCGCGGTGAGGTGGTGGAACAAGGTCGGGTCGAGGATATTTTCAATCGTCCGCAGCACGACTACACCAAAGCACTGCTGGCAGCGGTGCCACGGCTGGGCGATATGCGCGACAGCGCCTGGCCCAGGCGCTTCCCGCTGCTAGGGCAGCAAAACGCGACAGCGGAACCGGATCACATGACCGCGCGTTATGACGCTCCGCCGTTGCTCGATATTCGTGGCCTGAAAGTGTACTACCCCATCCGCAGCGGCATTTTCTCTTCCGTCACCCACCGGGTACATGCGGTAGAGCAAATTGATTTCGCCGTCTGGCCGGGGGAAACGCTGGCGATTGTCGGCGAGTCTGGCTGTGGCAAATCCACCACCGGGCGGGCGCTGCTACGTCTGGTGGAAAGCCAGACAGATAGCCTGTTGTTCGACGGTCAGGAGATTGCCGGTTTACGCGACCGCGACTTCCAGCCGCTGCGCCGCAAAATGCAGATGGTGTTTCAGGATCCTTACGCCTCGCTCAACCCCCGTCTGACGGTAGGTTTCACCATTGCCGAGCCGCTGCTGCTGCACGGACTGGTGAAGTCGCTGGAAGAGGCTACCCCGCAGGTGCAGGCGCTACTGAAAAGCGTCGGCCTGCAACCGGAACACGCACAGCGCTATCCGCACGAATTTTCCGGCGGCCAGCGTCAACGTATTGCTATCGCCCGAGCGATGGCGCTGCACCCTCAGGTGATCATTGCTGACGAGGCCGTGTCGGCGCTCGATGTGTCGATTCAGGCACAGGTGGTCAACCTGATGATGGACTTACAGCAGAAGACCGGCGTGTCATGGATTTTCATCTCCCATGACATGGCGGTGGTGGAACGCATCGCCAACCGCGTGGCCGTGATGTACCTCGGTCAAATAGTGGAAATCGGCCCGCGTCAGTCGGTGTTCAACAACCCGCAGCATCCGTATACCCGGCGTCTGCTGGCCTCGGTACCGATCGCCGACCCTGACCGTCGCTATACCCGTGAACTGGACGACAGCGAAATTCCCTCGCCGTTGCGTAAGGCAAACGAGGTGGTGGAAAAAGCCCGCTACCGCGAAGTCGCCCCGCACCATTGGGTCAGCGAAGCCGGGTTCGGGTCGCCATCAACAGGGGCCTGACGTTATTGACCGTAAGACGTTATTGACCGTAAGACATTATGGCTCGTCAGTAGTAAACCGTAGCACCGTCCAACACCAGGGACACCCTAACTGCCCAAGGGCAGTCACCGCGTCGGCAACGTACTGACCACGGTGAAAATTAAACAGTAATAAAAACAAACAATAATAGAAAGCAGCACAACAACCAGCAACTCACACCATTTACAGGAGACACCATGAAATCGTTACTACCCGCAGTAACTTCACGTCGTTCCGCTGTCGCACTGGGGCTGTCATTGTGTTTAGCCGCCGCTGCCGCCCAGGCTCAGGATCTGCGCATTTCCATGTACGCTGACATCACCGGGCTGGATCCGCACGACACCTCGGATACGCTGAGCTACTCCATCCAGAGCGGGATCTTTGAACGTCTGTTCCAGTTCGACGACCAGATGAAACTGGTGCCGCAGCTGGCAACCAGTTACACCGGCAACGCCGATGCGACCGAATACACCATCACGCTGCGCGAAGGCGTCACCTTCCAGGACGGCACGCCGTTCAACGCCGATGCAGTAAAAGCCAACCTTGACCGTCTGGCCGACCAGAGCAAAGGGCTCAAGCGCAACAGCCTGTTTAATATGATCAAGAGCGTGACGGTCGTATCGCCGACACAGGTCAAAATCGAGCTGAATAAATCCTTCGGTGCGTTTATCAACACCCTGGCGCACCCGTCTGCGGTGATGCACAGCCCGGCCGCGTTACAACAGTACCCGGATGAAACCCAGTTGCGCGTACACCCGGTCGGTACCGGTCCGTTCAAGTTTGTCGAATGGCAGCAGGGCAAAGACGTCAAACTGACCAAGTACGACAACTACTGGCAGAAAGGCTGGCCGAAAGTGGATAACGTGACTTTCTACCCGTCGCCGGAAGACGCCACCCGCGTCGCCGCCTTGAAATCCGGCCAGTCTGACGCTATCTACCCGCTGCCGTCCGACCTGGTGAAAACCGTTGAAGATGACACCAAGCTGGCTATCCAGCGTGACCCCAGCATCTATCTGTACTACATGGCCATCAATACCCAACACGGGCCGTTGAGTGACGTGCGGGTACGCCAGGCGCTGAACTTTGCCATCAACCGGACTATGTGGCTGAGAGTGGGTTTCGCCGGTATGGGCCTGCCTGCTGCCTCTGCCATGGCACCGCGCGTGCAGTTCTTCTCCAGCCAGAGCGAGCCGAACTATACCTACAGCCCCGCGAAAGCCAAGGAGCTGTTGAAAGAAGCCGGTTACGAAAACGGGCTGGAACTGAAACTGTGGGTCAGCAACGCCACCTCCGCTGTGCGCAGTGCGCAGTTCTTCAAACAGCAGCTTGAGCAGGTCGGTATCAAAGTCACCGTGACCCCGATGGACTCCGGTACCCGCAACGAAAAACTGTTCGGCGTGAAAGACCCGAAACAGGCTGAATTCGACTTGTACTACGGTGGCTGGTCACCGTCTACCGGCGATGCCGACTGGGCGCTGCGTCCGCTGTTCGCGACAGAATCCTGGGTACCGAAAGCCTATAACGTGTCTTACTACAGTAACCCGGATGTGGACAAAGCGATCGTCGCCGGTCTGGCTACCTCAGATAACAGCAAACGTGCTGCCGCGTATGCCGATGCCCAGAAACTGATCTGGAAAGACGCGCCGGTGGTGTTCCTGGGTGTACCGGACAACCTGGTCGGTAAAGTGAAAAATCTGTCTGGCGTTTACATGCTGGCGGACGGTTCTCTGATTTTCGATCAGGCTGAGTTCAAGTAATCGCACAGGGGATCACCATGTTTGCTTATATCGTCCGACGTTTGCTGGAAATGATCCCGGTTTTGCTGGTGATCTCCCTGTTGGTGTTCGGTTTCATCAAGCTGTTACCGGGTGACCCGGCACGGATCTATGCCGGCCCCGACGCGCCCATTGAGGCGGTGGAAGCCGCCCGTGAGCATTTGGGGTTGAACGATCCGCTGCCGCAGCAGTATCTCCACTGGCTGACCGGGTTGGTACACGGTGACCTTGGCGTCACCTACCGTACCCAGCAGCCGGTGCTGAGTGTCATCAAGAAAAGTTTTCTGCCGACGCTATGGCTGGCGCTGGCCGGTTTCGCCTGGTCGGTGATCCTTGGCCTGCTGATCGGCGTATTTGCCGCGCTTAAACGCGGCAAATGGCAGGACTGGTCACTGATGAGTCTGGCCGTAGGTGGCATTTCGATGCCGCCGTTCTGGCTCGGCCTGTTGTTAATTCAGTTTGTCGCTATGCCGTTCGGCCTTTTCTCGGTCAGCGGTTTCAACAAACCGACCGACATTATTCTGCCCGCGCTGACGCTGGGCGCGTCGGTCGCAGCGGTGATGGCGCGCTTTACCCGCTCGGCGTTTCTGGAAGTCATGCAGGAAGACTACGTGCGCACCGCCCGCGCCAAAGGGCTGCGCCAGCGATTGATTGTCTGGAAACACGTGATGCGTAACGCGCTGATCCCGGTTATCACCATGCTCGGGTTGCAGTTCGGCTTTCTGCTGGGTGGTTCGATTGTGGTGGAAAGCGTGTTCAACTGGCCGGGGCTCGGCTGGCTGTTGATTGAATCCATCAAGAGCCAGGATCAGCCGGTGATTCAGGCACTGGTGATGCTGTTCGTATTTGAATTTATCCTGATCAACCTGCTGGTCGACCTGCTGTACGCAGTGGTGAACCCAGCCATTCGTCTGCGTTAGGAGCTGCGATGAACACCTCTCAAGAACCGATCGTGGCACCCTCCTCCGCCCTGAACGACAGTACGATTCGTTCACCGTGGCGCGATTTTCTGCATGCGTTCATCCGCAACCCGATGGCGCTGGCCTCCGGCGGTTTTGTGTTACTGCTGGTGCTGGTGGCGGTGTTCGCCCCCTGGCTGGCGCCCTGGAACCCGATGGAGCCAGACTGGATGGCGCTCGGCGCATCGCCTTCCGCCAGCCACTGGATGGGCACCGACGATCTGGGCCGCGATGTGATGAGCCGCATCATATACGGCGCACGCATTTCGCTGTACATCGGCATCGTCTCCGTCACGCTGGGTATGGTGGTAGGCATCGCCCTCGGCTTGCTGGCGGGCTACTATGGCCGCACTATCGACATGCTGATCATGCGCGGCTGCGACGTATTATTCGCGTTCCCCGGCATGTTGCTGGCGATTGCCGTGGTGGCAATCCTCGGCCCTGGCCTGAATAACGTGATTATCGCGGTAGCGGTATTCAGCGTACCGGTGTTCGCCCGCATTGTGCGCGCCTCCACGCTCTCACTCAAACAGGCGGCCTACGTTGAAGCCGTCCGCTGCGCTGGTGCGCCGGACCGAGTCATCCTGTTACGCCATATTCTGCCGGGTACCTTGCCGAACGTGATTGTCTATTTCACCATGCGTATCGGCACCAGTATTCTGACCGCTGCCGGGCTGAGTTTCATCGGCCTGGGGCCGGAACCGGACGTGCCTGAATGGGGCAACATTCTGGCGATGAGCCGCAGCATGATGATGGCAGGCCAGTGGCACGTCAGCGTCTTCCCCGGTTTAGCGATTTTCTGCACCGTGCTGGCCTTTAACCTGCTGGGCGATGCGCTGCGCGATACGCTGGACCCGAAACTGAAAAGCTGAGCAAACCGATCATGACACCTTATCAACAGGCGCAACTGTTACCGCTGCTGCAACGCTGGCGGACAGAGCGACAACTCGGCACACCGCGCCTGCCCTGCGGCCCGCATAATCGCCTGAGCGACGTGCCCGGCGTGCGGGTCGGCCATGCTACGCTGGCCGAAGGCGAGATTCAGACCGGCGTGACCGCCATTGTGCCAAACAGCGATAACCTGTTTATACAGCCGCTGCCCTGCGGGGCGGCTGTGCTCAACGGTTTCGCCAAACCGGTAGGGCTGGTGCAGATTGAAGAACTGGGGCAATTACAAACCCCCATCCTGCTCAGCAACACCCTGTCAGTCGGCACACTCTTCACGACGCTGGTACGCGACGCGATTGCCCGTAATCCCGAACTGGGCCGCCGTTTGCCGACCGTCAATCCACTGGCGCTAGAGTGCAACGACGGCTGGCTCAATGATATTCAGGCGCTGGCCGTCACCGAAGCGATGGCGCGCGCCGCGTTGGATAGCGCCACGGTGGATTTCGCTCGTGGCAGCGTGGGTGCCGGTCGCGGCATGAGCTGCTTCGCGCTCAAAGGCGGCATCGGCACCGCCTCGCGGCAGATTGCGGAACTGGACGCCACCCTCGGGGTACTGGTGCTGGCCAATTTCGGCACACTGCCCGCCCTGACGCTGGGCGGCGTGCAGGTCGGCGACGCCATTGCGCCGTTGCTGCCAGAGCTGACGCCGCAGCAGGATGCCGGTTCCATCATCATTATTATGGCGACTGACGCCGCACTTGATGCCCGTCAGTTGACCCGCATCGCCCGCCGTGCGGGGGCCGGGCTCGGCCGCCTCGGCAGCTATTGGGGGCATGGCTCCGGCGATATCGCGGTGGCCTTTTCCACCCAACCCACACCGCGACCACCGGAAGACGCGCAACTGGAGCCGTTACTGAATGCCGCGGCCGACGCCACCGAACACGCGGTGCTGGATGCATTGTTACACGCCGAAGCCGTCACCGGTTTTCGCGGCCACCATCGCCCGGCCCTGACACAGGTACTGGACCGTCTGGCACAAGATTTCGCATAACCGCCTGAGCACAGGCGATAAGGACGCTGACATGAAAGTATTTATTTCTGCGGATATCGAAGGCATCGCGGGTGTGATGCGACCGGAACAGTGTAGCCCCGGCACACCGGAACACCAGATAGCACGCGGGTTGATGGAACAGGAAGTGAACGCCGCCATCGAAGGCGCGTTCGCCGGTGGTGCCAGCGAGGTGGTCGTGGCCGACAGTCATGCCGCCATGACCAACCTGCGCGCTGAAAACATCGACCCGCGCGCCCGTTTGGTGCAGGGCAAACCACGCGGTTTGTCGATGGTGGAAGGGCTGCAACAGCAGCAATTCGATGGTTTGATGTTCATCGGCTACCACAGTGCCGCCGGTGAGCACGGCGTATTGGCGCACACCATTAACGGCCGGGCATTTTATCGGGTGCGTATTAACGGTGAAGTGATGGGCGAAAGCGACATCTACGCAGCGGCAGGTGCTGAACTGAACACCCCGTTGTGGCTGGTTAGCGGTGACGACACACTGCAAAGCTGGATCAACCGCTACTACCCGGCGGCCGATTATGCCTGCGTGAAACGCGCCATTTCCCAGACCGCGGCAGAATCGCTCAGCCCGGAGGCCGCCCGCAACGCTATCCGGCTGGCAGCAACCCAGGCAGTGCAAAAAGCGCATAAAGAAACCACCACCCGTTTGCAGCCACCGTATGAGCTGGAACTGATGGTCGCCAAACCAGTACTGGCAGACCTGTTCTGCCTGATCCCCGGCGTTGTTCGCAAAGATGCCATCACCGTGGGTTACCAGTCACCCACCATCGCGCCGATCGTCAGCTTGCTGGGTGCCTTTTCCTATCTGGCAACCACGCAGAATTAATGCCCTGAACATAAGGAAGTACATCCAAGATGAAACCGGTCATTGTGATTCATGGCGGCGCAGGCGCGCTGAGCCGCACGGCGATGGACAGTGAAAAAGAACAGCGCTATCGCGCCGCGTTGCAGGCGATTGTCACCCGTGGACAGGAGATTCTGGCGGCCAACGGCAGCGCGCTGGATGCGGTCACCGAAGCCGTACGTCTGCTGGAAGAGTGCCCGTTGTTCAATGCTGGCAAAGGTGCCGTATTTACCCACCGTGGCACCCACGAACTGGATGCCAGTATTATGGATGGCCGCTCGCTGGACGCGGGTGCCATTGCCGGGGTTAACCATATCCGCAACCCGATTCTGGCTGTTCGCACCGTGCTGGAACGCAGCCCGCACGTAATGTTCACGGCAGAAGGCGCAGAAACCTTCGCCCGTGAGCAAGGGCTGGAGATGGTCGAGCCAGATTTTTCTCCACCGACGAACGCTATCAGCAGTTGCTAAAAGCGCAGGCAGGCAATGACAAGATCCTGCTGGATCACGACGGCGAACGACAAACACAGCAGGGCGCCGATCCGCTCGATCCGGATCGCAAATTCGGTACGGTGGGAGCCGTTGCGCTGGACGCCGCCGGGAATCTGGCAGCCGCTACGTCCACCGGCGGCATGACCAACAAACGCGCCGGACGTGTCGGCGACTCACCGATCATCGGCGCTGGCTGCTACGCCAACAACCGCACCGTCGCGGTCTCCTGCACTGGCACCGGCGAGGTGTTCATGCGTACCGTCGCCGCCTATGATGTCTCCGCACTGATGGAATATGCCAACCTGCCGCTGTCGCAAGCCGCCGATAAAGTCGTGATGGAAAAAGTGCTGGCGCTGGGCGGTAGCGGCGGGCTTATCGCCGTTGATCATCAAGGCAATATCGCACTGCCGTTCAACAGCGAAGGCATGTACCGTGGATACGGTTATGTCGGCGAGGACGCCGTAGTGGGGATTTATCGGGATTAAACACCCGTCGGCGAAGGAAGTCGCACACCAGAAAGGAAAACCCGTATTCCTTTCTGGTACCAATAGATCAATCCATCAACCTCACCCGCGCTGATTGTTAACGAGTGGCAGAGCCAACACGTTTTTCTTTTCAAATTACCCTACTGCCAATATTTACACCCATATCATAAATAAAAAACATTTAGACAAAAGGATATAAATATGGTTAAGTGCGCTAATTAACAACAAGGAGCGTTGATAAACTATGGCTAATTTAATCTATTTAACGATCGAAGGAAAAAACCAAGGTTTAATTTCTTCCGGATGTTCTACATTTGAATCAATAGGTAATAAATACCAGAAAGCACATGGCGATGAAATATTTGTCCTATCATTTGAGCACGACATGACAAGGGCGATGAATATCAATCATATGCCTGTTTCGTTCACAAAACTCATTGATAAATCATCCCCATTACTTGGTGTAGCGATAACAGAAAATGAGGAACTCTCGTTGCACTTTAAATTTTATAGAACATCAGAAACCGGCGGAGTTGAACTTTACTATTCAATAAAAATAAATAAAGCCTTTATTGTTAAACTAAGCGTTATCTATCCCCACGCTATAAATCATGCTGATAACCAACCTGAAGAGCTCATAAGTATAAAATACTCTGATATTCAGTGGAGCCACCACATTGCCAGAACATCAGGATACAGTATATGGGGAGAGAGTAGTTTCTAAGGGAATAATATGAAAAATCAATTCTGTGATGTAGACGAGCTCGGCTTTCCAAAATTTAATGGATTCGACGTCATCAGATGGCAACTACCAGATAACCCTAGACTTATTACCGGAAAATACTACTTATGGGCTTATAAAACGGCTTATGTGACTTATAACAGAGAAAGAATTATACAATATGCGCATGAAGAAAACATACCAGCATTTTTATTAGCTGGTATCGCCTTGGCAGAAGTGGGTGGCACACCAGAACGATTTAAAGCCTATGGTGTATTGCAAATCAGGCAAATGATTAATGACAATTTCAACGGCAACAATACATCTTCAAATGCTACGTCAGTAGGTTCGCTCGCTATTCAGCTAAGAGCTGCAGCAGAAACTATTGGTATAAACCCTGCAACATTAACATCAAGACAGCAGTTGCAACTGTCTAATTGTTTATTATCAGATAGTTTTAATATAAGAATCGTTGCTAAACACATCAAAACACTCATCCTACATGACTATCCTGATATAGCTGACACCGGCTCACTAACTGATGAACAAGTTATTTTAGCTGGTTCAAGGTATAATAGAGGCATTGAGAGAAAAAAAGAAGACTTTATCAACTCACTGTCGTCACCCATTGGCTCACCACAACGAGAATACAGCTCTTACGGCAGAAAGATAGTTGAGAGAAAAGAATCCATCAATAAAATACTGAGAGGAAGATGACATGCGAATCCAGGTAAAATTTTTTATTTTTATCTTTTTTATTTCGTTGTTACATTTATTCTCTTTATTTAAGGAGGAATCCTACATTGATGGAAAAGAGGTTTTCAACGCCTGCGTGGCATTTAAAACATTTGTAACTGATGATATACGTGATGTTACTGCACCGATTTCATTTTTTCTTCTTATACTTCCATTTTTTATCATTCTCTTTAAAGAGCGATTTAAAAAAACAAGCACTATAATATTCATTTCTTTTTTATTTTTATACTGGCTATGGCGTTTCTTTATCAGATTGAACATCTGTTAGATGAAAATCCATATAGAGACAATGAAAGATAATTATAAATCCCCAATCAAAATTCACTATATCAAAAATAATTCGAGTAGCAGGAAAGTAACAAACATATCGTAGTGGGGATTTATCGGGAAAACACCTGAACGTAACCGGCTTGCAGACCTTGTACTTCCACCCCTTGAACCACAGACCGACCGGGTGTGACAAGGACTCTGGAAACCGGTGCATCCGGTGTCGGCCGGTAAAACACGTAGGGCTGACCATGCTCATCAGTCTGTATCGCCTCTGGCGCAACGGCCATGCCCTGCTCAGTGCGATACAAGATAACCGCCAGCCGCGCACTCATCCCGAGGCGAATGGGGGGCGTAAAGTCCGACAATGCGCTATCGACCGAGACCACGATGTCGTAGCGCGCGCCAGCGCTCTGCACATCCGTTTCGCTACCCTGAACGGCGATAGAAGCTATGTGCCCGACCAGTTCCTGACCAGCAAAACCGTCCCCGGTGATTTGTACCGGCATGCCTTCCTGCAACAAGTGCAAGTCGGTTTCCTCAACGCGCGCGAGTACCTGGAAACGATCCTGTCCAATCAGCGTCAGTAGCGGCGTTCCCTGCGCCACCTGAACACCGGGCTGCACCATCACCGGTCGGCTGTTTTCCGGTGTGGTGGGCCGGACAATAAAACCCGTGACCGGTGCGGTAATATCCCGGTGCGCGTACATCACTTCCAGTGCCTGATAACGCGCCTGTGCATTGAGCAACTCCATCTCGCCAATCTTACGTTCCTCACCCTGCCCGCGCGCTAACACCGTGGCAAATTCTTCCTGTGCCGCAAGTAGTTCCTGACGCTGCGTGCGTACTTGTTGCGTGAGCGCATCCACTTCCATTCGCGCCACAATACCGCGCGCAAACAGCGTTTGTGTATCGCGTAAACTGGCTTCGGTATTGCTCAATTCCTGTCTGGCATTTGCGACAGCGCGCCGTGCACGAGAAACCTCAGCCCCTTTTTCCCATTGACGGTATTGCTGTACCTCACGCTGAGCCTTGAGGACATCGGCCTGAGCCTGACGCATCTGGATTTCAAGCAAGGCAGGATCGAGGGAAAGCAGGATTTGATCCCTGACAACCGACTGGCCTTCTCGTACCCGCACCTCACGGACAACACCTTCAAAGGGGGCCGCCAGCGTTATCCTGGTCGCTGCCTGAATTTGCCCAACCAGACCAAGCTGATTTTCCAGACGCTGCGGTTCAATACGCACCCATTGCGCTGGTACGCTATCGGCAGCCCCGGTATCAGCATGTCGGAAAGACAGCCCGGCGACCAGCAGAACCAATGCGACCGTGCCCAGCGCCAGGAAACGTTGTTTTCGTGTCTTGATATTAATCATTCAGCGCGATATCCCAACTTTCCAGCGTAGTCCCTAATGCCTCATCCAATACCGCCTGAGCATTCATGTAACCTATCAGGGCATTAAGCCGCGCATTTTCCGCGTTGCGCAGATCGTTTTCAAAACTCAGCACCTGAAAGTTACTGGAGCGGCCGACCGCGAGTTTTTCCCGCTCAATGTCCAGCTTGCGACGCGATAAATCACGGGCACGCTGTGCTATTTCAAACTGTCGCCATCGCACACCAATATCCCGAACCGCATTGGTCACATCACGCTCAAGCTGCTGGCGGGCTTCAGCCAGTTGCAGCGCCTGATCGCGCACCCCGACTTGCGCCTGCACTTCGGCTTGCCGACGGCTCAGATCGCCGATTGGAATATCCACCTGAACGCCAACATAGTTTTCCCAGGTACGCGCATTACCGCTCTGCGTGTTTCGGTCATTAACCTGGTTAGTCCCACCGACCAGCGATACGTCCCACAACTGGTCATTACGCGCGACCGTCAGATTGATTTGCGCCTGCTCGCTGGCAATCAGATGGCTGAGATAAGCCGGTTGCAATGACTCGGCCTGGCCCAGCGCCTGCGCAGCATTCACGTCAACGCGCGATGCCTGCATGGCCTCCGTCGCTACAATCGGCGTATCCAGATTCAAAGCCAGCAATTGCAGCAGCGCCAGACGTGTCGTATCCAATTGATTACGGGCATCTTCATAACCCAGTTCCTGATTGGCGACTTCAGCCTCGGTTTGTACTATCTCGAACTCGGCCATACGACCAGCGGCTATCATGGCGCGGTTAACCTCAACCAATTGTCTGGCCCGCGCCAGCGCGTCCCGCGCAATCTGTACCTGCTCCTGCGCACGCAGTAACTCACGATAGGCGGTGATTATCTGGGTAATGGTCTGTGAAACCGTAGATTTCAGGCTGAGCCGGTTCATCTGTTCAGCCAACCGGGCCTGCCGTACCGGTGCGGTTGCGACATCTTTTCCTGCACCGCGCAGTAGTGGCTGGATAACTGAAAAATTTACCCCGTCATTACGCGACACACCCGCCACATTCGCGTCAGTACGTCGGTAAGCCCACCCCAGACTCACACGCGTACCATAAGGTGTGAGCAAGGTTGACGTCGGCGTCAGGTTACCCTGGCGATAGCGATCCGACTGGTTTCTGGTCGACAAATAGCTACTGCTGAGCACCAGCTTGGGTGTAAAACGATCTTCAGCCACACGCAGATCGAACTTTTGAGCCACCCGGTACAGATAAGCACTGCGGATAGCCCGGTTATCGCGTAATCCCAGATAGATGGCATCGCTGAGTGTCAGATCAATGGTCTGTTCATTGAGCGACACACGGTCGGTGGCCGGTGAAGACGCGCCGGAACGTGTCGGCTGAGAGGGGGTCAGTCGCGTATCCGCCCTGGCACACGCACCGAACAACATGAGTAACCACAAGCAGAACAGCACCTTATTCATCGCGTAACGCCTGTACCGGTTGGAGGCGCGCCGCTGACAACGCCGGATTGAGACCAAAAAACAGGCCGGTGAGCACCGAACTGCCTATTCCCAATGGCAACGAGAGGGGGGAAAGCGCAAAGCTCGCCCAGTCGGAAACCATCACAAATAACCAGGCGGCACCAATGCCGCCGACAGCCCCCACCAACGCGCCCACCACCGCCAGTGCGATGGCCTCTAGCAGAAACAGGCTGGCAATATCACGGGAACGCGCCCCCAGCGCCACACGCACACCAATCTCACGCCGACGCTCCGAGACATTCATCAGCATCACGTTCATCACGCCAACGCCGCCCGCCAGCAGAGAAATCCCCCCCAAACCTGCCAGCAACCAGGAAAACATGCGCGACTGTTGCGCAATACCCGATAATAATTGTTGTGGTATTTGTACTTCTATCTGACGACCCGGCAGTGCGCTCAGCAGCCAGTCGTGTAGTTGCGGTGCGATGCGTTCCAGCGTATCGCTACTATGGCTACGGGCCAGTAACATATTGATTTGCGGCGAGGGAACCAGACGACGCATACTCTCTCCCGGCACTAAAATGCTGTCATCAACCGACACCACCACCATCGGATTCTGCTCCCGGGGTTGCAGGATTCCCACCACCTGAAACAGATAATCGCCCAATTGCACTCTCTCACCGGGCGTGACGGAAATACCTTTCGCGAGCAGTTCAGCCGCGATATGAGCGCCAAACACGGCGTAAGTACTGCGAGCATCATACTGACTCAGAAAACGACCTTGCGCCGTTTGTAAGTCCAACACCCGTGCCAGGGCAGGATTGACCCCGACCACCACCGTATTGAAGGAGCGCCCTTGCACGCGGGCTTCAACCGACGTCATCGTCAGCGCAGAGGCCCCCAGGATATCGGGTATCACCTGATACAGCGCGGCGATGTCCAGTATTTCCGGTGTGTAGCGTCGTGTCTGATTACCGGCTGGTAACTGGATATTCGCCACTAGCAGATCGCTGCCCATATTCCTGAATACCGACATCGCCTGTGCCTCGGCGTTATGGCCAACATTGATCAACGCCACCACAGCTCCACACCCCATAGCAATCCCTAACAACGCCAGCACCGCACGGCGTCCCAGCATCCGCAGGCTCTCAAGCGGTTCTATTAATCGCTGGCGCAGTGAAGGCCCGTAAGCCACAGGCACCATCTCACGCATGAGACCGCTCCCATACCCGGCCATCCTGAACCTGAATGCACCGCTGCATGCGCCCGGCAATCTCCCTATCGTGAGTCACGATTACCAGCGTCACCGCCTGATCACGATTAAGGGTAAGTAGCAAATCGATAATGTCGCGTGCGGTTTCGCTATCGAGATTACCAGTAGGTTCATCCGCCAACAGCAGGGCCGGTTCCCCCACTAGCGCACGGGCAATAGCAACTCGCTGACGTTGCCCACCTGACAGGCTGGCAGGGCGATGATGAAGATGGTCAGCCAACCCGACGCGCACCAGTTGGTGCCGGGCTCTTTGCCTGGCTGAATGGGAGGGTATGCCCCGGTAACACAGTGGCAATGCCACGTTGTCCAAAATATCCAGCCGGGGCAGCAGGTTGAAGCTCTGAAACACAAAGCCGATGGCCTGATTACGCATCACAGCCCGCTCGTCGGCGCTCGCCTGCGTCATGTCATAACCTGCCAGCCACAGGCGGCCGGAAGTGGGTCTATCCAGCAAACCAGCGATATTCAATAAGGTGCTTTTACCCGACCCCGATGCACCAACAATCGCGCAGGACTGCCCTTTAGGGATGGACAATGAGACATCATGCAGTACCGGTCGCACCGCTGATGTTTGTGCCGCATAGGCATAAGTAATGTGTTCTAAACAAAGCGCATCCGTTATGCCAGTCTCAGGCATCCTGTCCTTTATCCTTTTGTTTTTATCGTGCGTGACTCTGCACTATTCCTTCAGATAGGTGACCCATTCAGCGCTATCCTCAACCCTTGTCATCTGGATGTGGTCTGCGCCTGCTCGGCCCGCAGCGTCAGGGCATTCAGTAACGGGCGCAGCGCCTCCTGCTGGCGGGTCAGGGCATCATCACTGCCGCCTTGCTGGATCTGCGTCATCAGTTGCGACGCGTAACCATCCGGCAACTGCGCTTCTTCTATCGCTGGCAACGACTGGTAGTGATCCAGCATTGACCTGTAACTACTGGCCGACACTCGCCCTGTGCGATCGTATTCCTCTTTCACTTTGGCAAACATTGCTTCGTTCCAGGCTTTTTCCTGACTATACGACTCTTCCCAGGCAGCCCGGCGCTCATTGACGGTAAATGCGCCGCTGTCGTCGTAGGTGATCAGCGCCAGTTGGTCGCGTGACATCCCCTTGAACGGGTTCGTCCCTTTACCGTTCAAAAAATCGGTCGCCTGTGTGGCTTGTGCCAGCCGCTGCGGGTCCGTTGAGTCCGGTACTTCGGCATCATACGCTGCCTTGTTCTGGTTATAACCGGGCCCCAGCAGTTTTTCGATAGTCGCATCCGCTATCGCCTTCAGCCCACTACGGTCCGTGCTGGCATCGCGAGCGGCGGCACGTGTCGCCGCCTCACTCAGTAACCGCGCCATGCCGGAGAGTTGCACACCGCCGCTACCGGTTGCCTGCGCGGCGTCTGTCACGGTGCTGGCTGTCGCAGGCTGTGCCGCTGTTGATGAACGCGTCAGCGACGCTGCCTCACTATAGGCAGAGGAAGAATTCAGGGTATTGATGTTAGCCATCGTTGTTCTTATCGCCTGTCAGGACTGGACTGCTTGCGCCTGCTCTGCCCGCAGCGTCAGGGCATTCAGTAACGGGCGCAGCGCCTCCTGCTGGCGGGTCAGGGCATCATCACTGCCACCTTGCTGGATCTGCGTCATCAGTTGCGACGCGTAACCATCCGGCAACTGCGCTTCTTCTATCGCTGGCAGCGACTGGTAGTGATCCAGAATCGACTGATAGGTGCTGGAAGATACCCGGCCTTTGCGTGCGTCTTCCTCATTCATTTTTGCAACCATTGCTTCACTCCAGGCCTCTTCCTGATCATACGCTTCTTTCCAGGCAGCCCGGCGCTCATTGACGGTAAATGCGCCGCTGTCGTCGTAGGTGATCAGCGCCAGTTGGTCGCGCGACATCCCCTTGAACGGGTTCGTCCCTTTACCGTTCAAAAAATCAGTCGCCTGTGTAGCCTGCGCCAGCCGCTGCGGGTCCGTTGAGTCCGGCACTTCGGCATCATAGGCAGCCTTGTTCTGGTTATAACCGGGCCCCAGCAGTTTTTCGATAGTCGCATTCGCTATCGCCTTCAGCCCACTACGGTCCGTGCTGGCATCGCGAGCGGCGGCACGCGTCGCCGCCTCACTCAGTAACCGCGCCATGCCGGAGAGTTGCACACCACCGCTACCGGTTACCTGCGCGGTGTCTGTCACGGTGCTGACGGTAGCAGGCTGTGCCGCTGCTGATGAACGCGTCAGCGACGCCGCCTCACTATAGGCAGAGGAAGAATTCAGGGTGTTAATATTGGTCATAATCTGCTCCTGTTAATAACGCAAGGTGTCGTTTCATCAGGCTCCTGGCTTGATATTATCGGCAGGATAGGGTTGCCCCTCTCCACTACAGCCCTCGGAAGGGGAGAAAGGCAACACCAGATGGGGATTACTTCATCGTGAACTCAACGCTCCACGCATAAGTGGAGAAATTTTGAGAAGTAATGGTAGCGTTACATACCGCCCCACCACTCGCCTCGGCATTTTTGGTCCACTTCGGTGACTTCAGAATCTTGCCAGTTAACGCGCTGCCCGGCACGATGGTGTTGATAAAGGTGGTGCTAAATACGCAGGTCTTTCCACCGATGGTGTAGCGCACCACAGCGGCATTAGCGTCAGGGCTGATTGTATTCTGTACGCGATATACATTTAGGTCTTGAGCAGCGATCTGGGATAAAGGTTTCGGACTGGCAATAGCATTGGTGCTGATCTCGTTGTTGGTGATCGGCTTGTAAGTTGCAGTTTCATTGCCCAAATTCTTAAACGTAATAGTTACTGCTGGCCCAGCATACGCAGCCCCAGCTGCAGACATCATTACCGCCGTCATTGCGGCACCCAGGATATTTTTTTTGCTTAACATATTAATAGTTTCCATGTGTTGACATTATTTCTGTCACAGAGCGGCACTCACGCCTGCTCTGTCCGGTCTACAGCAGGTGCTGTAAATCCTCTCCCGGTCACTTTGCAGCCCTTGCCTTCCGTGAAGAACACCCCAGCTCACGCAAAGTCCCTTTAAGAGCCTATCCCATTAGGGCTATTTCACTTGCCATTTTGGCCCTGGGCAGTGCTCGAACTCCTCACGTACTCCGTGTACGCTGCGGGTTCTCCGCGCTGTCCGTGTCCAAACTGGCTACGCCAATAACGCCTACTGGGATAGGCTCTACGTCATCAGCAATAAAACACTGAAGAGGTTAACGGCCAGAACACTGGAAACTTTAAAATTATTTATGAGTTAGCGATTCCGCTAATGATAACGATGGGTCGTGTGACTGCTGTCACCCACGCTGATACCGCACCACCCGACTGCGATTCAGTAACAATGTCAGGTAGCCATCTTGTATCAACAACGAGAACCGTTTTTCCCACGGCCCGTCTTGCACAGTCGCCAGTGCACGGCCGTTGCCGAGCGGTTGCAGAGAACCGGCGATCGCCGCCGGACCGAGCCCCATCACGATACGGTCACCGTCGATCACCAGTTCGCTACGGGTGTCCGGCCAGTACCAGCGGCCTTGCAGCCGCGCCACGCTATCGTCAGCTTCCACCGGCCAAAAACGGCACGGTGCGTGGCCGATTTCTCCGGCTATCGCCATGCCGTCCTGCCGTAATCTCATCGGCAGATGGCTGGACAATGACGCCGCCACGCCGGGCTCTTCGCTACGGTACAAGGTTTCCGTCGCCCCCAACCAGCAGGCACCTGGTCCTTTCACCTCCAGCCAGTGCCCGCCCTGATCTGCAACATACAGCCCCGGCGTCAGGTCATGACCGCGCGTGGGCAGCGGCTGACCCAGCAGCGCCGACATCACCCGCAGCACACTGTCGTAGGTGGCGACATCTTCGCGGTTAGCGACCAGCGCTACCCCCGCCTGTGATAAGGGGTCGAGCAGGAAGTAACTCTTGTAACCGGCGTGAGAGCCGCCGTGCCCTACCAGTTGTGCCGACCCAATGCAGCTGTGCGCCACACCGAGCCCGTAGCCAGTCACGCAGCCATCACGCAGGTAGCGCGGCTGGGACAACCGTGCCAGCACGCCCTCACCCGGCCCCTGATTCATTAGCAACGCTTGTAGCCAGACGGTCAGGTCGTGCACGCTGCCGGTGACGCAACCCGAGGTGGACAGATGCAACCCGGCACAGGATAACTGCCAGCCCTGCGGCGCTCGCCAGTAGCCCGGCACCAGCCCGGGGACGATATCAAACCAGGTTTCCGGCGCGCTGAGGGCAATCCCCAACGGCTGGTTGATGTGCTGGCGCAGCAGGTCGGCAAAATAAATGCCCTTGGCTTTCAACGCTTCTTCCACCAGCCGGTAGCCGGTGTTGGTATAGGAGATCTCGCTGCCCGCCGGGTAATTCAGCTCGCCGTTCTCCGCCAGAAACGCCAGCAAGCTGTCAGCCGAGGTGGCGTTGTACACCGATAACCCCAGCAGCGACAGGCTTTCGCGCACATCCGGCAGGCCGGATGTCATATCCAGCGCCTGCCCGACCGTCACCTGACCGTTTTCGCCGGTCAGTTGCGGCAGATGCCTCTCAAGACGGTCCGTCAGCGCCAGAGCCTGACTGGCTGCTCCCGTCACCAGTGAGGCAAACAGGTGCTTGGTGACCGAGGCGAAACGCACCACGCTCTGGGTGGTAAACGGGGTGTTCTGCGCCAAATCCGCCAGCCCACCGCAACAGGCAGCCCGGATCTGTTCGCCGTCGAATAACGTGATAGCACCGCCCGGCTCACCGGGTTGATGCCAGGATTGTGTGATCGCCTGCGCTTCATCAATGGCGCGCTGCCAGTGTAATGTCATGCCGGTTCCTCCAGCGTCATGCTTAAATCGTACAGTTCCGCCGTGTGGGGGTGATGCAGGTTACGCGCCCGCAAGTCTTCCACACTGAGCTGTTCCACCATTTCGCCATGCTGCATCACACCGACGCGCTGGCACAGATGCGACACCACCGCCAGATTGTGGCTGACCATGATATAGGTCAGCCTACGCGCCTGACGCAGGTCTGTCAGCAGGTTGAGGATTTCCGCCTGCACCGAGACATCCAGCGCTGAGGTCGGTTCATCCAGCAATAGCACTTCCGGCTCGGCGATCAGTGCGCGGGCAATCGCCACCCGCTGGCGCTGGCCACCAGAAAGCTGATGGGGAAAACGAAAACGCGCCGCGGCAGGCAGGCCGACTTCCTCCAGCGCACGGGTAATGCGCTGTTCGGCACGATCGAAGCGGTGCACCAGCAGCGGCTCATGCAAAATACGATCGATAGTCTGACGTGGATGCAGTGATCCATACGGATCCTGAAACACCATCTGCACCTGCCGAAAAAAGCTGCGATCCCGTCGGGCTAATTGCGCCATGCCGCCAAACTCGATGCGCCCTTGCCAGTGGGTATTGAGCCCGGCCAGCGCACGTAAAATGGTGGATTTGCCGGAACCGCTTTCGCCCACCATACCGAAACTGTCGCCACTCTCCAGCGCGAAGGACACCCCTTTCACCACCTCGAGGTTACCGAAGGCAATGCGCAGGTTTTCTACGTTAATCATGCATTTTCCCCATTACGCATCCCTCCAGGCCGGGTCACGCTGCAGCACCGGCAGCCGGGCACGCGGGTGTTTCAACGACGGCAGGCAGGCCAGCAGCCCTTGTGTATACGGGTGCTGCGCCTGTAACAGTTCGCTGGCCTGTAGCATTTCGACGATCCGCCCGGCGTACATCACCGCGACGCGATCGCAAAAGTGCGACACCAGCGGCAGATCGTGACTGATCAGAATAAGCCCCATGCCACGTTGCGAAACCAGATCGTCAATCAGGCAGAGGATCTCCGCCTGCACGGTGGCATCCAGCGCAGAGGTCGGTTCATCGGCAATCAGTAATTCCGGGTCCGGTGCCAGCATCATGGCGATCATCACCCGCTGCCCCATACCGCCGGAAACTTCATGCGGATAACGCCCCGCCACCCGCTGCGGGTCACGAATGCGCACCTGATCCAACAGGTCGATGGCAGCATCCATCGCCGCACGGCGGCTACCGCCTTTGTGCTCGCGCCAGGCTTCCGCCACCTGCTGGCCGATGGTCATTACCGGGTTCAGCGAATATTTCGGGTCTTGCAGGATAAAACCGACCCGCTTGCCACGGATTTGGCGTAGCGTTTTTTCAGTGGCACCGCGCAGGTCGATACCGTCAAAACTCAGTTTGTCGGCCTGAACACGGGCGCTGCCCGGCAGCAGTTGCATCAGACTACGGGCCGTCAGCGACTTACCGGAACCGCTTTCACCGACGATAGCGAATTTTTCCTTACCAACACTGAAGCTAACGCCACGTACCGCCTCAAACGTTTCCATCCGGTTGGCAAACGCGATACGGAGATTCTCAATTTCCACCAGCATTTAGCGCTCCTTCGGGTCCAGCACATCACGCAGGCCATCACCCAAAAAGTTAAAGGCCAGCGAGGTCAGGAAAATGGCGACGCAGGGCACTAATGGCACCCACCAGGCGTTGAACAGGAAACGCCGCGCGGTGGCGATCATCGTGCCCCACTCCGGTGACGGCGGCTGTGCACCCATGCCAAGAAAGCCCAGACTGGCGGCGGTGATGATGATGGAGCTCATGTCCAACGTCACCCGCACAATCAGGCTCGGTACGCACAACGGCATAATGTGGCGCAGAATGATGCGCAGCGGCGCAGCACCGGTCAGGCGGCTGGCGGCGATAAAATCGGTATGACGGAATTGCAGCGTTTCCGCTCGCGCCAGCCGGGCATACGGTGGCCAGGCGGTCAGCGCAATCGCCAGAATGGCGCTTTCCACTCCCGGTTTCAGCGCCGCGACAAACGCCAGCGCCAGCACCAGTCGAGGAAAGGCCAGAAAGATATCGGTCAGCCGCATCAGGATTTTATCCAGCCACCCACCGGCATAACCGGCGATACAGCCAACCAGCAGGCCGATGGGCGCGGTCAGCGCCACCACCGCGAGCACCATACCGAGCGTGGTACGCCCGCCGTAGACAATACGGCTGAACACATCACGCCCCAGTTCATCGGTGCCGAACCAGTGCGCCGCAGACGGCGCGGCCAACCTGTTAGACAGGTTCTGAAAACCGGGGTCGTAAGGGGCCAGCCAGGGGGCCACCAGTGCCAGCAGCATCACCACCGCGATGATGATCAACCCTATCACCGCCAGCGGATTGGTGCGAAACCCCAGCCACAGGCGGTAACGCTGCCCCCACACCGCCTGACGGCGTGTGGCGGGCGTTTCGTCGAGCAACCAGGCTCGTGAGACCAAAAAACTCATGTTACGCGGGGATCCAAAAGTCGATAGAAAATGTCAGCCAGCAGGTTCAGCAGCACATAGACTGCGCCTACCAGCAACGTGGCACCCACCACCGGGTTCATATCTGCGTTGAGCAACGCGGTGGTAAGGTATTGGCCCAACCCCGGCCAGGAGAAGACGTTTTCTGTCACCACCGCCCCTTCGAGCAGCCCGGCGTAGGTCAACGCCAGTACGGTGACCAGCTGTACCGCAACCGTGGGGAACGCGTGCCGCCAGACCACCCGACGGGACGATAACCCTTTGGCGCGGGCGGTGATCACAAACTCGCCGCTGAGTGCGTTAAGCATGAAGGTGCGGGTCATACGGGTGATATACGCCATACTGAAATACGCCAGAATCAGCACCGGCTGCACCATGTGCGCCAGCGCGTCACGCAGTGCGTCATAGTCACCCGCCAGTAGCGAATCCACCGTCAGCAACCCGGTCACGTGCGGCACCATATCCTGAAAGATGATGTCCTGCCGCCCCGGCCCCGGCGCAATGCCCAGCACCGCATAGAACACCAGCAGGCTGAGTAACGCCAGCACAAATACCGGCAGTGAATGGCCCGCCAGACAGATGACGCGAATCACCTGATCGACCCAGCGCCCCTGGCGCACCGCCGCCCACACCCCCAGCGGAATGCCGACCAGCGCCGCGACGATGATCGCCGCCGTCGCCAGTTCCAGCGTGGCAGGGAAATAACGAGCAATATCGGTGGTGACCGGGTTAGAGGTCAGCACCGAACGACCTAAATCGCCATGCAGCAGTTGATTCAGGTAGTGACCGTATTGCACCCACAGGGGCTGATCCAGCCCCATTTCCTGACGCACCCGCTCCACCACCGCCTGCGGGGCATTGTCCCCAACGGCGGCAAGCACCGGGTCGGTCGGCATAATCCGACCGATGAAAAAGGTCAGTACCGAAAGCCCCAACAGGGTCAACAACAGGCTGCCGAGCGTACTGCAAAAACGAATCAGTATCTGCATCAGGCTTTCTTCACCTGCTGGTAAGGCACCTTGCTTAAGACCGTCATAGTGACGTCGCTGAGGTTCTTGCGACAGGCCAGCGTTTTCTCATCCTGCATCATCAGTGTGAACGGGCTCTGCTCACGGTGGTTACGTTGCAGGGTTTCGTACAGCGCGATGCGTTTAGCCGGGTCCTGCTCATGCAGCGCCTGCTCGGTCAACTGATTGAATTTTTCATCCGACCAGTTGCAACGCCACGCCAGCGTGCGGTTGCGCGCACCCTCGCTGTTGTCGGTGTTGATGCAAAACGCTTCGGCGTTGGAGTTCGGGTCAAAATAGTCGGCCCCCCACGCTGTCAGCGCCAGTTGCTGCTGGCGGGCGCGCATTTTGGTCAACACCTGACGGTTTTCCGCCGCGATCAGTTTCACGCGGATGCCGATAGCGCCCAACTGGGTCTGGATTGCCTGCGCGATATCCGGGTACGGCTGCGCGGAGTAGTGATCCAGGGTAATGTCAAAACCATCGAGATAACCGGCGTCTTTCAGCAACGCTTTGGCTTTGGCGACATCCAGGTGGAACGGGTTATCGTCCAACGCCGCCGGGAAGCCGCCCGGCAGGAAGCTCTGATGAACCTTGTGCGTGAGCGGCAGAATGTTTTTCTGGATGCTGTCGTAGTCCAGCGCCCACTTGATAGCCTGCCATACCTGCGGCTTTTTCAGGAACTCGTTGGCGGTATTGCAAGACAGCAACATCACGCTGGCGATGCTCTCGCGCACCAAATGGTAGTTGCTGTCGTTCACCAACGGACGGATCTGCTCGGTGGTCAGGTTGCGGGCGATATCCACGTCCCCTTTTTGCAACATCAGCAACTGGGCGGACGGGTCAACAATGTGTTTAATCAGCACCCGTTTGAAGGCGTTGTTCGCCGGGAAGTGATCGTTTTTCTGCAAAATGATGCTTTCACTGGCCTTCCAGCTCACCAGCGAGAACGGGCCGGAACCGGCGCTATTCTGCTTCAGCCACTGGTTGCCCAGATCGTCATTTTGCTGATTCGCCAGAGCGGCTTTTTTCTGCACGATGCTGCCCACCGGAGCCGACAGGCAATACAACAGGAAGGTTTCCGCCGCCGGTTTATCAAGGCTTATCACCAGTGTGCTGTCATCCGGCGCGGTAATGTGCTGCTCCACATTATCTTTGGTAAAACCGAACTGGTTGATGATGAACGCCGGGCTCTTATCCAGCTTCACCGCACGTTGCAGCGAGAAGGCCGCATCGGTAGCGGTCACCGGCGAGCCATCAGCGAATTGGGCCTTCGGGTTGAGGTGAAAAGTGAACGTTTTGCTGTCGTTGGCCACTTCCCAACTGACAGCCAAATCACCAATCACCTCTTGCGGGTTGGTCGGATTCGGCATCACCAGACGCTGATAGAGATTGCCGATAATTTCAGTTCCCACCGCCTCGAACCCTTCCTGCGGGTCGAGACTGGTCATGTTATCAAGCTGCATCGCCATCACCAGCATGGATGGCGGCGTATCGGCGAACGCGGTGTTCACATTAAGCCAGGACAGGAAAGGTACGGTAGCGCAACCGGCAAGAAAACGTCTTCTGGTAACCATTAATCCCCCAAGTGTCTGATTTTAAAATACAAAATAAGATATTTTTTTCTTTTTGCGGCTTGACAGACATCACGGGCGCTGGCTTAAATGGTGACGCGGCGAACAAAATTTCTCCGCCTGAATGACCTGCACCAGGAAGGTGCACATCAGGTTCCATCTCAGAAAATCATTTTCCTTCAATCCAGTATCGGTACTTCATCCATGTCAGATTCGCCTGTGTCAGACAAGCCGCTTGAGCAGCACGCCGCACTCCCTGTCTTTGATGGTCACAACGACGTGTTATCACGTCTGTGGCGGCTTCATCGCGATAATCCCACCGATGCCTTTCTGAACGGGCCGTCGCAAGGTCACATTGACCTGCCCCGGATCCGGCAGGGCGGATTCGCTGGCGGCCTGTTCGCCACCTACGTTCCTTCTGCCAATGGTGATGCAACATCCATACCAGATGGTAACGTTTCATTAACGACTCCATCGATGGCGCAGGCGCGTGACATCAGCTTCTGGATGCTCTCCACCCTGTTGCGCCTTGAAGCGGCGTCTGGCGGGCAACTGCGAGTCTGCCGCAGCGTGGCGGATATCCGTCGCTGCATGGCAGAAGGCGTGGTGGCCGCCGTGATGCACATCGAAGGTGCCGAGATGCTGGATGCCGACCTGGATCTGCTGGATATTCTCTACGCCTCTGGGCTGCGCAGCCTGGGGCCATTGTGGAGCAGGCCGAATATCTTCGGTCAGGGAGTGCCCTTTCGCTTTCCTTCCTCCCCAGACACCGGCGACGGCCTGACCGACGCCGGGCTGCGACTGGTACGCGCCTGCAACGCCAAACGCATTCTGGTGGACCTCTCCCACATGGATGAAAAAGGCTTCTGGCAAACGGCAGCGGTTTCCGATGCACCATTAGTAGCCAGCCACTCCAATGCCCACGCCTTGTGCGCCCAGTCGCGCAACCTGACAGACAGCCAATTGGCGGCGATTCGCGAACGCGACGGGTTTGTCGGCGTCAATTTTGGTACCTCCTTCCTGCGTGCCGACGGCCGTAAAGACCCGACCGCCACGGTGCAGGAGATCGTCCGCCATGTGGAGTATCTGCTGGAAAAATTGGGAGAAAATGGCGTCGGCTTCGGTTCCGATCTGGATGGCACCACCATCCCCGGTGACATGAAGGATGTGGCCGGTTTCCCCATTTTGGTGCAGGCACTGGCCGGGCGGGGCTACTCACGCACTCTTATGGAGAAGATCTGTTACGGCAACTGGTTGCGCGTGCTCGAAGCCACCTGGGGCGAATAGCCAGCAGCCGCGGCTTACAGCGGTTGCACCGCGTTTTTCAATTATCTGGCGTGAATTTTGCTTGTTTATACGTTGGATCGTGCTCCATCGGGCCGGTCGGGAACACACCATACACAGGACTCAGGTTATGCGTTTACGCCACATCGAAGTCTTTCAGGCGATCGTTCAGGCCGGCACCATCAGCGGTGCAGCACGGCTACTCAACGTTTCCCAACCCAACGTCAGCCGGGTGCTGAATCACGCCGAACAGCAATTGGGATTCGCCCTGTTCGAACGGCGTTCGCAAGGCCTGGTCCCTACAGTGGAAGGGCAACGGCTGATGCCGGAGATAGAACAGCTCTACAGCCAGTTGCAGGCGATTTCCCGCCTGACCGAGAACATTCGCAAAGGCCAGTGCGAAACCATGCGGCTCGGTGCGGCTCACGCCTTCGGCCAGATGATTGTCGCCCCGGCGATGGTCGAGTTCCAGCAGCAGGTGCCGCTCATGAACATCGAACTGGTCACCGAGCACTTCAGCACCCTGTGCCAGAACATTCAGCAGCACCAGCTCGACCTGGCGCTGGTATTCGGCCAGCAGGTGCCGCCGGATTTACTGGCCGAACCGCTGTGCCAGTCACGTATGGTGGCGATACTGCCGAAAGACAGCCCGCAACAAGGGCCGGTATCGCTGGAATGGCTGTGCCACAACAACCTGTTGATGATGCAGCAGCAAGACCCGCTGGGCCAGGTGGTACATCGCGCACTGCATGATCGCCGCCTTAAACCCGCCGCGTCGCTGTACATCAAAACCTATTCGGTGATCGCCGACATGGTGCTGGCAGGTGGTGGCACCGGTATTGTCGACCTGTTCACCGCCCGTCGTTACGCTGACCAGCTCAAAATCGTGCCCATCAGCCAGCCACTGCCGTTCGAAGTGATGCTGATAAGCCGCCGCGATATCCCGCAATCCCGCGAGATCCTGCAACTCAAACAGGTGCTGAAAAGTAAGTGCCGTGAACTCGCCAGCCAGTGCCAGCCGCTGCTGGACGCCGCCTGATTCCCTCCTTACGTTTCCGGCCACGGCACTGCCCGGCCGGAAGCCGTGATTTGTCAGCCCGTTACCGCTGTCGCTTTTAGTAAAGCGCCCGTTATAATTACCTCATCACTTCTTAACAGGTATGCACCGATGATTCGTAGCATGACCGCTTACGCCCGGCGAGAAATCAAGGGTGAATGGGGCAGCGCCGCCTGGGAGCTGCGCTCCGTAAACCAGCGTTATCTGGAAACCTACATCCGTTTACCCGAACAATTCCGAAGCCTGGAGCCGGTAATCCGCGAACGCATCCGCAACCGTCTGACCCGAGGCAAAATCGAGTGTGGCCTGCGTTTTGATCTGGACCCGCGCTCACAGGGGCAACTGATCCTCAACGAGTCACTGGCCAAACAACTGGTTGCGGCGGCGAATTGGGTGAAAATGCAAAGTGACGAAGGCGAGGTCAACCCACTCGACGTCCTGCGCTGGCCGGGAGTGATGTCGGCACAGGAGCAGGATCTGGACGCCATCAGCACAGAACTGATGCAGGCGCTGGAAGCCGCGCTGGATGACTTTATCCTCGCGCGCGAAAGCGAAGGCAACGCGCTCAAAGCGTTGATTGAACAACGTCTGGTCGGCGTCAGCGCCGAAGTCGCCAAAGTCCGCGCCCACATGCCGAACATTCTGCAGTGGCAACGGGAAAAACTGCAAAGCAAGCTGGAAGAAGCGCAGGTGCAGCTCGACGGCAACCGGCTGGAACAAGAGCTGGTGCTGATGGCGCAACGCATCGACGTGGCCGAAGAACTCGACCGGCTGGAAGCCCACGTGCGGGAAACCTACAAAATCCTCAACAAGCAGGAAGCCGTCGGCCGCCGTCTGGACTTTATGATGCAGGAATTCAACCGCGAATCGAACACGCTAGGTTCCAAATCCATCAACGCCGACGTCACCGCCTCCGCCATCGAACTGAAAGTGCTGATCGAGCAGATGCGGGAACAGATTCAGAATATTGAGTAAGTTCTCTCAAAATCCATTTGATTACACAAGCCCATGTTATATGGGCTTTTTTATTGAAAAAATCGTCTACCAAAGAACATCTAAATCCAGCAAGAACCACCGATAATCGGGGGGTAATCTGGAGATCATTTTAGCTTTACTAGGGTGTGTCCCTTAATTTGACAACCGCTTTAAAAATAACCGGATAGCGCCCAACTTAAGCATACTCAGGTAGTTTCTGGCTGTTTTTTCCGAGCGGGTTGCAATTCGGCGATGTTCCTTCAGCCGGGCAAAACAGCGTTCAACGATATTACGTTTTTTGTACTTCTGGATATCAAGTTTCCGACGCCTATCCCGGCTGGCTTTTTCATTCGACTTGAATGGAATTACAGCTTTTATTCCTTTTATTTTCAAATGCTAACGTAGTGAATGGCTTGAGTACCCTTTATCAG
This sequence comes from Dickeya zeae NCPPB 2538, assembly GCF_000406165.1. NCBI lineage: Bacteria > Pseudomonadati > Pseudomonadota > Gammaproteobacteria > Enterobacterales > Pectobacteriaceae > Dickeya > Dickeya zeae. The sequence continues at coordinate 151,830 of NZ_CM001977.1, read as the reverse complement.
CCAGCACCGCGCCCGGACGCGATTTCAGGTGCCCGCTTTTTCTGATAATCCCAATCCGGTTAAGCAAGGTTTCCGCATATCGGCTCTCGTGGGCCTGTCCACCGCTCAGACAAAAACTCAGCGGTAATCCTGTGCTATCCGTCGCCAGATGGATTTTGGTGCCAAAGCCGCCTCTAGAGCGACCCAGCCCATGACAGTAGAGTTCATCGTGGTATTTTTTTTAGCCCCCGCAGCGGCTTTCAGTGCGGAGGTGGAGGTGCGGACATTAAGCGGTGTTGTTGACACAGCCAGTGAAACTGGGGTTTCGGTCTGTGTTACCTGTATCTGCGCAACGTGAAAGGCTTTGCCTGGAACCACAAAAGAATTTACCGGATTTACTGCGAACTGTCGCTGAATATGCGGATAAAACCTAAAAAACGGTTGAAACGTGAAAAGCCTGAACCACTGAGTGTTCCCGCAGGCCGTAATGAGAGCTGGTCAATGGATTTTATGCATGATCAGTTGTCAGATGGCCGCTCAGTCCGTCTGCTGAATATTATTGATGATTTCAATCGCGTGGCCCTGGCAATAGAAGTCGATTTTTCCCTTCCGGCTAGTCGGGTAGTCAGAACTCTCGAACAGCTGGTTGAATGGAAGGGAAAACCGGTATCGATTCGTTGTGACAACGGACCGGAATATGCAGGTAACACTCTGATAATATGGGCTGAACGACAAAATATTACCCTCAATTTTATTCAGCCGGGGAAGCCACAGCAGAATGCGTATATTGAGCGTTATAACCGGACAGTGCGTTATGACTGGCTGGGGCACTATCTGTTTTATTCGCTGAGTGAGTTGCAGGAATACGCCACACAATGGCAATGGTTCTATAATCATGAACGACCGAATATGGCGCTGAATGGCTTCACACCAATGCAGCATATTCAGCGCTTATCCGATTCTACTCATCTGCCCGGTTAAAAATGGGGGGATTACCCCATCAGGAGAGGTTTAAATAAATGTATGAGACTATTCTTTCTGACTCTTTTTTATCAAAAGTGGAAGAGTTAGACATTAAGGATATTCCTGAACCAAATTTTTATGATATAGGCGGTTCTGGTTATTTGGAAAATCCTACTTCAGACCTCATGTCTGTATTTATGGGATTAGATCCAAATATTAAACCGTGGCTATTGAAATCATTACTGCAACTTCTTGGGCAAGATGTTGATAATATGGATTTCTCTTCGCTAACTGTTCAGCGTGAGGTTGTCTGTAAAAATGGTGAACGGCTTGATATTGTTATCATTCATGACGATTTTATCATTGGGATTGAAAATAAGGTTTATTCATCTGTAAACAATCCGTTTAAAGCTTATGATGAATGTTTAGAAAGTCTTAAGAATAATTCCCAAGAAATATTTAAGTGTATTTTAAAACCAGAGATTAATAGATTTCCAGTGTTTAGTGATTGGACAGTAATAAACTACTCAAAGTTAGTCGAAGCTGCATTATCTAGAGTGGGTAAAGATATAACAGTTGAATCAGTAGATAAATGGTTTTTCTTCTATAAAGAATTTCTATCGCATCTTTTAACATTAAATGATAATAATGTGAGTAATGTTATGAATAAAGATCAATCAGACTTCATTATCAATAATTTTGATCGTCTTTTAAAAGCAAAAGAACTTCTCTCTTTCTTTGAAGAAGCTGTATACCAAGAGGGTAAAGATATTGTTGCAAAGATCTTACCTGATAGCACAATTGTCAAAAGTGCTAATAACTGGGAAGGGGATTATAAAGCTTTAAATTTCAAACCCAGTGAATGGGGAAATGGAAGTTCATATCTTAGACTTGTATATCGTCCTTCTAAGGAAGATACTGGTGTTCAGTTTTATGTAGATGCTGAAATTAATGAGAATGAGTATCCTGAATTATCATCGCTTAAAAATGAAGTGGAAACTCAGATTAGGAATAATGCATTTCTGAAAACTGCGAGTGATGATGAATATGGTATTGATTTTTCTAAAAGTGGTCGGCATCTAACATTAAGTTTTTGGGGATCCGCCAAAGATAAAGCAGCTGCTATGGCATTATTAGAGGATATGACTACATGGATGAAAGAGAAAATTTCACTAGCAAGTAAGATGAGAAATATCTGACTTGTGCTTCATCCTGATTTATTAAATTAAGCGGAAGTGGTTTTTCTTTCTAATCAGCAAGAAAGTCCATCAAAGTGATTTAACTATTTATCTCAGTGTCATATAGGAATAATTACATGAGTGAATTTGAAGGATTATCCTTTCCAGAAAAAGAATTAAAAGAAATTTTAAAGGCCAGTGAAAACAACAAGCTTGTTTTTTTCATAGGATCTGGTTTTTCTAAGTTTAGCGAAACTGAATTTAGGAAATCGCCGGACTGGAATGAGTTAATTGATGAGCTAAAAGAGGACTTAAATGCCTCACATGAAAGAGATCCTTTAAAGATTGCACAGCTTTATTTTCTTAAGTTCGGACACCATACTTATGTAAATAAAATAAAGTCATCTATTATAGAGCTAGAGCCGAGTGATTTTCATAGAAAACTTTTCGATTTAAATCCGCATTATATTATTACAACAAATTGGGATGATTTAATCGAAAAAACAGCTAAAAGTTTAGGGCTTGCTTATGACTTGATAAGTTCTGATGCCGATTTAGCACAAAGTCAATTAGATAAAAAAATTATCAAGATGCATGGTGACTTTCGTCAGCATAATTTTGTTTTCAAAGAGGACGATTATTTAAGATATAGTAATAACTTCCCACTCATAGAGAACTATATTAAAGGGATATTCTCGACCAGTATGGTTATATTTTTAGGATATTCATATAGCGATTATGATTTAAAACAAATTGTTACATGGATTACTAATATTTCAAAATCGACGCCAAAAAAATATCTTCTCCAAAAGAATTTTGATGATGCTCAGGTTCATTATTTAAAGAATCATGGAATATCAACATTAACACCCTTAATGGGGGCCGCATCCTATAAAGATTTGTATAATATTTTCTTCGCAGATCTAAAAAACATAACTAAAACAGATGAGCTAATTGCCAAATATATGTTAACTTTAGGTGATGCAATAAACAGTCCTGATGAGAAGTCTTTCATACTAAGGAAAATTAGTAACTATATAAATAATAAGCTAGGGGTTTTATCTCAGTATAACGTTGTACTACCAGAACAAATAGGTAGAAAGTTTACTAACTGCACCATTGAATATGATAGGGATATAATGTTTCGCGTTCAGGGAGACGATTTAACCACCGATTATAATAAATACAGCCGAATTGTGAATGAGTTTTATTTTAATAATATACTTAATTGCGATGACGAAAATCGTGATTGTATTATTAATATTTTAAATAAAGCATTCATAAGCAAGGTCGCTGTTGGTGGTAAGACATATCCAGTAAAAAGTTTTTTATTAGACGGTGATGATTTGTTGCGTGACAAAATTAGCTTTAATTATTCAAGTGATAGCGATGTGATATTGTTTGGTAATAAAGAGTTTAGAAAGCTTTTAGAGTATTTTTTATGTAAGGTACAACATTATATTAATGAGAATAACTATGTTATGGCTACTATACATATGGCTAATTATGATATTATCTATGATATTGTCGAATCGAATGCTTCGAATGAATATGATAAGCTATATGATGTTTCAAAAGAAATAATAAAAGATTTCCTCCCTTATGATTATAATAAAAAAATTCGCGATTTCCCTAAGTCGATACAAAAAGATCTTGAATATTTAATAAAAATAATAGAACTTGATGAAATATATAAGGCTTACTACAGGTTCAATGTAGAAATTCAGAAAAACCAGAGCTATGCTAATATTAGAATAAATGGTGGTTTCGCGTCATCTATCGATGAACTTAAACTAAGAAATAAGCTTTACCCATATATCTTCTTTATTATTGGGAACGATATCTTTATAGATGTGTTTGTTGAAACAAAGAATTTTTTTGAATCAACCATTTTAGGTAGTTTAGAACACAATCTAATGGAAGATGACTTTCATATCAATGTCCTAGATCTATTTATCCTTATTAAATATTGTAAGAAAAATAAATTAGAAGATTTCGCTCGTAAATTATTTACAGATAAAAGATTCCTTGCCGTCTGCAAGATTAGTATAAACGAAATTATTATCATAAAGAATTACTTGTTGAGTTCTATAAAGAATATTTGTCATCTTTTTTATTTTGAAGATCAACGCTCAATTTATCTTACATCTATACACAATTGGTTTTATAATGTCATATTAATTTCTGGGTTTGTCAGGTGGAATGATAAGCAACTTGGTGCATTAATAGACTGTATATTACCTGTTTTTGAATTTAGAACTAAAAATGTAGATATTTATGAAAGTATTAAATATTTTAAAGACATTAACTTATATTTTTATGAAAAACATCACCCTTACTTCCTCAAAATGATCGATGTAATTCTTAACAAGATAATCCTTGATGAACATAATGCATATGATAAATTTGTCCTCACAAGTAAAACGGTGTTAAATATATATGCAACCTCATTGAAACATGATTTTTTTTATGAAAATGTAGAGCTATTGGATAGTGCTTTAAGTAAACTAATGGGCAAGAGTGATAGGGTGAAAACATTTTTCACCGATAACTTATTACTAGATATAAAAGAAATTGGTAATGTTGATGTTAAAACTAGCATTGATAATTTTATCTATAATAATGTATTGGACGTTTCACTCAAAGAACCAAGTGATTATATTTCAAAGCTAATGTTATTTTCTCGTGGGTATCCTATCCCTGATGGGTTTATTCAACGATTAGAATTATTTATAAATGAAAGCATACCAGGTAAATTATTAAATGATAAATTTCTTTCCGCTGACATTCAAAATAGATTACCAAGTTTACTAAGGTTTCTGATTGAAGTGAAAGGACTTTCTCAATTCAGTGATGCACTAACGAATATCGAATCTAAGATGGGAGATCAGAAACAATAGAATAGAGTTTTTTATTTATTAATTCTTGAAAACCTTGATCATTCAATAGTCAAGGTTTTCTACATTGTAATAGCTTGGTTTAAATATTTAGTTTATAGATATATGGTTACGTTCGGTATAAAATTAAAGGTTTTATTGAAGGGGGAATTTCGATATGTCTAGAGTTTTTATAGCCAGTTTGAGTAAATATTAATTGCCTTATAAAAATAAGCAACTCGGTTTAGCTTTAGGAGTCATCACCTTTGTCCAGCCAAAAATAATTAATCTACTCTCCAGAGTTAGGTCAGATTAAATATAAAATAATAAAACAAGCCCCACAACGAGGCTTTTTTATTAGAATTTGAATGGAACAACCACATCATCGTAAATATCAGAAGTGGTTTCTTTATACTCCATCCCTGTAACACTCGCCAACAACACTGGTTTTACACCTAATTTATCGGCCATCATTTCAAATGTTATACCTAACTGCTCTTTCATAACAATAATACTTTCTTTCAGTATATGAGGATCTTCCATTTGGAGAATATCATCAAACTTCTCTTGTCGTGCTTGCCTAGTTTGGCTGAACCAGACATTAGCACTTCTATATTGTTGTGCATTAATGAAGCCTAAAAAATGAGCTCTGTATATTATTGCTTTTGCACTCACTTTCCATCTGACTTTTAATTCGTATACTTTTTTCCAATTAAAAGAGCCATCAAAATTCATACAGGCTGGAAATTCACTGGCAAATGACTTTCTTGGGAACAAAAATGCGCTGGCAAAAGCATCTGCCTCCCTTTCCGTTTGTTTACAACCTGTTTCAATGCCATCGTGCATCACTAAATGGCCACATTCGTGAGCCAAATCGAATCTCATTCTGCAAACACTTTCCTTAGCAGTATTCCTTATTATTATTGGATATTTTCTATTTACAGATAGAGCATCAACTTTATCGGACACACCATTGAAACAAGTTACAATAGCCCCTTGATTCTCCAACACATTAACCATGTTATCGATCGGAGCATCTGCTGATAAATTCCACCTGAGGCGGGCTCCCTCAGCAATTTTTTCTATTATTGGAGGGGTGAGTTCAGTAATCTTAGTATTATCGATTAAATTAAAACCATTTTGAGGCATATCTAAATGCTCATGCAACTCAACCACAAGCTGCTCAAGCACCGTGCTATATGCTTGCACCCGCTCTTTTACTCCCACTGGAGTTGTTTGTCTCTTCCGAAAATGGCATTGCTCCGGTTTAACATCTCCAGAGATAGGTATACCAAAAAAGCCAGGAGTTACTTCAAGGTATTCTGCCAAAGCGTTTCTGACATCCATTGAAGGAGCCCTTGCATCACTTTCATACTGGTGTATGCCCTGTCTGGAAACCGACACAGCATCACCTAGCTCTTGAAGAGTTATCCCTTTGAGTAAACGAGCCAGCCTTAATTTTTCACCATAGAAATCTAGATACATACCTTACTGACCATTATCCTCGCCATCATTCTCTGCTTTTTTGTCTTTCTTTTTGACAGAGACTGATGCTTTTTTCGTTTCAACTGGCTGAGGCAATTCACTTATGGCAGGGCCAAAAGCAGAAACCCGCTCATCAAGAGGAATCTCCCAACACGAAATCTGCTGTCCTTCAAGGAAACCGACAAACGTTACTCGCTCAACGTATCGCATTTCATCCAATTCGATAGCAAAAAACCAAAGTGCAGCAGCAACATCACCGACTTCTGGCTCAAGCCATGACATTTGTCTTAATGCTTCAATCGAAGGGATTAACCTTCTTTCTTCGGGGCAACTGGGCTTCCCTCTGTAAAGTCTTACAGGGACGGATTGAATAGAAAAAGTGAATCGACCATCAGGTTTCACAATTCCCAACCAAGGCCAATTTTTACTATCCTTTACCGCACGAATGATGCGTGTTCGTGAACACTCATAAGCCCTCATGCCAGTACCACGGGCCGTATCACCTATGTCGTCATCATGCCGATCAATGACATCATCCCTAACGTCTCTTATCAGAGAAGCTAGCTGTTTCAATCGATCAGCTGTTAGTACAGAGTTGAGTTCCCAAGGTTGCTTCATTCGAAAATGTTCCTCTTTCACAGGACAGATGCAGGTTTGAGGTAAGAAGATGTGACAAAGCAAATAATCTTGCACTTTTCAAAATTTGTCAAGCAAAGTTAAAAAAGTAACACCTACTTATGATTGTCAATTTCTGCTCATAGCTAAACATTCAAATTCATGTGTACTTATACGTGTACGCAATAACTAATGATCAAAAATAAAAACAATATAAATCAATGATAAAACACCAAACTCAACATTCAGATTCAACAACGCATCACCCACCATCAAAAAACCAATAAGCCCGGCGCATAGCGGGCTTTTTTAATGCCATAGAATCTAACGATATCTCAAAGTGTTACAAAGACTTTCCGGTACTTCTGGGACTCCGCCCCTCTCATACCCCACCCCATCAGCCATAAAAAAACCGGGCAGAGCCCGGTTAATAAAAACCTAAAAAATAAACACAGAAGAGGGGAGGGGGTTATCACAGCAGGTGAGGATGGGAAGAGCGAGCCCTTCCCACCTCGTCAATCACATTATTTATACAGAACCGCGTTGCCGTGCAGCGTGTCGTCACCCTGAACGGACGTGATCTGGAATGATTTAGCGCCAGCGGCATCCGCTTTGGCAGCCAGTTTAGCCTGCAGGCTATCGAGCGTGTTGGCACTGGCGGAGATGCTGCCGACTTCCTGACCCTGCGGGTATTGGATTTCAGTTGCAGCAAAAGCGCCGACGGACAGAGTGCTCAATGCGATGGCAGTAAAGACAGTTTTCATGTTCATGATGGTTTCCTTTTTTGCGTCTTCGTTGTTAAGGGTGTTCGTAAATGACAAGTCAATTATCACTATGGTAACTATACCCAACTTCACAAAAAGTGCGATCCATATCACATTCCTATGTCAGAAATATGAAACCACAGTGTATTCAGTCGATTACTGCCAGATCTGATCGGATGTTTTTTTGAGCGGCGAGGGAAATAAAGAAAATCTGCCGGGCAAACGGGCTGGGAACCCAGGTACAGGGTATGAACCCCTACCAAGGAATTCGCTACGCTATTCTGCATCGTTTATAAGGCGTGTTCTGCGGGAGTCAGTACATAGCGTTTTTCAATACGCCTGCATATTATTCCAAATATTATTATTTGTATTGTGGATATTATTACGCTCCCTGCGGGAGTTATCTCACTTCTGGCATACGCCACAAAAGTGGATATGGAAATAATATGTCAACTAATTAAAGTCAGTTTCCCTTAAATGACCTCAAATAATCACGCTGGAAAATCAAGCAATAAAAACGTTAAAATATCTCCCCACCAGGCGAGTTCCTGCGAAAAAAGACATGAAGTTAAGGACAGGGGGAAATATGTTAGAAATATTTGATGTGAGTTTTAGCTTAATGTCAAATAACAAGCTGGATGAGGTGTTTACACTACGAAAAGATACCTTTAAGGACCGCCTTGACTGGGCCGTCAACTGTATTAATGGGATGGAGTTCGATGAGTATGATAATGAGCACACCACCTACCTTTTAGGTGTCAAAGAGGGAAAGGTGATTTGTAGCGTCCGGTTTATAGAAATAAAATACCCCAATATGATTACCGGTACCTTTTATTCTTATTTCGATAATCTCAAGATCCCCGAAGGGAATTATATTGAATCCAGCCGTTTTTTTGTTGACCGTGATCGGGTAAGAAATTTAATTGGCACCCGCAATCCGGCATGTCTGACGTTATTCCTTGCTATGATTAATTATGCCAGAAAATACCACTACGACGGCATCCTCACTATTGTCAGCCACCCGATGTTGACCTTGTTAAAACGTTCAGGCTGGCGTATTTCCATCATTCAGCAAGGGCTCTCGGAAAAGCAGGAGCGTATTTATTTGCTGCATCTGCCCACAGATGACGACAGCCGACACGCGCTGATTGAGCGAATTACCCAAATGACACAGGCCGAGTCCGAGCAGCTTAAGACCTTGCCTTTACTGGTTCCACTGGCTTGATCAGGTTCATTTCGACCCCAAGCCGGATAGCGTGTTTAGCATTCAGTACACCCAATTTTTTCACAACATTACCAATATGAAATTTAACGGTGCTGGTGGTAATACCAAGAATAAGTGCAATTTCCTGATACGTTTTTCCCATACTTGCCCAGTAGAGAATTTCATTTTCTCGTTGTGAGAAAAGATTAGGTTCCTGCGACTTGCTGTTATTTCTGTTTTTGCTCATCTCCCGGTAAAGGGAGGTGAGCTTCTCATGGGCGGAAATCAACAGCATTTGCAGTTTTTCTTTATTATTCTGGACAATTTCTTCCAGTTCTCCGCTGCGTTTTTCTTCAAACATGAAAGACAATGTAGCCAGATTATTAGCTGGGTCATGTAACACAAATGTATAACCGTTAACAATGTCGTATTCTTTGGAGAGATTGAATATTCTGGAGAATTTTAATTTTGAGCTGATAACCAGGTCATCATCCCAGGAGAAAGGAGAGATTTTATTAATCGCCGTCAGAATAACCGGGTCAATGTGTTGATAATTATTACTCCGATAAATCTCAACCCATTCCGATGGATAATTAGAAATAATGACCACGTCCGTCGGCTTTTTCTTATTCATGATCAAATAGGCGTATTTCAGGTCGCCATAGCTCTTTAACTTTCGGTTAAGATAGTTTTGTATTGTGCTATTAATGAAGTCAACGTTAGAGAATGATATAGACATCTAACTCTCCCAAAATCGTGTACGACAGTGCAATCTGATCATGACGGCACGAAAGTATAGTATCAACCTATACCTAAGTCTAACTATCTTTCCCGGTGCAAAATCCTTAGAATTTTCAAAAAATAACATCAAATATGAAAATAAAAAACTCTGATCGCTATTAGCGTTCGGAAAGCCAATTTGGCGCACACCAGGGAAATATTTGTTAGTCTATTAATTATACCCAGAATAATTCGATTGCCATCAGGCAGCCACCAGACGCATCGCCAATAGCAGGTGTTAAGCCGCTAACGGGAGATGATTATGGTCGCCAGTCTTGCTGGTCATCTGAAGTATGACGGGTCAGTAGTGTTATTTTATTCTTCACCCTTCTCTCTCCTGTTACCGTTCGCAGGAGGGGGAAAGGTCGTTTTATCCGCCACGGTTATTCCATCACCCCTATTCCACTTTCAGCCCTCTGGCTGCTTCTGACATAAATCACCGGTAAACGCCGCGAAATACTGCCATCAGAATACATTATGGGTCTTTTTCCGTCTAACTGACGACATAGCTCCCGGTACATCAACGGGCATGCAATCTCAAACAAAACGCCCGAAGACAACGCTGGTTATACTCCCCAAAAAACAATGATAAGGGGAGTAGAATGGATTATACGGTAGTGACTCATCACGATGATGACACATTGCATACCCTTCTGCGTGATAAACTCACCGCGATCGGCATCGATAACGGTCGTATCACCGAGATCTTTCAAGGCGCTGCGCTGTTCGGTGCCGAAGGGCTGCTGGATTCCATCAATATCGTCAGCCTGATTGCCGTACTCAGCGATCACTGCGAAGCGGCTTACCATCTGACCGGTGACCTGTTTGATCTGACAGATGACCGCGTGTTCGATGCCTTCCAGAATCTGACCAGTCTGACAGCTTTCCTGCGTGAGCGGCTTCATCATGGCTGACCCTGCTCACCCCGCCACCCAGCCTGACGCGCTGTTTGCCAACGGCTATGTAGAAGAGATATCGGTTGCGACGATCGCCCGGCATGTCGGCACGCCTTTTTATGTCTACAGCGCCCGCCAGCTACGTCGTCAGCTTCATCATCTCTATCAGCAACTGCCAGCCGGAACAGCGGTGTACTATTCTCTGAAGGCGAACCCGAACCTGTCGGTAGTGAAAACGCTGGTGGAGCAAGGGACGGGGTGCGAGGTGTGTTCACCGGCGGAACTGGATACCGCGCTGGCAGCCGGTGTCTTACCGCAAAATATTCTGTATGTCGGGCCGGGCAAGTCGCTACCGGCACTGGCGCACGCCATGAATTGTGGTATCCGGGCGATTGTGGCGGAATCCGTCACCGAACTGGATAACATCAACCAGTTGGCGGCACAGGCTGGCACCGTGCAGACGGTGGCGCTACGTATCAACCCGGATTTCAGCAGCGAACACGCCAGACTGGTGATGAGCGGAAAACCCACCCAGTTCGGGATGACGCTAGATACGCTGCACACCGTGCTGGCCTCTCTGTCACGCTGGCCTTCCATTATTGTGCGCGGTTTTCATGTCTATCTGGGAACACGTATTCTCAACGCTCAGGCTATCGCCGACAACACCCGAAATATTCTGCAATTGGCGCTTAACCTGCGCGATCAATATCAATTAACGCTGGATTTTGTCGATATCGGCGGTGGTTTTGGCGTTCCTTATTTCCCCAAGGAAACACCGCTGGATCTGCCCGCATTGGGTGACGCTATCGCGCCGATTATGGCGGACTTCCGCCGCCAGGCCGCCGATACGCAAATCATTATTGAACTGGGGCGCTATCTGGTGGCGGAAGCGGGCCTGTTCGTTACCCGAGTCAACACCCTGAAAACCGCCGGTGGAAAAACATTTGCCATTTGCGATGGTGGTGCCAATTGCCATAGTGCGGCGGCAGGGCTGAACAGCATGCTGCGTAAAAACTTCCCACTACTACGGCTGGGTGATAACCAATCTCGTCCATTGCAGCCTTATCAGGTCAGCGGACCGCTTTGCACCCCTACCGACCTGCTGGGCGACAACGTGCTGCTGCCGACGCTGGCGGTCGGCGACCTGATCGGTATCACCCATTCTGGCGCTTATGGGTTAACCGCCTCACCCGGTTTGTTCCTGAGCTTCGGTTACCCGGCGGAAGTGATGGTGGATGGACACCGGCTGATTCAGATTCGCCAGCCAGAGACCACGGCACAGTTACTGGCTCGCCAACAGCCGGTTGAGCTCTGGCACGGAGAGGCATCATGACGTTGTGTATCCAGCCGGATGATCTGGTCTGGCGTACGTTCTCATCGGCAAGCGCACCTGAATGTGATGACGCATCACGGGTGCCGCACCCGAGCCAGGCGCTGATGGCGGATTATCTGCGGGCTTTTTTTCGCTCTCACGGCGAAACAGCCGAGCCGGACAGCGCGGTGCTGAACCGCTGGCTGAATAGCCGCCACTCCTTTACCGCGATGATGCAAGCGCTGTTACCTGAATTGCAGGCACGTCATACATTACAGCCGCTTGATGTGGTGGTATTCGCCCACTGGACCCCGGATAGCGACCTCGGCTGCGCCGTCTCTAACGCCCTGATCCACGCGTGCGAGGCTCACCGTGCGTTCGGGTTTTCCGTTTCGGATCGCGGCCTGGCGGCTCCGTTGTTCGCCCTGCACGCCATCAATGACTATCTGGCCTGTGAAGATGATCGGCATGAGGCCTTGTTGATGATTGCCGATCAGGATATCGCGCCTTATCCCAGCGAACGACTGGCACAGTTGCAGCCCCAGAAAAACTGCTGCCTGATGCGGATAGAAAAACGGCCAGCCGGACAAGCCAGCGGACTGGTATTTGAAGGCTACTATCGCCAGCCTTACGCCGATAACGGCGACATGACGGCGACCCTGCGCCACCTGCTCGCACGCTTGCCGACGCAAGAGACGCTACCGCTGACGCTACTGGGTAGCCCGGCGCTGATTGAGGCGTTGCAAGGCGGCGTTCCTCACTGCCAACGGGTAAGCGTGCCAGAGTCATTACTGTGTGCGGCCCCCTTTGTCTACCTGAAACAACAGGCACAACCGGGTCACCGTTACTTGCTGGCGGTACCCGAAGCGCGTCATCTCACCACCTGTGTGTTGCGTTATCAGCCGCACCACACCGGAATGTTCACCCGCTCCTCCTGTCCCCATTAAGGATGCTCCATGACGAACATTACCCATCTGACTCACTGGCTTGACCAGGCCGCCAAAGAAGCGGCCAATAAAACCGCCGTCATCGATACCGATCGCGAAATCAGCTGGTTTATGTTGCGCCTGCAAGCCCGACAACTGGCGGATTATTTGCGGGAAAAAGGGGTGGATAAAGGTGACCGGGTGATCGTCTACATGCCAAATTCACTGACGTTCGTGCTCTATTTCTGGGCGTTGCAATATCTGGGTGCGATCTTCATTCCACTGAACCCGGAAACCAAGGCCGGTAAACTCAGCTGGCTGGTGGATAACGCCGGATGTCGCCTGTTGATAGCCGACCCAGCCCTTAACGATGAAATCACCATCGCTCAGGTCAGTGAGCACTGGCAGCAGTTTAACCGCCACACGCGGGTCTGTTTTAGCCACGAGGTGGCTGCGGCACTGGCGAACGAACCGTACCGCATCTCCGTTGAGTGCGAGCGGCTCGCTACCGGCATTGACCTTGATCTGGCGTGCATTATCTACACGTCCGGTTCTACCGGTCACCCCAAGGGGGTGATGCTCAGCCGCCGCAATATGATTACCGCCGCCAGCTCAGTAGCCGGTTACCTGCAACTGCGCGACGATGACCGTATCATGTCGTTCATTCCGATGAGCTTCGACTACGGGTTATATCAGGTCATTATGTCTGCGCTGGCGCAGTGTACGTTAATCGTGGAGCCGGATTTCCGCCGACCCCTGTTAGCACTACAACGTATGGTCACCCTGCGCGCGACGGTGTTGCCTATCGTGCCGACCATGCTGCGACTGATCGCACCGTTGGCTTCGCGCTACAACTTCGCCTCGATTCGTACCGTCACCAACACCGCCGCTGCGCTGCATGCCGGTGATATCGACCAATTACGCCACATCTTTCCACACGCGCGCATCTACTCAATGTACGGGCTGACCGAGTGCCACCGTTGCACCTATCTGCCACCAGAGTACCTTGCCACCCATCCGCAAAGCGTCGGCATCGCGATTCCGAATACCGAACTGTGGGTGGTGGACGACAAGGGTCAGCGCCATACCCGCAATGCCACCGGCGAGCTGGTGATCCGCGGCGCGACCGTGATGTGCGGCTATTGGCGCAATGACGAGAAGAGTGCCGAGAAACTGCGCCCCGGTCTGCTGCCGGGCGAAAACGTCCTCTACACCGGCGATATCTGTCGGCTGGATGATCAGGGCCTGCTCTATTTCATCGGCCGTCGGGACGAAATGCTGAAAAGCTGCGGCGAGAAAGTCGCGCCCAAAGAAGTGGAAACCGTGCTTAACCGTCATCCGCAGGTGGTGCAAGTAGCCGTTGTCGGTATACCGCATGCGATTTACGGCGATGAAATCATCGCCTGTGTCGTTACCCGTGGCGATCTGAACGAAAAGGCATTGTCGCGCTGGAGCAAAACCCAGATGGAATCGTATATGGTGCCGCACCGTTTCCTGCTGATGCCGCAATTACCGCTGAATCAGAATGGTAAGGTCAACCGTACGTTGCTGCGGGAACAACTGATGGCAGGGATAACGGTAGCCGCCTGCCCACAACCCGGTTTGATGGAGTAACCGCGATGTCACATGATACTGATTGCCCCGCTAACACCGACTACAACCCGGATTTTTATTACCAGAAGATCGTCACGGCGATCGGTATGGTGCTGGAAACCGATGACCTGTCGGAATTGCATCCGCACACCGATCTGGAGCGGGATTTAGGGTTTGAGAGCGGTATTTTCATCGAACTGATGATGTATCTGGAAGAGATGATCGAAGGATTATCGATAGACCCGGTAACACTGGATAGCCAGCAGCTCAGCACCATCGATTCGCTCAGCCGCTTCATTCACTCACAACGGGAGCATGGCGTCTCTTGTGTATGATCGCATCGTGGCAATACCTGACTTCCCTGCTGGCGCGCTTCGATGGTGTGCACACCCCGGCCTGCCATCACATTGACGGTGAGCTGACCTACCACCAGTTGTACCACGGCGCGCTGGCGCTGGCGGAACACCTGCGCGCACATCATGTCGCCAGCGGTCGCCCGCAACCGGCACCGGTTATCTTGTACGGGCACAAGCACCCGGCCTGCCTGATCGCCTGGTGGGCCTGCCTATTAACCGGCCACCCGGTGGTCCCGGTCGAAACCGATAACACCGACGAGCGCCTGCGTTTTATCGCCAACAACATTCAAGCCGGTTTGCTGCTCAACGCCACCAGTCAGGCCGCGCCGCAGAGTGGTATCCCAACGCTGCCGGTGTCACTGCCAGAGGGAGATAGCGTCGCCGCCCGTCAGCCCGCCGCCCGACTGGCTGATTTTTGCCATCAGATGGGGCAGGCGTTCGGCCAACACGCCGTCAGTGGCATCGCCTACATTATGTTTTCTTCCGGTACCACCGGTGCCCCCAAAGGTATCCAGGTGAGTTACGCCAATCTGGCGCACTTCGTTCGCTGGGCAGTCGAGGCCTTTCCCCTATCCGGCGCAATCAGCGGCAATATTCGTTACTGCTTTGACGTCGCCCAGTACGAGCTGTGGCTGGCGTGGCATTATCGCCAGCCAATTTCAGTGCTGGATTACCGCGATTTCATCAATACCCGCAAAATGATCGCCCGCCATGCCGATGCGGGTATCCAGACTTGGGTGAGCACACCGTCGCTCACCCGCAACTATCTGCGGGATCGGGCATTCTGTCAGGACAACCTGCCGCACCTGAAAACCTTTATCTTTTGCGGCGAAGTGCTGACAAAAGAGCTCGTCGCCACATTGTGGCGAGTATTCCCTGACTGCCGCATCGTCAATACCTACGGCCCGACAGAGTGTACAGTCGCCATTACCGCCTGCGACATCACCCCCGATATGCTCAATGACGATGCGCCGCTGCCGCTGGGCTATGTCCGCCCAGGCGTCATCGTGCACATTGAGGCGCAGGCGGACAGCGATCGCGGGGAAATCGTTATCAGCGGCCCGGCGGTGAGCGAAGGCTACCTGAACGCATCGCCAATTCAGGCATCACGCTTTGTGGTTCATCCCGACGGCACGCGTCACTACCGCACTGGTGATCTGGGCTCACTACGCCATAACCTGCTCTATTTTCACGGTCGGGAAGACAGCGAGTTAAAAATACAGGGCTACCGCATCGCCCTTGACGACATCGAAAATGCACTGCGGGAACACCCTCAGGTACAGGACGCGATTGTCACTCCGTGGCTATTACACAACACCCCTCAGGGGCTACAGGCGTTTATCCTGTCCAGTCAGCCGGATATTTTGCCAGCGCTGGCGGACTATTTACGCCGCTACTTTCCGCTCTATATGGTGCCCAAATTTTGGTATCCGGTAGACCACGCCGCGCTCAACCACAACAGCAAGCTAGACCGCCAGCGTATCGCACAACAGGCGCTTGATAAGGGTAAACGCTATGTTTTCGTCAGTTCTTAATCCGATTCAAACCCGGATACGGGAGAACCCACAGCATCTCGCCATCGTTAACGATGAAGGCAGCTATACCTTTGCGCAGCTAGGCATGCGGGTGGGAGCCATACGTCAGGCGCTACAGCAGCACCGACCGCGTTGCGTGATGATTTACGGCCACAAGCAACTGGATGCCGCCGCCGCCATGCTGGCCTGCGCGTTTGAGGCCATCACGTTCACCTTTGTCGATATCGCCAATCCAGCAGCCCGTATCGCGCATATTGTCGCAGTAACGCAAGCGGACATGCTATTGCTGGCCTGCCCGCCACGTACCGCGTTACCGCCGCTATCCATCCCGCTCTGTACTACCGCCTCGCTGCCGGATACCCCGTCGCTTACCCAGCCGGTCAGGCCTGCACCTGAACAGATATTTTATATTTTGACCACCTCAGGCAGCACTGGCGAGCCGAAGGGGGTGAAAATCAGTTATGGGAATTACGATGCGTTGGCAAGTTGGGCCATACCGACACTGCATGGACAACAACCTGGCGTACATGTGAATCATGCCTGCTTGTCGTTCGATCTGGGCATCATGGATATTTTCCTGACACTGGCAGCAGGTAAAGCATTGGTCATGCTGGACCACGTCAATAATATCCGCCCACGTAAGAACCTCTCACTGCTAACACAACCTGCATTACGGATAGACAGTTGGTTTTCCACACCGGGTTTTCTTGAAGTGATGTGCTCAGACCCGAGCTTCAATCAGCTCACATTGCCCCATCTGACATGTATCGCTATTGGCGGGGAAGCGCTATTGCCGCCACTGGTACAGACCCTGCATCAGCGTTTTCCACAAGCGACCTTGTTGCATTGCTATGGCCCAACCGAAGCCGCCTGTATGACACATGCAGCACGCGTGACGCCAGACGACCTCCCCACCAACCCTCCCTTATCACTCGGCCATGCTAATGATCATAACAACGTCATCATTGTAGATGAACACGGCGAACCGCTACCTGTCGGTATGGCCGGTGAAATTGTACTTCTCGGCCCACAAATCAGCCCTGGCTACCTGCCGGAATCTGATCAACGCAATCGCCTTTTTAGCTGGCGACAAGGCCAACGTAGTTACCATACTGGCGATATCGGCTATCTGAACGCACAGGGAAATCTATTTGTAAAAGGCCGCAATGATGGTCAGATCAAATGGATGGGTAACCGAATAGAAATCGGTGAAATCGAAGCGGCGGCAAACCAACTGGACGATGTACAACAAGCTGTCGTTGTTGTCCGAAAACAGGATAACCATGTGACAGAATTAGTGTTATTCATACACCTCTCTCCTGATACCCGCGAACGGCGCGATAGCTTTCGGCGCTCTCTGGCGCAACGGCTACCTGCGTATATGATGCCACGCGTCATCCGTTTCACCGGTCCGTTTCCCCTGACGTTACATGGCAAGACCGATCGACAGGCGTTGATGCAGCAATGCCAAACCGATGTGCTACCAGAGCACGGCAATAGCACGACGCTCTATAGCTCACCAAAATAGCGGTACGACCTGCAAGCAGACATAAAAAAAACCGCTGTTGCCGGTAGTCTGTTACAAACGGCATTGACGGGAGAAAAGTCATGAAATTCAGCCATCTTGGATATATCGTCAAAGATAGTGACGCGACTATCGCTGCGATGACGGCTTTTTTCCCCCAGATCATGGTGTATCGCAAGAAAGTCAGCGCCCAGCAGATTTACGTCACCTTCATGAACACCACCCGTCAGGATATGCAGATAGAACTGGTGGAGCCGCTGCCGGAAAACCGGCTGTTAAGTGGCATGCTGGACAAAGAACGCAAAGATTGCCTGCCGTACCACATTTGCTTTGAAGTCGATGACTTCAACCAGAAATACCAGCAGTTGCGTGCAGATGGCTGGCTGGCGCTGACGCGCCCGTTCCATGCCTACCCACAAGGACCGCTGGCCAGTCATCTGTACAAACCGGAGGCAGGCATCATGGAGATCATGTCCGGCAGTACCAGCCTGATCGCGCAAGGAGAAACCGCGTGAATGATTACGCTCGCTTCCTTTTGCCCTTAAAGCGCCTGATTGAAGACACCGTGTCTGAAGGGCGCCACCTTGGCGGGCAAATCGACGTTGCCCCAGAGAAAGCGCGCCTGACGGCGCAATACTCACTGGCCCCCATGCTTAATACGCTGGGTGTCCCCGCTGATTACCAGCCAACGAGCTGGCTGGAGGAACAGGGTGACGCCCTGCGGATGTTACCATTACCCCTGCGCTGCGAGGCCTATGAATCGTTCGGTTATATCGATCCGAACCTGCTATTCGCCGCCCCTGGCCCCGGTATGGCGGCGCTGGTCGTCGAAAACATGGGCAACCAGGAACAGCGTGATGCATTCTTCTCCCAGTTTAATCGCGAGCTGACCTGGAGCTGTTTTGCCATGACCGAACCGGAAGCCGGCAGCGACGCACAACAAATCCAGACCAGCGCCGTCAAGGTGGATGGCGGCTGGCTGATCAACGGCGAGAAGTATCTGATTGGTAACGGTGTCATCGCCGATACCGGCGTATTGTTCGCCCGTACCGCATCCGGTCCGCTTGGCATTAATGTCTTCACGTTTTCACCACGTCATCAGGATGGCGTGTTCGCCGAACGTATCCCCATCAACGGAATACCCGGCTGCAACGTATCGCACCTGAGGCTTCGTGATGTGTTCGTACCGGACAGTGCACTGCTGGGACAACACCTGAAACCGACCGAGCGTTTTGCCCGTTCCGCGATGGTAACGTTCGATTCATTACGCCCTTGTGTCGGTGCTATTGCGCTGGGTGTAGCCCGTTCCGTACTCGATCTCACCTTGCAACAGCGTTGGTCTACGCCACGTGCCGCCTGGTTACTGAAAGCCCGACGTCAGTTGCAGGCCGCTATGGCGCAGGTACGCATGGTCTGTGAGCGTTTTGAACAAGGCGAAAACTGTGGGCGCGACGCCGGGCTTGCCAAAATTACCGCCACCCGGGTGGCCGAGCACGTGGTGATGGCCGCGATTCATCATGCGCCACCTGCCGCGTTGGGCGAGTATCCTCGTCTGGCGAAAGCCTGGCGTGACGTGAAGGCCTTTGAGTACACCGAAGGTACCACGTTCATCCACTTGATTAATCATGGTTATCGGGGGGCATAGTGTGGAATCTCCCGTTATCTCCCCCATCAACCACGCGATAGCACAGGAAGCCGGAAGTCTGACGGTGGAGACGCGCGCCACACCGCTTAGCGCTGAACAGCATGCCTTGTTGTTACCCTGGTTTGCCCTGAATGACGCCAACCCTGATATGCCCTGGTTTCTGCATCAGCCGGTTCATAGTGAGGAATCCGGCCTGCACGCCGCCGAGGTGATCGCGCTCTGCCGCCATTTTTGTGCCCGCCATGCCAACAGTGTCCTGCTCTATGAGTATCATGGCGTGCCGCCCCAGTTTCGCACCCCGCAGTTGCAAAGCCTGCTTTATGCCGCACCGGGCTTTCATCGCAGTCTGGGGATCAAAGCGCAAGGGCAGACACTGGCAGAGCGTGGCCTCGCCTGCACGTTGCTGGATCACGATAGCGCCGTACTCTACCTGAGCGATCCGTTGCGTCGTGTCAGCCCGTGTGCCGACGCGCAACCGGTCACCTATCGTTACTGCCGGTTTTACCCGCGCTAACGCTACCCACCGCGACCATGCTTATGTCCCTTGCCACGACGTCGGACCCACTGCTCACACTTTTCCGCCTTGCCCACTGTCAGGAGCGTACTTGTGCTGGGACACATTGAAGCGATAGAAATCGCATTTCCCCCCAACATTCAGTCGCTGGAGGATGTCGCGCAGGAAGTCGGCCTGAGTCGACTCGATATCCGCATGTTTGACCGCTTTTACGGACTACGCCGTTTTCATGGTGGCCCCGGCACGCTGGACGATCTACTGACGCCGGTTGTCGACCAGATACAACACCACCAGCCGCAGGCTTTCGCCGCCATCAGCCATGTAGTGCACTGTCATACCGTTCCCTGTGTACGGGTGTTCGACACCGCCAGCCTGACCCCTTCATGGCTGAAGCGCTTCCCACGCCAGACCGAGTTTGCCAGCCTGACCATGGGCCACTGCGCCACCCCACTAACGGCGGCAGAATGGTTACTCAAACAGCTCTCGCCCGGTGCGTTTGGTCTGATGCTGATCGGCGAGAAAGCGTTTCACCCCAGGGTCAAACTGATCAAAGACACGACGCTGATGGGTGAAGCCGCCTGTGCAGTATTACTGACCCGTAACGGTAACGGACCGGCCATCCTCAGCCGCTACACTGGGCAGGATGGCCGCTTCAGTATCCAGCAAGGCGCTGATGAACATGAAACATCAGATTTTGGGCAACATTATGTGGATTTTACCCGCCAGCATCTGCAGGCAGCGCTCGACAAGGCGGGGATCACCATAGACCGTGTCGACTGGATAGCGCCACATAACGTCAACCTTGCGTCATGGCATCGTCTGGCGCAATTGATGCATTTTCCACGGGAAAAAATCTTTCTGGAAAATGTCCCGCGATATGGTCACTGCTTTGGCGCGGATCCGTTTATTAATTTGCACCAGTTGCAGCAGCAACAACGTCTGCACAAAGGCGATACCGTATTGCTGGTCAGCGTCGGGTTGGGCGCCACCTACTCCTCGCTGCTGATTGAAATTTGACCTAATTGCAATACCGGACAATACAACGCCGTTATTCCCGATAAGGTACATAGTTATCGTGCGAATGGTATGTTTTGCGACTCGACTAACAGGACAGCTCATGAAAGCGCTTACGTTCAATAATGTATTAAAAGAATTGGATGCACTGGGCGAAAAATTACGGCACGCCGCCAGTCAGGTAGAATCCGATCGTCAGCAGGCTCTGTCCTGTCTCGAGGATGAACTGCTTTATACCATCGCCTATATCGGCATCCCACCCGAATTTATTCCCTTTCGACAGTGGGACTATCAGGCCTGCCACTACAGCGATCACATCGATATGCTGGAATACCTGAGCCGCTTTGATGCCAGCGGTTTGATGATGTTGCCCGGGGCGTCGCTGTCAGCGCGAGCGGTGACGACACTGGGTACGCCGGAGCAACAGGCGTTCTTCTTTTCCCGCTTTAATAAACCGCCCTGCTGGGCGTTTTTTGCTGTTACCGAGCCGGATGTCGGTTCCGATACACAATCGATCGCCTCGCTACTGACGCCGACAGAAAACGGTTACATACTGACTGCCCGCAAGAAATTTATCGGTGGCGGGCAGTTGGCATCCGTCGGGCTGGTTTTCGCCCGTGAAGATAACCGTCAACTGCTGGTCATGGTCGAGCCGGAACAGGCCGCATCCCATATGACTATCACGCCGCTGCAACAGTTCGGATTACAGGGCTCTAACCTGACGGAACTCGAGATTAACGGACTCGCTGTCACACCGGACCGCATTCTGGGCCATGACCGCAAAGGGCTGAATCAAGGGTTGGCCGCACTAGGGCAGGTGTTTGAACGCCACCGCCCGATGGTTAGCGCAATGGCGCTCGGCACCGCCTACGGGTTGCTGCAGGTGTTGGATAACGCCCCCTTAACGGCCGACCAACAGCGCTGGCGCGCTCAGCAATGGCGAACTTACCACCTACTGCGTCGGCAATTGTCGGACATCGCCGTGCGCTACCAGTCAGGTCAATCACACTATCACACCACCAGCCAGCTCAAACGGCACTGCACGCTGTTCGTGGAAACGGTGGCACACCGTATGCCGCACCTGTTGAGCGAACAAGCCTGGCTGGAAGACACATCGTTACGCCGCCGTTGTCGTGACGCACTGGCATTTGAATACATGGAAGGTACCGCCAATATTCACCTGATGAACAGCTTCCGCTGCTATACCGCCAGGGGAGGCGTCTGTGCCCACGTATCTTGACCCACGGTCAATACTGCACCGCAGCTTTACGGTGCCCATCAGTATGCCGCGACAGGCGATAAGTCCGGCACAGGAGTACTATTGGCACAGCTATGCCTCTCGGTTTTTCGCCAGTAACGGTCTTGACTGGCATGAACGGCTGACCAATGTGCAACACCGTAGCCAAACCAGCGATATGACTGCGTTCATCAGTATGATCAACCAGTTGCTGCCGGTTTACCGGGCTAGAAACGACCTGGCGCATATTGATAGTGTGCTGATGGCACACTGGACGCCAGACCTGCACCTTGGCAGTTCGGTGATTAACTATGTTATTGAATCGCTAGGATTACCGGCTTGTCTGGCGCTGACTATCAGCGATCGCGGACCGGATGCGGCGCTGTTTGCACTCTCCAGCATTGCCAACTGCCAGCGTGAAGATAACCACGACTCGCTGTTGCTGATCGCCGACCAAAGCAGCCTGCCCTATCATTCTGATTTGCTCGACTCGATCGCCCCGGAAAATAACGCCTGCCTGTTTTCCGTCTGTTGTCATGAGCGAGCGCTGCATTATCGGGGCTTCTGTCGTCACCCCCAGCCCAGTGCGCAAACATTACCGCAAACCGTCACGGCCTTATGCCAGCGTTTTGATCTACAGCGAAACCGCTTATGCGTGGTGGCAGAGCCGCTATTGCTGGCGACCTTACCGCCATCCATGAACGGCATCGCCACCAATCCGCATTTGGTCTGTGCGGCACCGTTTGTCGCGTTGGCGGAAAATTACCAGCCAGGCTGCGATTATCTGCTATTGGTTCACTATCAGGACATGCTCAGCGCTGTCGCTCTGCAAGGATTGGAATAGTGCGGCTGACCCATTTTGTTACCTGGATACCAGAGCGTCGGCTCAGTGCCAGCGACATCATCCAGGCAGCGGGTGCCAGCGCATCGGAAGCCCGGGTCTTCTCGCAGCTGTTCGGCTTTCGACACGTTGCAGCCCTCGATAACGGCGTACCGCTGGCGTCGGTATTCCATCGGCTGCTCAGTGAATTACAACACCAGTCGGCACACCCCGAACGCCCGGCTGATGTACTGATTTACGCGCATGGCATGCCGGTTCAGTCGCCAGAACAATCCCACTGGCTGGCGCAGCTTGGCCGAGAACATCCCTTTATTCATGCACATGCGCCTTGCTACGAACTGGACCAGCAAAACTGCGCGACGCTATTCTGGGCACTGGACCTGGCACAACGGCTGTTATCGCAACAACGGGCAGAACGGGTGGTGATTATTGCTGGCGATACCTTTGCCGCCTACCCGATACAAGAGCGTTATGTACCGGGTTGCTCGCTTGCTGGAGATGCTTTCGCCGCATTATTGCTGGAATCAGAACCTGGCGGGCTACAACTGGATCCCGTCTTCATGACGCAACGGACAGAATTTCATGAGGGATTGTACGGCAGTGACGAGGCATTGAAGGCTTTTTATCTCGCTCACGACGACATGGTCAATACCGCGCTATGGGGTGCCCTTTCCCATCTGCCAGATGTAGAACGGCATCAATTATCTATACTCCCCCACAACGTCAATCGGTTAAGCTGGCTCAACTATTCCCGCCGTCACCACCACCCGCTGGAAAATATCGCACTGGGCCTGATGCCGGATATCGGCCATTGCTACACCACCGACCCGCTGCTGTTATTGCACGCCGCTTTGCCCGCCATCCGCGCCGACAAGCCACATGTCATGCTGTCCGTCGGTCTGGGAGCCTGGATCGGCAGTTGTCGGATCAGCTATACCGGCACGCCGGGTTGATGCCTTTCGGTTTGACACCCTATGCACTATTCAGTCAGCACGGTGTTATTAGCCGGGCTTTAGCGGGACGGCTTAGAACAACATTTAATCGTATTTATTAGGGAAACTCTCAATCTCAGACAACAATGGATAATTCTGCTATGCATAATAGCACTCAGGGAAAGCTTTCGTTGGCTTGCCAACGATAAGAGACAAGGACGTAACTGCCCCGCACCGCCCGGTACCAGGGATGCATCATCGGACGGATTGGCCAGACAAGGATTGGCTGGCCGCGGGTTCCCTCCTGATAAGGATATCAGGCTGGCAGATAAGGATAGCGACGGGAAAGGAGAGAGGAATGAAAGCGCTGCTTTGTTCCGCGCTGGTGCTGCTACCATTGACGGTGGCCTGTTCGCCAACGAATCAGCAAAACGTGGATGTGCCCTCCTTTACGACATTGGATGTCAGCCGTGGTCTGAATGTCACACTGGTTTGCGGTAATGGATACCGCGTGGAGACCAGCGCCAGACAGGATGTTCTGGAGAAGCTGGTCATCCGCCCCCAGGGTCAGAGTCTAGTCATAGAAAACCACGCCAGCGATGACAGCATTCTGCGTGATCATGACGCGACCGTCAGGATAACGGTCAGCGCGCCGATCACGGTTGTTAAAGCGCAGGCTGGTGTCACGATGTCCATTCCCGCCTGTGCAGTATCACCGGATGCCTTCGCGGTCAACGGCAGTATGGGAACAGCGGTCAATGTCGCAGGGACAACGCGTCGGCTCGATTTGTCGCTGGCGATGGGAGCCTCGTTTAACGCCCATGAAAAGACCTTTTCGGCACAAGAAGCCGTCGTGAATATCGCGATGGGTGTTGATGCACGGTTATGTCAGGTAAGGAAGTTAAGCGGCACTATCACGACAGGAGCCAGAGTACGGGTCGCGCCAGACACGCTGGTTCAGACCAGCAATGGTATCGCCGGTCTGGTCGAGCATGATGGTTGCTAGCTACTGAGGTAGCCGACCGCATCTCGTTACGCCTGCACGTATGCGGTGCTCATCTCACCCTGTAGCCCTATCATCTGGTGCGCGCTTCATCCTGTTGTGTTTCATCTTGTAATAACAGCAAGCGCCATGCACCCGCGTCAGTCGATGCATCGGGTAACAGACAACAGCTCAGTGCGACGGCAGGTTCCCCTTCGACCCATTCCTCACTCAATCGGCACGCGACCACACTTCCGGAATCGACCACCTGGAGTGCGCCCTGATGGTCAGTCAGGCAGCTAAATGATTCCAGCGACTTGTGTAACCCCATCCCCAGCGCTTTGATATAGGCTTCTTTACGACTCCATAAGCGGGTAAACGCCGACAAAAATTGCACGTCATCAAGCGATTCCAACCAGCGGATTTCATCAAGGTGAAAAAAGCGTTTCGCGACTGCCCGTTTACGGTCCGCCTGCCCCTGACAACGTTCGACATCCACACCGACCTGGCTATAACGCGCAAAAGCAAACGCGAAAGCGCTACGGGTATGGGATAGATTGAACTGAATAGCCGGGTGTTGTGGTAAGAACGGTTTGCCATAGGGGTTGCGCGCAAAACACAGTGCAGAAGCCTCCTGTCGGCATAGCGGGGCCAGTAAAAGGCGCAGCATGCCTTCTGCCAGTTGACGCGATGTTAACGGCGCATCAGCAGCGAGACCACAAGCCTGACGCGCTTGTATCACGATCATCGGGTCCGGTTCTCGCGCTCGCGATACCACCACACAATGGGGGTACGGCCATGTTCTTGCCGTCAGGTCATCCCAACGGCAGGAAGATATTGACGACACAGCCTTCTGCATCCTTACGGTTCTCCAACGTCAGGTGTCCGTCATGCCCTTCAACAATCTGCCGACACAAAATCAGACCAATGCCGCTGCCATGCGTCTTGGTGGTATAAAACGGTACGAACAGGTTTTCGATATTCGCGACCCCTTTACCCTGATCGATAATCTCGATGTGCAACTGTCGGGCGACGGCTTTCCAGCGCAGTACAATTTCTCCCTGCCCCGGCGGCATCGCCTCATCGGCATTTTTTAGCAGGTTGATGAACATCTGCTGCATTTGGTTGGCATCAACCATTACCTGCTTCGGTGCTTCACCGGCAAAAACCAGCTTACGCTGCGGGAATAGCATCGTCATTTGCATCATTAACCCGGCGATATCACACGGCTGCTTATTCGCAGGCGGCAGGCGATTTAACTGACGATAGCTGCCAACAAACGTGATCAATTCACGGGCACGATTGTTGATGATCTCCATCCCATTGACCAGATCCGGCGCTGATGGGTGCGAGTTATCCTTACGGAATACCTGTAACAACGTCTGGCTGATAGAGGCGATCGGCGTCAGCGAGTTATTAATCTCATGGCTAATCACCCGCAGCAGGTTCTGCCAGGTTTTCTGTTCTTCGTTACGCAGCAGTTTGCTCACGTCACTGATAAATAACAGGTGGTTTTGTCGGCCATCTTCAATAAAGGAATCGTGGCGAATCTGGAACATGCCGCGAGTCCCGGGAAAACGCCAGTCAACAGGCTCAGCATCGGATGGTTGCTGCAACAACCCTTCCAGGCCAAATTCTGCCGCGGGTTGCCCAACCAGTAATGATAACGGTTTGTTGATCAACGCCGCCGCCGCATCGTTACACCAGATGATGCGACGCTCAGCATCCAGCGCAAAGACGCTGATGTTGATATTGGAGATCACCTTATGCAGCACATAGTAGGTTTCTTTTTGCTGCTGACGGCTGCGCGCCATTGCCCCAGAGAGCTGGTTAATCTGGCGGATCAGATTATCAAACCCCCCATTGCCCTTGGTCACACCGCGCAGGCTGAAATTCTCCTGCTCCAGCGCTTCCAGCAGGTTAGACACAACATGAATTTTGCCATTCAGACGTTCGGAAAACGTAAAGCTACTGTAGATCAGGCAAAGAAAAATAATAAATACCGTCAGTACCTTAAGATATACCGACTGATCGGGGAACAGCCATAGCAGAAAATACCCCAGCAAACCCGCAATCGCTGCGACATTGAATGACAACAGGTGAGGAGGCTCAAAAGAGGAGTCGAGTTTACTCATGGTTAATTTTGTACTTTTCCAGTCGTCGGTAGAACGCACTGCGACTCAGCCCCAGCGAGCGGGCTGCCTTGATGGCATTGCCGTCAAATTTCGCCATACGCTGGCATAGCAGACGTTCTTCAATATCGGCCAGCGTCGCATCGGAAGAGAACTCCGGCTCCGCTGTCACCATTTTTTGCGGCGCAGTGGGGAGTGACGGAAAAATATCGTCACTGTTTAGCCGTGGCGATCCGCACAGCAGTACTGCCCGTTCCAGCAAGTGACTCAGTTCACGGATATTTCCCGGCCAGTGGTATCCATATAATGCCGCCTGTCCGGACGAACTGAGTCCCGGCGCCGGCTTATTGTATTTTCTGGCATATCGGTCAATGAAGTTCAACGCCAGCGGCATGATGTCTTGCTGCCGTTCCGCCAGTGACGGCACACGTAGCTCAATGGTATTGAGACGGTAATACAGATCCTGTCGGAACGTGCCCTCAACCACTCTGGCACCGAGGTCGGCGTTAGTCGCGGCAATGATCCGGCAATTGGTCTTCAGTGTGCGAGATGACCCGACCCGTTCAAAGCTCCGCTCCTCAAGAATACGCAACAGCTTACTTTGCTGGGTCAGCGGCAGGTTACCTACCTCATCCAGAAACAGTGTCCCTTTATCCGCCAGTTCGAAACGCCCGACACGGCTTTCCCGCGCATCGGTAAACGCGCCTTTCACATGGCCGAACATCTCGCTTTCGAACAGGTTCTCGTTGATACACCCCATGTTCACCGACACCATGTTCTCGTCACGGCGTGAAGACAGTTGATGAATCACCCGGGCCAGCAGACTTTTGCCTGTACCATTTTCACCCAGAATCAGGATGTTGGTCTCGGTTGCGGCCACCTGCTCCACCACCCGCATTAACTGCTTCATTGGCGCGGATTCCACGACCCACTCGCCATTGAAATTGTCTTCCAGCTCCAGCTTGAGCAGTTTGTTTTCTTCTTTCAGCCGCTTACCAGAACGCTGGCTGAGGCTAAAAGAGATTTGCTGGCGAATAACATTCAACAGCCGCTCGTTGTCCCAGGGTTTCTGGATGAAATCAACCGCACCCGCCCGCATGGCGCTGACGGCAATATCGACACTTCCCCAGCCCGTCATCGCGACAACCGGCAGATACTCGTCATACCGTTTGATCTCGTCGAGCAATACCAGCCCTTCCTGCCCGGAAGTGGTATCTCGCTGATAGTTCATATCCATCAGGATCAAATCGAAATCGTGCTGGGATAGCTGAACGGGCACTTGCTCAACGGCAGAACACAGTGTGACCTGATACCCTTCCATGGACAGTAACATCTGCAAGCTGGCCAGAATATGTGCGTCGTCATCAACAATGAGGATATGTTGCTTATCCGCCATACGGGTCCTTATCACTCTGGTTCATACTGAAATTTACACTGACTGTCACCACCGCAGGCAACCCCTGCGGCGATGCCCTTACAGCATAATCGATCTGTGGTAACTATTAACGGCTCTGTTGCGGGAAACTGGAGTGCCAGCCGGTATCCTGCCATGAGCGCACATGTCGGTGCTACAGGCAGCATACCGCCTGCTCCGTTTATTCATAGCGTATCGCATCACCCGGTTTCATCATGATGACACGTCGGGATGGGATCCAGGTGGCCAGTGCGACGATAATTACGATAAACAAGGCCACACCGCCAAACAGCAGCATGAAGTTACCGCCACCATCGCCATACACTCGGTTAATTTTAGGCGCGGCAAATATCGCCAATGGTAGTCCAAGGGCAAGACCGGCAAATAACTGCCGAAGTCCGGAAAACATAAGCATGCGAAGTAATCGAGTTGGGGTCGCCCCTAACGCCTGGCGGATACCGATTTCTTGGGTACGCTGGTTTATAGCATGCTGCGTCACACCATAAATACCACTGGCTGCAAGCACCATAGCCGCGGCACCAAACAACAGGAACAAATTGGTGACAAACTGCACACCTATCGTATTACGTGTTAGTTGTTCACTCAGCGTCTGCGGCGGGGCACTGTCTATTACCGGGCCTAAAGAATTAAGTACCGTCATTAACGGCTTTGAAAACCGTTGAGGTTGCGGAGCTTTAAGCATGATGGTCAGCGACGGATTGACCTGCTGAATCTGCATCAGGGAACGATAAACCGTCGGACGCGTTTTGAATTCGCTAAACGGTCGCCCATGAATAATATGTGAAACCACCCCCACGACGGTAAACCAGCGGTAATCATTACCATCCCGAAAACGTAGCCGCTTCCCAACCACTGTTTTTTCATGCGGCCAATATTTCTGGATAAACGAATCACTGACAACAGCAACCGGAGGGGAAATATCAGTATCACGACGAGTAAACTCACGCCCACTAAGCAATGTTACACCCATGGTGGCAAGGCTACCGGGCATGACGCGCACATCATTCACCAGTGAATAGGACAAGGTTTCCTGCCCCTCTTGTTCCATACTTTCTGTGACTACCTGATGAGGGAAAGTGAATTGGCCTGGCGTGCTGGATGTAATAGCGGTGGCTTGTACACCCGGGATAGCATTAATCTGCTCGATCAAACTGGAATACAGTTTCCGACGGCTATCATCATCTGGATAACTTTCCTGATCGACATCGATTTTAGAGACCAAAAAATGATCGAGCGGCACACCATAATCAGCTTTAGTCGCACGCATCACCAGAAATAACAGTAATACGCTGATACAGAGTATCGAACAGGACAGGGCTACCTCAATGACCACCAACGACCGACTAAAACGCCCGATCTTCCGTCCTTGATCACTGTTAGCACCATCACGCAACGCATAGGCAAATTTACCATTGGCAATTTTCCATGCGGGTAACGCGCTGGTAATCAACGCCGTCGCCAAGATCAGAACAACAGCATCCAGAATGACATCACCATCCAGTGACAAATGCCACCACACTGGCACCTTATTCGGTACGAATTTAGGGAAAATATAATTGGTAATATCCAGGCCCCACGAAGCCAACAGCACACCAATGACGCCCGCGATGGAACTGATAATCAAGCTCTCCCACAGCATCTGCATCACCAGCCGGGACGTTGGCGAACCTAACGCCATCCGAATAGCGATTTCTCGGGTACGTTGGTTTGAGCGCGCCAGTAACAGGTTGCCAACGTTGAAACAGGCGAGCAACAAGATAAAACCTACAGCCGACAACATAACAAAGAAAGTTTGAGCGGTCTCTTCCCCGGTAAAACTCTCCTGAAAAGACAACACATTAGCGGAAATACTCTTTCCAGCTTTAGGGTACTGGTGAGCAACCTGCTGCATTAGTCCCTGCAGTTCGTGGCGGGCAACCGCCGTCTTGACACCTGTTGGTAGTCGTCCATAGACAAATACCTCCGGTGCCTGTTCCCGGTCAGGAAAAAGCTTGGGCTCAAGGCGCGAAGGAAGCCACAGATCATGATAGAAAGGAAAAGCAAATCCCTTGGGCATCACACCGACTACACGGGTATTGATACCGTTTACTTTGACGGTCTGATTAAGAATATCGCTAAGGCTATTAAAGTAACTTTGCCACAGTTGGTAGCTGATCACCGCCACCGGCTCGGCGCCAGATTGCATGTCATCCTGGGTGAAAGCTCGCCCAATAAAAGGGGTGACACCGGTATAACTAAACATATCCGGTGTGTTATACACCGCAATATATCGAACTGCCTTTTCCTCATCTTTGAGATCAACATAATCCGCATAGAAGTAGCTTATATCTGTCAGTTTCGTCGCTTTTTGCCGAATAAGTTCATAATCCAGAAAATTTAGTCCCGAATCATTCAGGCTTTCACCGTCCATTGTCGGCGTCACCATCACCATACCTTCCCCTCTAGGGTACGGCAGCGTCTTGTACATGATGGTGTTGATGACGGAATACATATAGAGCGCCAGCCCCAACCCGCAAGCCATCACGGTAATGGTCAGCACGCTAAATCCCGGGCTTTTAAGCAGCAGGCGCAGGGCGTAACGGATATCGAACCAGAAATTCATCGTACTATACCGCCTGACGCAATTGTCCATTCTCACCATCTGCCACGACCTGGCCGTCAGACAGGACAATGGTACGCTGAGCGCGCATGGCGGAACGGGGATCATGGGTGACAATGCAGATGGTCGCGCCATCCCGATGCAATTCATCCAGAATATTCATCACCGCCTCGGCGTTGGCGGAATCCAGGTTGCCGGTCGGCTCATCCGCCAGCAGCAGTGATGGTTTGCCAACAATCGCCCGCGCTACGGCAACCCGCTGTTGCTGACCACCGGAGAGTTGCGAGGGATAATGCCGCACCCGATGCGACATGTTGACTTTCTCCAGCGCCTGAATCACCCGCGCTTTCTGTTCCGCACGCGACAGGTCATTACGGTAAGTGAGCGGCAACGCGACGTTTTCCGCGATGGTCAAATCACTGATCAGATTAAACGACTGAAAAATAAAGCCGATTTCCCGATTACGCAGCCGGGCCATTTCCCGGCGGCTGATGCGTTCAACATCAGTCCCATTCAACCGGTATTGCCCCTCTGTGGGCGTATCCAACAGCCCCATGATGGACAGCAGTGTCGATTTCCCGCAGCCGGACGGCCCCGCTATGGAGACGTACTCTCCCGAGTGAATAGAAAGGTTTATCTTGCTAAGGGCATGCGTTTCAATTTCATCGGTAAGAAAAATTTTATGCACATTATCAAGTTGAACCAGCACCGTCATGGGAAATCCTCAGTGTATAAATAGAGTCAGCCTTCCTGAGACCGAGGGTATCTTACAGGCTGTAGACCACTCACTTTTATCTCTGGTTTTAAAAATGCGTCCAAAATACACAGGTTATCCGCAAAACGGGCTCCGCTTTTTCTTAATTTAGCAGCACAAATCATACCAACTATTCCCCTGACACCCTTCCCAAACACCATTTCTATCCTGCTTTATCCCGGCGGGCAGGCGAATCAACGGATAGCTGTCCACCGCTACCGGAACCGAGCTCTCGCCCATACCACGCCCCTACCCTGTTCACGCCGCAGGTAAGCCGCATCCACAGACCAATTACGAGACGAAAAATCCCATGTTCGGCACGCTCTCGTCCCATTAATGGGATCACTTATAGGTAGGCGTAAGCATTTCCCTTTAAAAACAAGCAATAACAACATGGCACACAAATTGCGTTAGACAGATCGTACGTCTGACCAAGGGACAATAATCAACCACTGAATTCGCCGCTGTAAGGATTTTTGGATTTAGCTGGACCAGACACGGGGAATCTATTTTTTTGGGATGACACCATGAGCTTACAGAACACCTTTGCCCATACCGTAGATAACGATATTTTTAACAATAACCTGATTCAGGACATGTATCGTCGTCACCCTAACCTGCGCAAAACACTCGCGGCGAACAATAAAGCGACCAGCCTGGCGGGAATTATTGACTATATCATCGACAATATCGGCAACAATATTACGCTGGAAGATCTTGAAGCGGTCAGCGGTAAATCAAAATTCGATATCTGTCGTCTCTTCAACCAGGTGTATAACATTACGCCGATGCGCTGGATTTGGCGTGTCAGGCTGACATTGGCCAAAGAGATTATTCATATTTCGCCCAATTGGTCGCTCACCGATATTTGTTACGCGTGCGGATTTTCCTCGCTGCCACACTTCTCGCGTTGCTTTACCAAGACGTACAATATAGCGCCGCTGAAGTACCGTAAAACCGTGTCACTGGAGCGGGAAAACGATTCACCGCGCACCCTGCAAAACATGAGCTTCGACATCATTTTCGGCAAACAGCGTCATCTGTTTTCTCGCCATGTGCTGCTGGACAACATTCATAATCTCTGTAATTAACGCCCTACCTTACGCCCGCCATGATATGACGCATGGCGGGCCTGCGTTTGCGCACCAGCAAAACACTGTTGCCCTGGCTTCGATACCATCAATGCCGCGCGTTACCGCATTATGACGCGACACGATCAATAAGTGGCTTTACCTGCACGTCGGTTCCGGCATTCGCCTCCGCTAAAAACGCCAGAATACGCCGGTGTACCAGTGGGCTGCGTAAAATCCCCAAATGCCCCAGCCCACGGGTATAGAAGAGCTCGCTGTGGGCAAGCGCCTGATGGATAGCATCAGCCACATCAGGGCAAACCCGGGCATCCTGCCAGTCATGACAAATCAACGTCGGGCAATCCAGCGTGCGGTACAACGCTTCACCCACCCAGTCGGGATGAAAGCCAAAACGCTGCGCATAAATGGCTTTCATGGGGGCGGCCAGCGATGCCGATACCGACGCCCCCGCCAGAAACCTGTCGATCATGCCGCCAAAATTGTCCGGGCTGGCCAGCAGCACCAACCGCTGTGCCGCCAACCCCTGAGCCAGCGCCAGACTACACACCAGACCACCGCTGGAATGCCCAACCACCGCGTAAAACGGCCCATAACGCCGCTCCATCTGGATAAGCAGACTGGCCAGCTCATAATTGGATACCCGCTTTCCTTCAGATAACCCATGCGCCAGCAGGTCCGGCATGACCACCGCGTATCCCTGCGCTTTTAGCGCCTCGCACAATGGTCGGAACATGATGCCGCGCCCTTCCCAGCCGTGCACCAGCAACACGGTTTTTGTCGGCGTATCCGCAGGCGGTGGCACCCAGCGAAACACATACACCGTCTGATGCCGAAAGCAGATTTTTTCCTGCCGAAAACTGGCCAGATACTCATGATCGACCTGCTTGTAGGCGATATAACGTGTGGTCTCAAATAAACACAACAGATAGCGCGCCGCCAGGTGCAGAGAACAGCGCTCCAGCAGCCACAAATCAGCCAGACGCAATGCACGACACAGGCGAACATAATGAGTTTCCGGCTTGATGTGCACTTTAAGTAGCAGAGACGGTCGACGCTTGAGCTTCACCAGCACGCGGTAATAATTGTATTGCACCAACGTCGCCAGCCACATCAGCGGGTAGCACAGGTTATACAGCAGCATCCTGTTCTCCCAGCGCGCAAGCCAGCAACCGATACTCACGCAGGAACACCACCGCATATACCAGGCTAAACGCGACGATCAAACTGGCAATCGCCTGTATATCGCTAAAGTAACGGTGAGCACCCAACGCCACCGCCACCATCAGCAGTTCCAGCACCAGCGTGAACAGCAGCACCCGTCTTCCCCGATCCACCTGTTCCAGCAATGTCTGTAACGCTGCCACCAGCGAGGTGAGGAAAAATGTCGGCAAGAGCAACCACAACAGTATCTGGCTGGATTGCCGAATGACCTCGTCGTTGGAAAAACCGGCCAGAATGCCGTTGCGCGCCCAGCATACGCCGAGGGTCAGCGCCAGATAGGCCAACACAATCAGCCAGACACCATTATTCAGCAACGCCACCAGCCGTGATGCCGGGTGGGTGCGGCGGCGTTGATTGAGCAAAATCGCAATCGCGGATCCGGTCGCCACCGCAGGAATGATGAAAAAAGCCCGCAGCTTTATCACAATCAGGAAGGCAGGTAGGAAACCCGCCCCCAGTGCCGCCACCAGCGGAAAAATCACCATTGAACTAAAAAACACCACCAGCATGGAAAAACCGACCGGCAGCCCGGCGTTAGCCAGCAACGCCAGCAAACGGGGTACAAACGCCCGTGGCCGCTCATCCAGTACCGGTGTAGCCGCCTGACGCAACGACCACAACGCAGCGGGCAGCAGCACCAGTGCCGGAAGGCTATTGGCCAGTAATACCGCCTCAAAGCCAAGCTGGTAGACATGGAATCCCAGGTAGCACCCCGCCGCGCTCAGCAGCACATAGCTGCACATCAGCGCCATGGCCGACACGGTGCGCCCCTGACCACGCAACGCGGCGTTACACATCTCCAGTGCCAGAAATGGCGTCATGGATAGCAGATACGCCGGTGCGGCGGTTCGCATCAACGCCAGATCCGGGCTGTTCATCCAGTCAGACAAGGGCAATGCCAACACGCGGCATACCAGTGCCGCCAGTGCCGTCACCACTACGC
This sequence comes from Dickeya zeae NCPPB 2538, assembly GCF_000406165.1. Taxonomy (NCBI): domain Bacteria; kingdom Pseudomonadati; phylum Pseudomonadota; class Gammaproteobacteria; order Enterobacterales; family Pectobacteriaceae; genus Dickeya; species Dickeya zeae. The sequence continues at coordinate 116,503 of NZ_CM001977.1, read as the reverse complement.
CAAGCGCCCCTAACAACAACGTACTATGCCAGATGCGCTGTCGCGGCCAGTCATGGCGTGAGCGGGCACTGAACACCTGATTAGTGATCGCCAGACATTCCAGAATAGCGATAAACAGAAAGTTGAACGGCTGTAAAAAAGAGAGCGTCAACAACGTTTGGCTTTCCGCGCCATTGCCCAAAATCGCAATCTGCATATTCTGAGATAACGACACCACTACTGCGGTCACCATCATCGGCCATGCCAACGCCACTATCTGCCGAATATCCCCGCTCGCAGCCGGGGCAGCTCTGGACATCACACGCGAGATCAGGCTCATGGTTCCCCACCCTCGTTTCGTATCAGGCCGCCGCCAGGCTACTCGCCTTGCCATAAATGCTGTAAAGCATCATGGAGAAATAGGACAGACTATGGGTATTGCCCAACAGGAAACCGTGTCCGCCCATCATCTTTTCCGCTTCATTATTAAGTTGGGTAATCTGGTAGTGGTCATCCTCCAGCCCAACGACGTCGCCTTCCCGCAAGCGTTGATACTGTTGTTCCAGCAATAGTGATGCCTTTCCCGCCACATCGGCGAAACTGGCTTTAATCAATTGATGGCGGGTCGTTTTGGCACCGAAGCTGTAACGGCCGGATAAATGCTGCCAACTCATGGTTTGTATGCGAGCCAGCACGCCCAGGCGGGCGACGCAGACCAGTATCGGGAAACTGACTGGCAGCACGATGGTCTCTGTGCCACGTACCGCATCCAGACCAAGGTGAGTCAGCACCCGATCAAACAGGCGCTGAGACTGGCTCTCGTCAGGCAGGCTGCTGATGTCCTGAATCTGATATCGGATCGGATGGACGTATTGCGCCCCTTCTGACGGTGGCTGCAACAACACCGTCAGCGCATCGGATAACGGTTGCTCGCGAAAAGCCTCCCAGACCTGTTTTATGCGTTCAGCTGACATGCCGCACCTCCGACAACACATTGGCATTCAGCCAGCCTATCAGGCTTCCTACCGTGGTGAAGGCATCCATATTGATTTGGTCAGGATCGAATAACAGTCCATCGATACTATCTTCAAGCGTCAGCAAAAATTGCACAAACATCACTGAGTCCAGATCGAGATCGTTATCAAAGTCCGTTTTTTCATTAATCTCGATGTCGTCATTCTCCATGACTTCACGTAATGCCTGTTGAATAGTGATTAATAACGCAGACATGCCTGTCTCCTGTTTACATATCAATTTGCTGTATCAGCGCGCAGGAAAGGGTGACGCCCATTCCCATTGAAAAACAAAAATAATTTTTCGCGCGGCCGGTTGTAGTTTTCATGAGTGAAGAAAAATTAAATAACACATCCGAACAATACAAATGCCCATAATCAGAAACCTGTTGGCTGAATAAGCGATCGCCCATATTCAGGCGCTGCGCCATCTGACGTAATAACGGAACATTCAGGTTGCAGGGAACAAAATAGTCCATATCATCCATGTCGAGACCGCTATCCCTCACGGCATCAACAATGAAACGGCATAACTCGTCCAGCAGACAGCCATTAAGCGCCGCTTTTTCCTGCCGGGTCATATTATCTGGGTTGTTATAAAAACGGCTCAGGTGCCTGACGGCCGTAAACGTCACTTGCCATGGGCTGCTCGCGGCATTAAAGAGCGCCGCTACCGGTAATTCCCCTTGAACACCGACCGTAAAACGGTTTATTTCGGGGTGAAACGCTTTTTCTCCCGTCAACAACAACACCGGTCGGTTGTCGCGGACTGCGCTACGGCGCACCAGGTGTAAAGCCGATAACGCGCTGGCGCAGTGATTCAGACTCAGCGTCGCGACATCCCAGTGCTCCAGTCGCTGGCTCAGCAGAATGTCATCCAGCCAGTGGCTATCAAAGAAGGTGTTATGCGTCTGCGTCTTGGCATAAATAAGCAACCCCTCGCGCGAGGGCAAGGTCGGCCACGCATCAACCACGCCAGCCACCACAGATTCCAGCATCACCTGATGACTGTCCGGGCGCATCGGTACCGACCTTAACTGGTATAGTTTTTCCATCATGCGGCGCTGTCCTTCCCGCAGCTGGTGTGAGTCTCCCAGCTCCGCCAGAGAAAAACGTCGAATGCGCTCTGGCGCTTCATGATGAATGGCATTAAGGCAAAACATGTCGGTTTCTGATGAAATTCGCACGGCTATCGTCCCCTTATCGTACCGAGGCTCAAGTACAGACCCGTCATAGACAGATGCACAGAGTGAAGCTGTGTCCCAGCAGCACCGCTCATGACTTGCTTGCAATCGCAGTCAGCATGCAACACTTTGCCAACAAACAAATTTTGTTTTTGTCCGCAGTTGCCACCCCTCGCTTTTCAGCACGCTTTTCGTCTCAATAATGGGATTTACACGCCAAAATATGGGATTTTCATCGCGAAATAGCGAAAAAGTCGGCTCAATAGCGGGACAAGGCGGAAAACACACGCGCGGGATCACCCCGCGCGTGCTATGCCTGCCGTCGCTTCACCCTACCTGACCGGGAGGTAATTGCTGATACTGGATAACGCTTGCCAGCTCGGCTATGCCCGCCGCCTTCAGCATGCTGTAGTGATCTGCCGTCAGATCCATGACCGTAGGTGGTAGGGCAGAGAACCCACCGTGGTCCTCAATGAATGAATAATCATCCCCCTGAGCCTTGATGATGGTGACAGGCGCTTTCAGTTGCCGCTGCTGTAGCTCACTAAAGGTGTAGCTGAACTCGAAGGTCTGCGACACAATGCGGGTAATCCGCCTGACCAGGCCGTCATCCAATGCCGGATTAAGTGCAGTAATAAACGCCACAAACCCCTCTTCATCGCGTACCGTTTCCAGACAACGCGCCAGCGCCGGGTCGGTAATACTGCCGATAAATACCGAAAACAGAATGGTCAGGTAACCGGGGTTATCAAAATCCGCTGTCCGGTGCATGGCAACCACCCGTTCATCGCGTAATTTCGGCGACCCCGGCGCCAGCAAGTACAGACTTTCCACTACTTCGCCCGCCTGCTCCAGTTGCCAGGCGGTTTCGAACGCGACGCGCGCCCCGAAAGAATACCCCCACAGCGTGTAAGGGCCGTGCGGCTGATGCTGACGAATCAGTTCAATATCTTTAGCGGCCATCTCGCTGATGGTGGCATAAGGCTCCTCACCTGGATTGATGCCGTGCGCCTGAATGCCAAAGAACGGTCGCGCCGTCCCCATTTGGCGCGCCAGTAAGCGCAGGTTCATACAGTAGCCACCCAGTCCAGGCCAGCAGTAGATGGGGGCCTGACGCCCTTTGGGTTGCAACGGCACAAGGCGGGACACCGGCTCCTGACGCGCACGGCTCAGCCACGCTGCCAGCTTTTCAACGGTGGGTGCCTGAAACAGCACCTGAAGCGGCAGGCTAGCATTCAGCGAGGTGTTCAACTCATTAATCAGGCTGACGGCGATCAGCGAATTGCCGCCTGATTCGAAGAAATTGTCATCGACCGACATCTCCTCACGCTTGAGCTTCGCCTGCCAGATAGCCAGAATTTGCTGCTCCAGCGGAGTACGGGGGGCCACAATCGTCTTATGCTTCAATTCAACATCGACGTTCGCCAACGCTTTCATGTCGATTTTGCCGTTTACCGTCAACGGTAACGCATCCAGAATCAGTACCTTGTTCGGCATCATGTAGTCCGGCATGAACGCCGCCAGATCATCACGAATCATCTCCGCTGGCCCTTTCATGTGTACCGCGTCTTCTTTCATGCCTTCGCTGTATTTCTGCTCATCGCTGATGCGTCCACCGATGAAGAAATAGTACGGCCCAGTCCGGCGACCGAGTATCTGCCAGAAACGACGAGCGGCAGGCAGATCATGGCCGGTTTCCGAGCTATAGCCGGAAGACATCAGCCCGATGTTCATGTCGTTCATCTGCAAATGCTGCAGTTTACGCCCCACATGCACATACCCTTCCCAACCTTCAGTCAGGCTGGCGATACTGATGCCAAACGATGAGCGCTCATAAACCGCCTGATTGATGGCGATAACCTGTTTCTTATCGATCACCTCATCGGCAATGTGCTCCAGGTCGCCGCGGATGTAGCGGTAGGTTCCGACGGGCAGATCGGCGATACGCGTCCCCGCAGTCTGCACGTAAATCTCCAAAGCATCGTCCGCAGGCAAACGCGGTCCGCACAGCACATCGCACGCCCCCAGATAATCATCATCCGGGTCAACCGCCAACGGCGTCGGGTCTGGCACAGTGGCGTCGCACAACGCCACGCCCAAACCATAATCCGGCAAGACGTTATCCAGCATACCGATGATGTGCCCCATTTCGATTTGCAGCACTTCCCGGATATTGTTCTTGTAAATCGGCTCGATCGCGCTTTGCTTGCCGACAAAGTGCAGTCGCAAACCACCCGACGGCAGCGACGTCAGCTCACTGACCCGGATCAACTGGTGGTGAACCGGCTGATAGTAGTAGTACCCCGCGGCTAATCCGGCTATGCCGTTCAGTTCCAGAAAAACCTGGGTCGCGTACAACGCCCCCGGTGAAGCATAGGTGTATTTGGGCAACAGCCGCTCTTCACTGGTGAACTGGCCGAGATAACGCAATCCGTGCCCCAATTCGTCCAGCGTCAGGTCGCCTGGCTGCCGGGAAGCCGCCGTCAGTAACGGCTCGCGCAACAGCGACAACACATCGTCACGTCCGACAACCCCCCCGTCGTAAAACCGGTAGGTTTTGCGGGAAAACGCCGTACGCCGCTGTTTCTCATCGGCGTCTTTGCCCGGCAGGTCAAGGGTATAGGGGTGGCTATCTTCCGGAAATTCCCGGCACCCTTTGTTGGCCAGTTGCAACATCACCTGCGCTTTATTGGCTTTGGACTGATGATGCGAACCGTGGTTACCCTGATCCATCAGCGCTGCTTCGCGGGCATTCAGTTCGATAAACGAAATCAGGTTCTGATAACCGGTGAAGGGATCATGCTTGACGATCACCGCCGCGGCTTTCACCCATTCATGGGTTTCGATAGCCGAACGAATCTCATCCAGCTCAACACGGTACCCCCGTAATTTCACCTGATTGTCAGCACGGCCGACATACTGGACCGTACCATCGGGGTTCCAACTGGCGATATCGCCGGTTTTATACAAACGTCGGCCCGCGTCGGTCGGCGCGAACGGATCAGCAATAAAACGCTCAGCGGTCAGGTCATCACGGTTCAGGTAGCCTCGCGCCACTCCATCACCACCAATGTACAGCTCCCCTATTTCACCCACCGCCACCGGCGTCAGGCAGTTATCCAGAATGTAATAGCGGGTATTCGCCACAGGGGTGCCGATGGACAGCGTATCCGGACCTTGCCGGGTCTCCGCTGAGTCGACACGAAACGCGGAGCTGTTGATCGTGCACTCGGTCGGGCCATACAAATTGACGAGCTCACAATCAGGCAGTGTCTCCAGACATTCCAGCGCCAGATGCTTTTGCAACGCCTCGCCGCCGCTGAACACATGCCGCAGCGAAGGACACTCGCTCAGGCGCTCGGTATCCAGCAACGCCTGCAATAATGTCGGTACGCACTGCAACGTGGTCACCTGGTATTCCGCCAGCATGTCCACCAGTTGTTCCGGATTGCGATACACCCCCGGCTCCCCCATCACCACCTGGCAACCGCAGGCGGGTGATAGAATCTCCCACTGCGCCGCATCAAAGCTCATCGGCGTTTTCTGCAAAATCACCGTTTCGTTATTTAATGCGAACGTGTGCGCCAGCCAGTTCATCTGATTTAGCACGCTGTGATGCTCTATCATCACGCCTTTCGGCTTGCCGGTGCTGCCGGAGGTATAAATGACATAAGCCAGGTGATGCGGCGCGATATCGATGGCGGGCGCGTCAGACAACACCGAGGGGTGCTGACGCACAAACGCCTCGACGTCATCCGGCGTGACCACGTGTATGCCCGGTGGTGCCAGCGCCAACAGCCGCTCGCGCAAATGAGGTTGGGTAACCACGATACGTGTCTGGCTATTTTCCAGCATATAAGCCAGCCGGTCTTCCGGGTACTCCGGCGATAACGGCAGGTAGGCATTGCCGGACAGCAAAATCCCCCATACCCCTACCATCAGCGTCAACGATGGCTCGACAAACACCCCCACACAACGCTCATGCTCCGTACTCTGCGCATTCAGGTAATGTGCCAGTGTACTTGCCTGATGGTAGAGCTGGCGGTAGCTCAGGCGCTGATCGCGAAACGCCACCGCAGTCTGCTCCGGCTGATTCAGCACCTGGCTTTTCAGCCGCTCAACGACGTTTTTCTCTCCTGACCAGACATGTTCGGTCTGGTTAAAAACATGCAATACGTGTTCGCTCTCGGCCTCATCAATCAGGCCGATATCCCGCAACGTCTCGGTCCCATCACTCCCGGCATAGTCTGTTATCTGACGCCATACCGCAGGCAACTTCTGAATCAGAGCGGGACTGAAACGGTCCGGGTTAAATCGCAGCGTCAACATCACCGTCTCTTCCCGGCTGTCGATATGGCAGACCAGCGACCGCACCGGCTCATTATCCGTTGGCGGCTGCCACGTTAATTCCAGGTCAAAAACATCATCGAGTGTTGGTTGTGCCCCCAGCGTGAGCACCCTGACACCACGGTTATTTTCCTGCTGAATCGCATCCGGCGTTATCCACTCCATCATATTCTGAATAAAACCAGCAATCGGCGTCGCACTATTAAGTTGAATATTTAATGCAATAATATTTTTACAAATACGCGGGTCATTTTCCCAAGCCGCTATTTCTTGTGGATGCAAATGAAAACCCACTACCATTTCTTCATTTCTGCTAATACGTGATATTGCTAACGTCATGGCAGAAAAGAGGTAACGAGCCAAAGAAATATTGTCATAATTCGGTAATAATCCTTTATTTAATACTAACACCGGATAATTGAGCGCATGATTCGAGATGTTATCCATTACAATCCTCATTTATGAATCAGTAAAAATATATTGAGCGGTTTTATTGCAGGGGTGAGACGCCGTACGAAGCACCTGGCCCAGATTCCTGTTCTCAGGCCAGGTGCATGTTCGGAACACATTAACGACTAAAAAAATCAGACAATATCAACAATAAGACACCGGGGAAGAAGACGACTTTAATAACGCGTGGGCAGCCCCGACTACCTCGCCAAATGTATCGACAATGACCTGTGGCTCCGCCGATTTAAGCTGAACGGCATGGTGGATCCCCCAGGTGACCGCGATGGCGGCAATGCCCGCCTGTTTTGCCATTAACAAATCATGGGTGGTATCCCCAACCATCGCGGTGGTAGCAGCCTCAGCTCCCAGACGCGACATCGCCAGCAGCCCCATTTCAGGATGGGGTTTGGGATGCGTCACCATGTCAGCGCCCAGCACCAGATCAAAGAACGGTGCCAGCCCCGCCGCATCCAGCAACGCGCTGGCGCTAGCAAACACCTTGCTGGTGGCGACCGCCAGCATATACCCCTGACGCTTGAGCAAAGACAGGCCATCCACCACGCCGGGAAAGACCAGCCCCGGTGCCTGCGGCAACACCTGTTCACGGAAAACCGCCTGATATTGCCTGATGGCCTGCGCTATCCGTTCATCCTCAATCGGTAGCGACAGGAGCTGGCTAAATGCCTTTTCCAGCGGCAAACCAATAGTGGCGCGAATGGCGCTGCGGTCCTCAACGGGCATACCCAAGTCACGTAATGCCGTTACAAACGCACTGACAATGCCGCTCGGTGTATCAACCAGCGTACCGTCCAGATCAAAAATAATAAGAGGCTTCATGAGACATATCCTTATGCCTGATTTTGCTGCCGCAGGTAATCGGTATGAGCGCAGGCCAGACGGCCCGCCAGCGCCGCAGTACTGATCAACACCGACATGTTCGCTTTCACTGTTCGTCCTTGCGTCGCTTTGGCGACGGCACGCATCAGATACGGCGTGGCCCCTGGCCCACGAATACCTTCATGCTCCGCCTGAGTCGCCGCTTCACGGATAATCGACTCGACCTCGTCCTTATCAATCGCATCGCTGTCATGAATCGGGTGGGTAATCAACACCGAGCTGCGGTTACCCAGCTTCCAGTGCATGTCAATGGCGCGGGCAACAACGTGTGGATCGTCCAGTCGGTGAGGGCTGGGGAAGCCGCTGGAGCGGCAGTAAAACGCAGGGAAATCGTCAGATTGATAGGAAATGATAGGTACGCACTGGGTTTCCAGATATTCGAGCGTCAGACCCAGGTCGAGAATACTCTTGGCACCGGCACAGACCACCGCCACCCGGGAGCGGGTGAACTGGATCAAGTCAGCGGAGACATCCATCGACTTTTCTGCCCCACGATGCACGCCGCCAATCCCCGCCGACGCAAAGAAAGGAATCCCCGCCAGGTCCGCTGCCAGCAGCGATGACGCCACGGTGGTCGCGCCTTTGCCGCCTTGCGCCAGAATCACCGGGATATCGCGGCTACTGGTTTTCACAATGCCTTTCGTCGCTCCAAAACGCTCGAGGTCGGCATCCGACATGCCAATTAAAAACCGACCGTTTTCGATGCCAATCGTCGCAGGAATCGCCCCTTCAGCGCGAACAGCCGCTTCAATATGTCTGGCGGTAGCCACATTGTCAGGGTAAGGCAGACCGTGAGCAATCACGGTCGACTCCAGCGCCACGACTGGTTTACCAGTATGCAGCGCGTCTTTTACTTCGTCGCTAAACCGCAGCAATTCATGCTCAAAATCCGTTTTAGACATAATATTCTCTCATCCTGGGGGTGATTATGTCAGGTTATATCCGGACGATGTCTTTCCCGCAGACGCAGGTATGACTCACGTCTGGCATCAATGACATAGCAATCATTAGTTACATGGTATTTTCGATAATAATACATCCTGAGTTACTATCGATTCATATTAATCACCCGTGGTTAAACTTAACCATTGGCGTATTACCTATTTATTAAATTAAAAAAATGTTTTCTTGTCTGCTAGATATAAACGATTAATCCAATTACTCAAATGAATGAACTCACTATTTTTCCATTATGCAGGCCGCAGACGCCACAAAAGGCCGATGTGTTGCGTTTTCAACACATCGGCCATATTGTCCAGAACCAAAGTTACTTTTTACCTGCTGGTGACATTATGTCATTTAGAAATCAATTTGGATTGTTTTAATTGTGTCGATTTTTTTCTTTTTCCAAATAACGAAATATCCTGCACGATAATAATTGCCGAAAAAATTAATAACACGCCAATTAATTGTGGGCTAGACAGCCCCTGATGAAGGAATAAAAAGCCCAGTAATAGCGCGACCATCGGACTGAGGAAGCCCAGCATGGACATAATCACCGGGGAATTGGCCTCAAGACCAGAGAACCACATGAAATAGGCCAGCAGGGAACCGGGTATTGCCAGATAGAAATAGCCAGCGAGATTGGTCAGGGTGAAAGCATGCGGCAGCGGCTCCAGAAACATCTGTACCGGCAGAATCACTAACCCGCCGCAAAACAGCTGCCAGCCGGTAAACGTCAGCATGGTCATCCCTGCCGGGCGACCCCATTTCTTGGTCAGCACCAGACCAGACGCCATACTCATCGTCGCCACCACCGATGCCACCAACCCGGCTGGATCCAACGGATCTTGCGGTAAGGAAATCAGCAACACAATGCCAATGCCGCCGATAATGGCGGCCACCATTTGTTTCTTCAGCACCGGCTGCATCAGTAGCAGGAAAGACAGTAGGATGACGATCAGCGGCTGAAGCGACCCCACCAGAGCGACAACACCGCCGGGCAGACGATAGGCCGCGAAAAACAACATCACAAAAAACACACCGATATTGAGCGCACCCAACACGAACAAGCGCCATAACCAACTGACTGGCGGCAGTTTTTTACCAAAAATAAGAATAAGACCGGCAGGTAGCGCACGAATCAATGCAGCCAACAACGGTTTGTCGGCAGGAAGAAACTGGGTGGTGACAAAATAGGTGGTTCCCCAGACACAGGGAGCATAAAAGGCGAAGTCTTTTAATTTCACGGAATGAACCTTCCTCAAACTGTTCCTGTCAAAAAGCACGATTCGGTTTGAACCGGCTCAGCCTGAGGCATGTACCGCCTCCCTGGCAGTACAGAAGGCGCACATCCATGTGCAATTCTCCTGACTTACTTACTTGCACTTGCGATCTTCCTGTATCCTGACATATCACATCCTGTGATATTTATAAGCAAAGCTACATATTACGATTTCGTAATATACATAACCGTAAATAACGTGTCAACAACATATGTGATTGAACATTTCCTTAAGGAATATTACAGTAGTGTTGATCGCGTAACGGTATTGGCCTACGCTTCAATAAAGGAATAGGTTTTATATTAATTAAGGATATTTACTCTATGGCACGCTACCTGGAAGTCTCAGATATTGTTCAGCAATGGCGCAACGAACGCCCCGACCTCGACGTTGAGCCGATGTTGGTTATTGGCACCCTTTCTCGTGCCAGCCTGTTGATTGACCGCGCGTTGGATAAGGTCTTTGGTAAGTACAAACTCAGCGCCCGCGAATTTGACATTCTGGCGACACTGCGTAGACGCGGTGCCCCTTATGCCATCAGCCCATCCCAAATTGTCAGCGCGCTGATGATCAACAACAGCACCCTGACCAGCCGCCTGGACAGGCTGGAACAAGCGGGCTGGTTGCGACGGATGCCGATTGAAGGCGATCGCCGTTCGGTCAACATCCAACTGACCGACGAAGGTCTCGCCCTCATCAATCGGGTGGTGGAAGAACACGTGGAAAACGAACGCGACATCCTCTCCCCATTCAGTGAAGAAGAAAAAAATCAGCTGCGTACGTTACTCGGGCGCGTTGAAAAACACTTAGTGAACAACCGCTAATGCTCTGATGCAATCACGAGCATGCAATCACGAACAAATAGCGAAAAATAACACACACAAAAAAGGGCATCCGACTGGATGCCCTTGTTGTTGTAGAGATGACTGTTGTAGAGATCGTATGCGCTTATTTCGCGGACTTATCCGGCAATGACTGAGGCGCGACTTGCGGCAACCCGGCATTGCCGGAAGAAATCAGGCCGCTTTCAACGTAGTTGAACAGTTTCTCGCGGGTATCGGTGATATCCAGGTTACGCATCGTCAACTGGCCGATACGATCATCCGGCGAGAACACAGATTCGCCTTTTTCCATCGTCAAACGTTCCGGTTTGTACGTCAGGTTGTCCGAAACGGTATTCAGAATTGAGTAATCGTTGCCACGACGCAGCTCAAGCGTTACCTCACCGGTGATTTCGCTGGCAACCCAACGCTGCAACGCATCACGCAGCATCAGTGCCTGCGGGTCAAACCAACGGCCTTGATACAACAGACGCCCCAGTTGGCGACCATGAGCATGGTACTGCTCGATGGTGTCTTCGTTATGAATACCGGTGACCAGACGCTCGTAGGCGATATGCAACAGCGCCATCCCCGGTGCTTCATAAATACCGCGGCTTTTCGCTTCAATGATACGGTTTTCGATCTGGTCGCTCATGCCCAGACCGTGACGACCGCCAATACGGTTGGCTTCCAGCATCAGTTCCACGTCATCAGAGAATGTCTGGCCATTTAACGCTACCGGGTGGCCGCGCTCAAAGCGCACAGTCACTTCTTCTGCCGGAATGCGGACGTTTTCGTCCCAAAACTTCACACCCATGATCGGATTGACGATTTTCACGCTGGAATTCAGGAACTCCAGGTCCTTCGCTTCATGCGTGGCACCCAGCATGTTGGAGTCGGTAGAGTAGGCTTTTTCCGCCGACATTTTGTAGTCAAAGCCCGACTTCGTCATAAACTCGGACATCTCCTGACGGCCGCCCAGTTCGTCGATAAAATCGGTATCCAGCCAGGGTTTGTAGATTTTCAATTCGGCATTGGTCAGCAGACCGTAGCGATAGAAACGCTCGATGTCGTTACCTTTGTACGTACTGCCATCGCCCCAGATATTCACGCCATCTTCTTTCATTGCTGCAACCAGCATCGTACCGGTCACCGCACGCCCCAACGGGGTGGTGTTGAAATAGGTCATACCGCCGGTGGTGTTGTGGAACGCACCACACTGAATCGCGGCAATCCCTTCTGCCACCAGTTGCTTACGGCAGTCGATCAGACGAGCATTTTCTGCACCATACTCTTTGGCGCGACGCGGAATGGCGTCGTAGTCGTCTTCATCCGGCTGCCCCAGATTCGCGGTATAGGCATACGGTACCGCGCCTTTCTGACGCATCCACAATAAGGCGGCGCTGGTATCCAGACCACCGGAGAAAGCAATCCCAATCCGCTGGCCCACCGGAAGATGTTTCAAAATCGTCGTCATAACTATTAGTCCCTGCTTGATTTCGATGGCGTTAAGCTTAGCAGCCCTGCCGCCGGGTTACGCAATATCTGGTTATGCATTGAGACGCGCACGACACGGCTCCATCAAAATCGACGACCCTAAATCACCGCGCATCAATGCATATTTATGCAAAATTTATGATTGATAATTTAAACATCTTTTCTGGCAGACCGGAAGAGAAGAGGCGGGTTTTCAGGAAAAAAATTCACTTCGGCAACCACCGGACTCAAGACAAGACCAGAAAATCGCCGTTTTTCACCCTCACCCGCGCATCCTGTCGGTATGAATTTCAGTATGAATAAGGTTATAGCGGCAAACGTACCCAGCCGTGCAGCAGCATATATCCCCCCACCACCGCGATCAGCAGGCTGGAAAAATAGGGAGCCCGACGCGCCAGCGCCGCGAACCCAGGCCAGCGACGACTGGCATGCTGCACGCTCAGCGCGGCCCCCACGCCCACTGCCACCAGCGTTAACGCCAGCCCGATACTGAAACACACCACCAGCGCGGCGCCTAGCGTAAACGCTTTTACCTGAATACACAGCAGTAATACCGTAATCGCGGCAGGACAGGGAATCAACCCGCCGGTCAACCCAAACAGCAGGATCTGCCCATTGGTTGCTTCCCGGTTGGCGAAACGCTGACGTATCTCGTTAGCATGCGCCCGTTCATGCGCATCCTGATATTCACCCTGTTCCTGTAGCGGGTCATGCGAATGGCCAGACTTAGTAACCGCGTGCGCAACGCCATGATGGCTGTGGTGGGGATGGCTATGATGGTGATGATGATGGGCATGCTCATCATGGTCATGGTCATGGTCATGATGCGAATGATCATGGTGATGCTGATGGTGTTTCCACGCCCGTTCATCACGCCAGGTGCGCCAAAACATCCAACTGGCCGTCCCCAGGATGATCACACCGGAAACAAACTGCAACCAGGGTTCGGCGGAGTCAGCGGTAAACTGCTGGCTCAAATACATCCCCCCTAATGCAATCAACCAGACTACAGCGGTATGAGACAAGGTAGCCGCAATACCCAGCATGACGGCCTGCTTCACCGTTCCTCGGATCGCGACGATAAATGCCGCCATCATCGTCTTGGAATGCCCCGGCTCCAGGCCATGCAACGCGCCTAACAATACGGCGCTGGGGATAAACAACCAGGCGTTGGTCACGCCCTGCTGCAAAAGTAAGGAAAAATCCGTCATAGTTAGCGTCCGAATCAGGCGATCGCGGGGTAAGCCTGAAGGTAAAATGATATAATCATACTATACCCCAGTATAGGGTCAGACAAGACGGGAGTAGCCATGCCGCATACTATTCATGAAAAAAAGAAACTGCTGACACGCGTCAGACGCATCAAAGGTCAGGCAGAAGCACTGGAAAAAGCGCTGGATGGTGGAGGACGTTCATGTCTGGAAATTCTGCAGCAAATTGCCGCTATTCGGGGTGCGGTGAACGGGCTGATGGGCGAAGTGCTGGAAGGCCACATCCGTGACCATCTGATGAATGAAGACGCAGACCCGGCAGAACGGTCTACCGATTTGGAAGCGATCGTGACGGTGATTCGCTCCTATATGAAGTAGCGATCAGGATGCAGCAGCGATCAAGAAAAACGGCCCCGGAAATCAGTTGTATGAAGCCATATCGTCACTGAATCACATTCCTGTCTTGTCGGGTGGTGATTACGGCATGAAGGGAGCGAGTATAACGCTAATTACCATCTGCACGGATGAGTAAACCTCGATTACGCGACCCACCGCTCAATATTGAAACGATGTTTCAATTGAAATCTATTTCTTTGCTATTCTCGGCGGCACAGATGTTACTCCCCTTGATGACTGCTGGAGATACCATGAAGAACGTCGCCATTCTGTTGGCTCCCGGATTCGAAGAAGCGGAAGCAATTATGGTGATCGATGTGCTGCATCGTACAAAAATCAACGTCACCCTGCTTTCCTGTCACGACCGGCTGGAGCTGCATAGCTACCACAATATCCGCATGTTTGCCGATGCCCTGTTGGAAAGAAACATGGACCGGCTATTTGACGCCGTGGTGATCCCAGGCGGGCCACAAGGCACGGTGAACCTGGCCGCCAACCCGCTGGTGACAGAATTTATTCGCCGCCATGATGACGCTGGCAAGCTAATTTGCCCGTTATGTTCAGCGGCAGCCAGAGTGCTGGGCGGTAACCATTTGCTCAAAGGACGCCATTACGTCTGCTCCGGCGATCTCTGGAAAGATGTCACAGACGGTGTGTATGTCGACCAAAAAGTCGTGGTAGACGGTAACCTTATTAGTGGCAAAGGGCTGGGCGTCGCATTTGACTTCGCCTTCACCCTTGCCAGTCTGCTGAGCGACGACAAAGACGATGTGAATTTCCAGGTCGAACATATCTATTACGACTACTGGCGCGTACCCGCCTGAGTCACATCATGACGACGATGACGGCGCACCAGTGCCGTCATCGGTAGCGACAAAATACCGCCTGATGATGGTCGTAGAGGTGATTGTCACAGAGATGATTGCCGTAACGATTGTCGTCGTAGCCCCCTTCGCCATAGCGTTCGCGGTACTCACGCGGCGTCAGGTTATAATCTTTGCGAAATACCGAATAAAAATACGGTAACGAGGGATAACCGCACATGGATGAAATCTCGTTAATCGACAACGAGGTAGACACCAACAGATTTCTTGCCCGTTCCAGCTTCTCGGCATGGATCATGCCATGAATCGTCTGCCCGGTTTCATCCTTGAAGCGCTTTTCAAGGTTGGAGCGCGACAACCCGACCGCATCCAGCACCTGCTCAACCTTGATGCCTTTGCAGGCGTGATGGCGAATAAAATGCATTGCCTGAATCACCGCCGGGTCGCGCACTGAACGGTAATCCGTCGAGCTGCGCTCCACGACCCGAAGCGGCGGCACCAAAATACGCTGCAACGGCAGCGCATTGGGCGTCAACAGCAACTGATGCAACAGTTTGGCGGCCCGATACCCCATTTGTCGTGTGCCCTGCGCCACCGACGATAACGCAACACGTGACAGATAGCGGGTCAGTTCTTCATTGTCGATACCAATCACACACAGCTTTTCCGGCACCGCGATGTTGAGGTGCTCGCAGACCTGCAACAAATGGCGGGCGCGGGCATCCGTCACCGCGATAATGCCGGTTTGTGGCGGCAGCGTCTGAATCCAGTCCGCCAGCCGATTCTGGGCATACTGCCAGTTGTCCGGTGATGTCTCCATGCCCTGATACACCACGCCCTGATACTGCTCGGCCGCCACCAACTGGCGAAAAGCATACTCCCGCTCCTGCGCCCACCCTTTGCCCACCGATGTCGGCAGGCCGTAAAACGCAAACCGGTTCAACCCCTTGTTCTTCAGATGCAAAAACGCACTTTCCACCAGTGCGTAATTATCGGTGGCAATGTAGTGCACCGGCGGGTAATCCTGTGGATTGTGATAAGAGCCGCCGACCCCCACCAACGGCACCCGCACCCCGGCCAGCAAGGCGATAATCGCCGGGTCATCAAAATCCGCGATCACCCCATCTCCTAGCCAGTCGCGAATATTATCGATACGGCAACGGAAATCCTCTTCGATGAAAATATCCCAGTCACACTGAGAGGCCTGCAGGTATTCTCCGACGCCTTCAACCACCTGCCGGTCGTATACTTTGTTGGCATTAAACAGCAACGTAATACGGTAGCGTTTCTCAAACATGGCGATATGTTCTCTTCGGATACGTGCGGCGGCAGCATCATGGCTTTCTGGACAACATCCGGCGCGGAAAGCCGACCTTCCGCCTACATAGCACGGTCGGCCGACAACCCCAAACCCGTTTACTGACTTTGCGAACTGTCTCGCTCATTTTGCACAGAGGCACCGTCATCCCGGCTATCCATAGTGTTCAGAGCTTACGTTTTTCAGGCTTTGTGTTTAGTAGCGGTATCCATCCACACCGCCAGCAGCAAAATGCCGCCCTTGACGATGTACTGCCAGAAGGTCGGCACATCGAGCATGCTCATACCGTTATCCAGCGATGCCATAATAAACGCCCCCATCACCGCACCGGCCACGCTACCGACCCCACCAGCCAGACTGGTACCGCCAATAACACAGGCGGCGATAGCATCCAGTTCCGCGATATTCCCCGCAGATGGCGACCCGGCACCCAGTCGGGAGCTCAGCACCAGTCCTGCCACCGCCACCATCAGGCCGTTGATGGCAAACACCACCAGTTTGGTGCGTTCGACATTCACCCCTGACAACCGGGCGGCGTCGATATTACCGCCCACCGCGTAGATACGTCGGCCAAAGGCAGTGCGCAATGCCATAAACATGCCGCCCAGCATGATGAGCGTCAGCAACAGTACCGGTGTGGGCACGCCGCGATAGTCATTGAGCAGGTAGATAGCGCCCAACACCAGGACGGCCATGAGCGACTGGCGAGTCACATCGCCTGACGCCGCCGCCACCGGCAACCCCAGGTGCTGACGACGCCACCGCTGACGCCAGCGCCACGCCACAAACAGCATCAACCCAACAACGCCGAACAAGAATCCCACCCCGTCCGGCAAATAGCTCTGACCAATCTGCGACATCGCCGGGCTGGTAGGCGATACCGTGGTACCGTTGGTGATACCAATCAGTACACCGCGAAACGCCAGCATGCCCGCCAGGGTGACAATGAACGACGGCACCCGGCGATACGCCACCCACCAGCCATTCCAGGCCCCGAGCAGTAACCCCAATAGCAAGGTCACCGCCACCGTCAGGGGTAACGGCCAGCCGTACCAGACATCCAGAATCGCCGCCACGCCACCCAGTAGCCCCATCATGGAACCCACCGACAGGTCAATTTCGGCGGAGATAATCACAAACACCATGCCCACCGCCAGAATGCCGGTAATCGCGGTCTGGCGCAGCAGGTTGGAGATGTTACGGGCGCTAAGATAGGCACCCTCGGTCATAACGGTGAAAAACAGCATGATCGCGATGATCGCCGCGATCATCACCAACACCTGTAAGTTGAAAGAACGGCGACGCGTGGCGTCACCGGAAGACGCCGCCGGTACAGGCGCACGGTCAGACAGCCAGGTTTTCAGCATGATGCTCACTCCTTAATGCAGCTTCCATCACCTGCTCCTGCGTTAGCCCACGGTTGGGTAAATCCGCCTTGAGCCGCCCCTGATGCATCACCAGCACCCGGTCACTCAAGCCCAAAACCTCAGGCAGTTCAGAGGAAATCACGATGACGGCGATCTGTTGCTTCACCAACTGATTGATCAATTTATAGATTTCGTATTTTGCACCGATATCTATCCCACGAGTCGGTTCATCCAGAATCAGGATTTTCGGGCGCAACAACAGGCACTTCGCCAGAATGGCCTTTTGCTGGTTGCCGCCGCTGAGACGGGCAATCGCCAGTTCAGGCGAGGCGGTTTTGACTTTCAGATGAGCTATCGACTCCCGCAGGCTGTGCTGCTCGTCGGCATCCCGCAGGACCGACAATGCGCCAGTGAACTGATCGAGCGCGGCCAGCGTGATGTTCTGCGCTACGCTCATCACCGGAATAATGCCGTCTTTTTTACGGTCTTCCGGCACCATAGCAATCCCCAACGCCATGGCCTGTCGGCAATGGCGGATAGTCACCGGTTTGCCTTCCACCTGGATGTCCCCTTGCCAGCGCCCCGGATACGCGCCGAACACGCATTGCACCGTCTCGGTACGACCCGCCCCCACCAGCCCGGCAATCCCCAACACCTCACCCCGGCGCAGGCTGAACGAGACATCATCCACGCGACGAATATGGCGATTAACCGGATGCCAGGCGGTCAGATGCTCGACCCGTAGTACCTCTTCGCCTATCTCATGCGGTTCATTTGGATACAGCTCCGTCAGTTCGCGCCCCACCATCATGGCAATAATCTGATCTTCACTGAGCGAGTCTGCCGGGCAGGTACCGATGTGCCTGCCGTCGCGGATAACACAGATCACATCAGAAATCGCTTTGACTTCGTTGAGCTTGTGGGAGATGTAGATACAAGCGATACCGTGATGACGCAGGTCACGCACAATATCCAGCAACACCGCGGTTTCTTTCTCCGTCAGCGATGCCGTCGGTTCATCGAGAATCAGCAGCCTGACCTGCTTGTTCAGCGCCTTGGCTATCTCCACCAGTTGCTGTTGGCCTAACCCCAGTTCACCGACGCGGGTATGCGGGTCAATACTCAAACGCACCTGTTCAAGCATGGTCTGACAGCGCAGGTACATGGCGTCGTAATCCATGACGCCACCGCGTGTCCACTCATTGCCAAGAAAGATGTTTTCCAGCACCGTCATGTTTTTGACCAGCGCCAGCTCCTGATGAATGATAGCGATCCCTTTTTGCTCGGTGTCGCGGATATGCCCGGCCCGCAGCTCATCGCCCGCAAAGCTGATGCTGCCCTCATAACTGCCGTACGGATAAACCGCACACAGGACTTTCATCAACGTCGACTTGCCGGAGCCGTTCTCGCCGCACAACGACAACACCTGCCCTGCCTCCAGTTGCAGACTGACATTGTCCACAGCTTTCACCGCCCCAAACGCCTTGGTGATGTTTTTCATTTCCAACAGATACGGCATACCCCCCTCCACCTGGCCGATGCCGCTCGCCCGGCACGACCGCAGTGGCGGCAGACCGGACGGCAGGCGAACGCGTCAATCAATAGATATCCGCTTTCTTGTGGAACCCGTCGGCAACGACCGTACTGTCGATATTTGTCTTGTCGACCGGAATCGGCGTCAGCAGGAAAGCGGGAACGTCTTTCTTGCCGTTATTGAGCGTGGCGTTGGACTCTGGCTTTTTCCCCTGTCCCAGCGATACCGCGATAGTCGCCGCCTCTTGCGCCAGCTTGCTGATAGGTTTGTAAACGGTCATGGTCTGGGTCCCTGCCACAATCCGTTTGATGGCCGCCAGGTCGGCATCCTGACCGGAGATAGCGACCTTACCCGCCAGCCCCTGAGCGGAAAGCGCCTGAATCGCACCACCGGCCGTGGCATCGTTCGAGGCCACTACCGCATCAATTTTGTTGTTGTTGGCGGTCAGCGCGTTTTCCATGATTTTTAGCGCATTTTCCGGCAGCCAGGCATCCACCCACTGGTCACCGACAACCTTAATTTTGCCGCTATCAATCAAGGGTTTTAACACTTTCATCTGCCCCTGACGGAACAACTTGGCATTATTATCAACCGGTGAACCGCCCATCAGAAAATAATTCCCTTGCGGCACCTTATTTATCAGATATTGTGCCTGAAGTTCTCCGACTTTTTCATTATCAAAAGAAATGTAAAAATCAATATCTGCATTATTAATCATACGATCATAAGCCAGTACCTTTATTCCCTCTCGTTTCGCCTCAGCAATCACGTTACTTAAAACCTGACCGTTATAAGGGATAATCACCAGCACATCGACACCGCGATTAATCATATTTTCTATCTGGGAAATCTGTGTTTCTTCATTGCCGTTGGCGGACTGCACAAACACTTTCGCCCCTTTTTCTTCGGCATTTTTCACAAAAATATCCCTGTCTTTCTGCCAGCGCTCAAGGCGTAAGTCATCGATAGCCATACCGATTTTCACTTCCTTGGCAAAACCCGGCTGGCCTAGCATGACCAGTGCAGCACAGACTGACAGTAATACGTGTTTCATTTTCATCGTAGAGTACCTTTGTTATAGGAAGGCGGGATAAAAACGTCACTTCACTTACGGCTACGTTGCATGGAATTGTTGACAAGAAAAGTCAGGCTCAGCAATTGCTGATTTTTATCTCTGAATTACGTTTTTTGGTTTAATTGTTATTTTATGATAGCGGTCATATTTTCATCTTGTTAATCCTTTTCTTAACACATCAGCATGCGAGCGGTTTTGCAGATTATTCCGGTTATTTTTTGCGATCAAACGCACAGTTAATAATTATCTGAATTTCAGTGTGAAATAACGTAATTGAGGAAATCGCAAAGCAAACGGAATATTGAAACAAGGCTGAATACCGCTATTTCGGTGGTTTGCAAGGAGATAACAATGCACGCTTATTTTGATCAGATAGAAAAAGTTCGCTTTGAAGGTCAGGGCAGCCGCAATCCGTTTGCCTTCCGCCATTACAATCCTGACGAGCTCGTCCTCGGCAAGCGTATGGCCGACCACTTGCGTTTTGCGGTCTGCTATTGGCATACCTTCTGCTGGAACGGTTCCGATATGTTTGGTGCGGGTGCCTTTGCCCGTCCCTGGCAGCAGTCCGGCGACGCACTGGCGCTGGCAAAACGTAAAGCCGATATCGCCTTTGAATTCCTGCACAAACTGGGGGCACCCTACTACTGCTTCCATGATATCGACGTCGCACCGGAAGGGGGCTCTCTTCAGGAGTATCTGAACAATTTTGCCGCCATGACCGAGATTCTGGCCGCCAAACAGCAAGAAACCGGGGTGAAGTTGCTCTGGGGTACCGCCAACTGCTTTACCAACCCGCGTTATGCCGCCGGTGCCGCCACCAACCCCGACCCGGACGTGTTCGCCTGGGCGGCGACACAAGTGTTTAGCGCGATGAACGCCACCAAAACGCTGGGCGGTGAAAACTACGTGTTATGGGGTGGCCGTGAAGGTTATGAAACCCTGTTGAACACCGACTTGCGTCAGGAACGCGAACAAATTGGCCGCTTCATGCAAATGGTGGTGGAGCACAAACACAAAATCGGCTTCAACGGTACATTGCTGATCGAACCCAAACCCCAGGAGCCGACCAAACATCAGTACGACTATGATGTCGCCACGGTTTATGGCTTCCTCAAACAATTTGGGCTGGAGAAGGAAATTAAGGTCAATATCGAAGCCAATCACGCCACACTGGCCGGGCATACCTTCCATCATGAGATAGCCACCGCGATTGCTCTCGGTATCTTTGGCTCGGTGGACACCAACCGCGGTGATGCACAACTCGGCTGGGATACCGACCAGTTCCCCAACAGCGTAGAGGAAAATGCGCTGGTACTTTATGAAATTCTCAAAGCAGGTGGTTTCACCACCGGTGGCCTCAATTTCGATGCCAAAGTCCGCCGCCAAAGTACCGATCGTTACGACCTGTTCCACGCCCACATCGGCGCGATGGATACGATGGCGCTGTCGCTCAAAGTGGCGGCCCGCATGGTGGAAGACGGCGAACTCAATCAGCATGTCGCCAACCGCTACGCAGGCTGGAATAGCGAGCTGGGCCAGCAAATCCTGCAAGGCAACGCGTCGCTGGATATGCTGGCAAGCTACGCCACCCGCCACCAGTTAAACCCGCAGCACCACAGCGGGCAGCAGGAACGGCTGGAAAATCTGGTTAATCGCTATTTGTTCGGTTGAATCGCTATCTGTTCAGTTGAATAGATGTAAGCTGGCGCACACCCCGTCACACCATACGGTTTTTGGGTTCTGCGCCAGCAGTACGGATATCACCACAGGGTACACCGCATCAGGGTGCAACCTGATAACCGCACATGAGTCACAGTGAGGCATTATGTACATCGGCATCGATCTTGGCACATCCGGCGTAAAAGCCATTTTATTACGGGAAAACGGCGAGGTCGCCGCCAGTCATAGCGCACCATTAAGTGTCTCTCGCCCCCATCCACTCTGGTCAGAACAGGAGCCAGAAATGTGGTGGCAGGCTACCGACGCCGCCTTGAGCGCTCTGGCGGCACAGCAGACGCTAAAAGCGGTGCGTGCCATCGGGCTAACCGGCCAGATGCACGGTGCAACGCTGCTGGATGCACAGCAACGGGTACTGCGACCGGCCATTTTGTGGAATGACGGGCGCAGCGCATCACAATGCCAAGAGTTGGAACAGCTGGTGCCAGATGCCCGCCGCATTACCGGTAATCTGATGATGCCCGGTTTTACCGCACCGAAGCTGAAATGGGTACAGCAACACGAACCGGATATTTTTCAACGTATCGACAAGGTGTTGTTGCCAAAAGACTATCTGCGCTGGCGGCTGACGGGGGATTTCGCCAGCGACATGTCCGATGCCGCCGGTACACTGTGGATGGATGTCGCCCGGCGCGACTGGAACGATCCCTTGCTCGCGGCCTGCGGGCTTAACCGCGACCAGATGCCTGCACTGTTCGAAGGTAACCAGATTACCGGGCAGTTGCGCGCCGACCTCGCCGAGCGCTGGGGCATGACATCAGTGCCGGTCGTGGCGGGTGGCGGCGACAACGCTGCTGGTGCCATCGGTGTCGGCCTCTATCAGGCGGGTCAGGCCATGTTGTCGCTCGGTACATCCGGGGTCTATTTCGCGGTTAGCAACGGCTTTCTTAGCAACCCTCAACGTGCGGTTCACAGCTTTTGCCATGCGTTGCCCAACAGTTGGCATCTGATGTCCGTCATGCTGAGCGCGGCATCCTGCCTCGACTGGGCCGCCCGACTAACCCATGCCGACAGCGTAGCGGCGCTGCTGAACGAAGCTGAGCAGGCCAGCGCCGAAGAAACCACGACGCCCGTGTGGTTCTTGCCTTATTTGTCTGGTGAACGCACGCCGCACAACAACCCACAGGCCAAAGGCGCGTTCTGGGGGCTGACGCACTCGCACGGGCGTGCCGCGCTGGCACGCGCGGTGCTGGAAGGGGTGGGATTTGCTCTGGCGGACGGGATGGACGCCCTGCACGCAACCGGGCTGGAACCTCAGCGGGTCACGCTGATTGGCGGCGGTGCGCGCAGCGCTTACTGGCGGCAAATGCTGGCCGATATCAGCGGCAAGACGCTGGAATACCGCACTGGCGGCGATGTGGGCCCGGCACTGGGTGCAGCAAGGCTGGCGCAAATCGCGCTGAATCCGACCATACCACTGGCGCAGTTACTGCCCGCCTTGCCACTGGAGCAGGTTCACCAGCCTGACGCCACGCGCCATGCGCAGTACACGCAACAGCGCACCGTATTCCGCCAGCTATACCAGTCTCTGTTGCCGCTGATGTCCTAATCTTTTCTCTTTCCCGCTGGACGGGGTGTTAATGCAACTCGTCCAGATATCGGGCAAAAGAAAGGGGCTGCAGATGCAGCCCCTGTATCGTCTGTCAGGCGACAACACACCGTTGTCGGGTTAGAACAGACCGAGCGGTTTTTCGGAGTAGCTCACCAGCAAGCATTTGGTCTGCTGGTAGTGTTCCAGCATCATCTTGTGGGTTTCACGCCCGATACCGGACTGTTTATAACCACCGAACGCGGCATGGGCCGGGTAAGCATGGTAACAGTTGGTCCAGACACGGCCTGCCTGAATGCCGCGCCCCATACGGTACGCAATGTTGGTATTGCGGCTCCACACACCCGCCCCCAGACCGTACGGCGTATCGTTGGCAATCGCCAGCGCTTCTTCCGGCGTTTTGAAGGTGGTGACCGCCAGTACCGGCCCAAAGATCTCTTCCTGGAACACGCGCATGCTGTTCTGGCCGAACAGGATAGTCGGCTCCAGATAGTAGCCTTGCGCCAGTTCCCCCGGCAGCACTTTACGGTGCCCACCCGTCAGAACTTCCGCCCCTTCTTTCTTACCGATATCAATGTAGTTGAGGATGGTGTCCAACTGACCGGCGGAGACCTGCGCGCCCATCATGGTCTGGCTATCGAGCGGGTTACCGACCCGAATAGACTCGACGCGTTTGATGGCGCGTTCCATAAACCGCTCGTAGATAGACTCCTGAATCAATGCCCGGCTCGGGCAGGTACAGACTTCGCCCTGGTTGAAGGCAAACAGTGCGAACCCTTCGAGCACTTTGTCAAAGAAACTGTCTTCCTGGTCCATTACGTCGGCAAAGAAAATGTTCGGCGATTTGCCGCCCAGCTCCAGCGTAACCGGGATAACGTTCTGCGCCGCATACCCCATGATCTGCTGGCCCACTTCGGTCGAGCCGGTAAAGGCGACTTTGGCGATGCGTGGCGATGTCGCCAGATATTCACCAATCTGCCCGCCCGCCCCGTTCACCACGTTCAGTACGCCCGGCGGCAGAATATCCTGGATCAATTCCATCAGCAGCAGCACCGACAGCGGGGTCAGTTTGGCCGGTTTCAGCACGATGCAGTTACCGGCAGCCAGCGCTGGTGCCAGCTTCCAGCACGCCATCAGCAGCGGGAAGTTCCAGGGGATAATTTGCCCGACAACGCCCAGCGGTTCATGGAAATGGTAGGCGACAGTGTCATGATCGATTTCACTTATCGACCCTTCCTGCGCGCGGATACAGGCGGCAAAATAACGGAAATGATCGATGCCCAACGGCACATCGGCATTCATGGTTTCGCGGATCGGCTTTCCGTTATCCCAGGTTTCTGCGCTGGCCAACAGTTCCAGATTCGCCTCCATACGATCAGCTATCCGGTTGAGGATTTGCGCACGCTCTCGGGTAGAGAGGGCACCCCACTCCGCGCTGGCTTTGTGAGCGGCATCCAGCGCATGATCAACATCACGGCTGCTGGAGCTGGCGACTTCGCACAGTGGTTGCCCGGTCACCGGCGTCAGGTTGACATAATACTCTCCACCGGAGGGCGGGACCCACGCGCCGCCGATAAAGTTGTCATAACGCTTTTTCAGCGTAAGGGCAGGGCCGTACTCACCAGGTTTCACCCGGCTTGTGTTATCGATGTCCATTCCTTTCTCCTTTGGTAACACGACGTGTCATTGCAGAAGATACGCGGCCTCATGCCGGTGCCCCTGCGCGCGGCAGCCAGACCTCGTCGGCACAAACGTCGGCAAGGATAGACCCTATCTGGCTGATTAGTCCTCACAGAAAGTAATGACTAAATCGTATACAGTGTTGCCGGGTTGTAAAAGCCCTGTAGCAGTAAAAAATACCACTCTTCGACACAGCGCACAGTTTGTTATCCCCGTATCGACGCCATTACTTTTACACTCAATGGGATAGCCGCACAGCGGCAGGATAAAAATTCGCATCGCCGCCGCAGCGGTGAAATAATGTCGGAATAGATTCAACAACAACAGGCACAACACAGTGAACAGTGATGATTCTCAGGACGTTGCAGCGCGTTCTGGCGCCTGCCAGCGTAGCGTCTGGCGTCAGGGTGCGCTGGATTCGCCGCAGCAGGATTGGCTGGCGGAAGAAGTGCCGGTGGCGCTGGTTTACAACGGTATTTCTCACGTCGTGATGATGGCGTCGCCAAAAGACCTGGAGCCGTTTGCGCTCGGCTTTTCTTTGTCGGAAGGCATCATTGAGTCTGCGCAGGATATCTACGGCATGGATGTGGTGCCGGCGTGTAACGGCATCGAAGTACAAATAGAGCTGTCCAGCCGCCGTTTTGCCGGACTAAAAGCACGTCGGCGAGCCATGGACGGGCGTACCGGTTGCGGTGTGTGTGGCGTGGAGCAACTGGCGGAAATCGGCAAGCCGGTAGCGCCGCTGCCATTTACACAGCACTTCTCACTGTCTTGTCTGGAAGGCGCATTACAGGCATTAAAAAACGTGCAACAGGCGGGCGCGCTGACCGGTGCGACCCATGCGGCGGCCTGGCTATCGCCGCAAGGGGAGTTACTGGGTGGTTGTGAAGATGTCGGTCGCCACGTAGCGCTGGATAAACTCTTGGGAACACGAGCACGCCAGCCCTGGCAACAAGGTGCCGCGCTGGTCTCCAGTCGCGCCAGCTATGAAATGGTGCAGAAATCCGCGATGTGCGGCGTAGAAATCCTGTTTGCGGTTTCTGCCGCCACCTCACTGGCCGTCGAGGTCGCCGAACGCTGCAATCTGACGCTGGTTGGCTTCTGTCGCCCTGGCCGCGCCACCATCTATACCCATCCGCAACGGTTGCAGCCATAACGGCTGCACCGGGTATAGCTTAGATCGATTTGTTGTTAGCTAGTCTAATTACGGCATAACCAATTGTAATAATAGGATAAAACCCCACATTAATCTGGCTTTCGCCGCGAATAATCGTTTTCAAGATCATTTAATTAACTATAATGAACTTAATGCTTACGCGGTGCTAACAAACAGAGGTGCCGCACAGACCGGTTACACAAACGCCTTGTGCATGATAACGATTTGTACATGACAAGAATTTGCGCACCACAACAATGGAGATGCTAAACATGAGTTATTCACTGCCATCCCTGCCTTATGCTTATGACGCACTGGAGCCGCACTTCGACGCGCAGACGATGGAAATCCATCACTCCAAACACCACCAGGCTTACGTCAATAACGCTAACGCAGCGCTGGAGTCCCTGCCTGAATTCGCCAGCCTGTCTGCCGAAGAGTTGATCACTAAACTGGATCAACTGCCTGCCGACAAGAAAGGCCCGCTGCGTAATAACGCCGGTGGCCATGCCAACCACAGCCTGTTCTGGAAAGGGCTGAAACTGGGCACCACGCTGGAAGGCGAACTGAAAGCGGCAATTGAGCGTGATTTCGGCAGCATCGACGAGTTCAAAACAAAATTCGAGCAAGCTGCTGCAACCCGTTTCGGTTCAGGCTGGGCGTGGCTGGTACTGAAAGATGACGGCAAGCTGGCTGTGGTTTCTACCGCCAACCAGGACAGCCCGCTGATGGGCGAAGCGATTTCCGGTGCCTCCGGCTACCCGCTCATCGCGCTGGACGTGTGGGAACACGCCTACTACCTGAAATATCAGAACCGTCGCCCGGATTACATCAAAGCCTTCTGGAACGTTGTAAACTGGGACGAAGCGGCTAAGCGTTTCGCTGAAGCGAAAAAGTAATACAGAAAGTAACAATTAATTTCCGAGCAGGAAATTAAACCCGACAAACCCGGAATAACCTTCGTTATACCGGGTTTTTTTTATTGTATTTTTCGAATCGTAAACGGGAAAACGGTGTATACCTTAAATATTCGAGTCGCGGGAAAGCCTAACACACCGGCAACTTGAAGTATGGCGGGTATAAAGTTTTAGTAGGGTACGCCGATAGACTCAGCGTGCTCTCGTCATAGTCGGTATATGGCCGCCAGCATGGCAATTTTATATTCACACGATTACCCAATAGATTTA
The DNA here is from genome assembly GCF_000406165.1 of Dickeya zeae NCPPB 2538. NCBI lineage: Bacteria > Pseudomonadati > Pseudomonadota > Gammaproteobacteria > Enterobacterales > Pectobacteriaceae > Dickeya > Dickeya zeae. The sequence continues at coordinate 89,056 of NZ_CM001977.1, read as the reverse complement.
AAAGCACAGCAAAAAAAGCAACAACCGGGTAGCGCTCCAGATATCGACTGGGGTACGCAATCAGGACCACTAATAACCCTGCACCCCGTGTCGGGAAAAACCAGGTGATGTACGGTAACCAGATAGATAACAGCTATAATACCCGGTGATTAATGGCCTATCCCACCAGGCGTAATGAGCGCAGGCAGCCTGGAGCGGACGGCGTGGAAAAACCAGAACGAGCACACAGTTTGTGAGGATTTTGAGCACTACCCTGGTCCCAAATGGCACGCAAAATAGCCTATTGGGATAGGCTCTAAGCCCTGACTTAATCACCCAGCCTATAAATGATGGAAGAAAACCAATGGCTATAAAATTCGAAAATATCAAAGTAGGCAGGAAGTTAGGATTAGGTTTCTCCTTGATCCTATTACTGACTGTCATTATTGCGGCCGTGAGTGTCCGCTATATTGAAACACTGAAAGGGCGTTTTGAAAAAGTTATCTTCAGCAACCAAATCAATGATGAAGTTACTGAAGCCCGTTATTATCGCGCACTGTATAGTGCCAGCTATAGTCCAGATAGCATTAAAGAAAATAGTAAACACATTGATAATATTGTTAAATTAATTTCTTCTATTCAGGATAAACCCTGGCGTGGCGATTATAATGAGCGTCTGGATAATATCAGCAAGCTGATTGCCCTATATAAAGAGCGTCAGAAAAATTACACTGACGCCGTAGCCAAAAAAGATGCCGTCAGAAAAAGCTGGAACCTGTCCGACTCTGAAAAGCCGCTCAAACAAATAGAACAACAGGTCGCTGGTAACATACCGCTGCAGTTACAACTGACCTCATTGCACCAAAAGCTGGTGAACGTGCGCTATCTGGTGCGTGGTCTGCTGTTATCGTTAAATAGCGATTCGGAAAAACCGCTGATTGCGGCGCTGGACGATGCACAAAAAGGCCTCAGCCAATTTATTCAAGCCCTGACGCCGGAACAGCAGGAAATCATGGCACCGGTTGTCTCTACCCTGTCGACCTATAAAACGCAGATTCTGGCATACCTCCCGGCTTATACGGTGGAGGTAGAACAGGCCAAACAACTGGGTGAAACGGCTAATCAATTACTCGACACAGTCGATAAGATGGTCGCAGAGGAAACCGCTGCTACCCAGAGCGATATCACCAGTGCCGAATGGCAGATTGCCATTACCTCAGTAATTACCCTGATACTCGGCGCGCTGATTGCCTGGTATATCTCGCACCTGATTACCCGTCCATTAAACAGTACCGTAGCTATTGCTGAAAGTATCGCCACTGGCGATCTGACCGTTGCGATTGAAACCACACGCCGCGACGAACTGGGTATGCTGTTTGGCGCGATGGCAAAAATGAAGGCCAACCTGCATAACATGATCGATGATATTCGGATGGGGGTCACTCAGATAACCACCGCCGCCAGCGAAATTGTCACCGGCAATAACGATCTGGCCGCCCGCACCGAATCTCAGGCCGCATCGGTAGAAGAAACCGCTGCCAGCATGGAGCAGCTCACGTCTACCGTGAAACAGAACGCCGCTAACGCCCACCAGGCCAACAAACTGGTGCTGGACGCCACGCACACCGCGCAGGAAGGCGGCAAACTGGTAGCCGATGTGGTGCAAACCATGTCCGATATCGAAGGCAGTTCCAAACGCATCGCGGAAATCACCTCTGTTATCAACGGCATTGCGTTCCAGACCAATATTCTGGCGCTTAACGCCGCGGTAGAGGCAGCCCGTGCGGGTGAGCAGGGTCGTGGTTTCGCCGTGGTCGCCAATGAAGTGCGTAACCTGGCACAGCGTAGTTCGCAGGCAGCCAAAGAGATTGAAGGCTTGATTTCCACCTCGGTCGAGCAGGTATCGAAAGGAGCGCATCTGGTGCACTCGGCGGGTAAAACCATGCAGGAGATCGTGACAGCGGTAACGCATGTACACGATATCATGGGGGAAATCACGGTCGCGTCCGATGAGCAAAGTCGCGGCATCGCGCAGGTGAATCAGGCCATTGTCGAGATGGACAGCACCACTCAGCAAAACGCCGCACTGGTGCAGCAATCATCCGCTGCCGCCAGCTCGCTGGAAGAGCAGGCTATGGTGCTCTCCAACGCCGTATCGGTTTTCCGCCTCTCATCCACACATGAGTTGGCACCCGCGAGTCACGGTTTGCCATTCGCCAGTCACCAACAACAGCTGTCTTATAAGCGTTAATCAGTCATCAAACGACTGCCCCTTTTTACCACAGCAAAACCGGTAAAAAGGGGAAGCGATAAAGCAGCACAAAAAAGGGCAACCCGACTGGGTTGCCCTTTTTTATAACTGGTGGTTATGGCGGATGGTGATGACCGACGTCAACAGCACACGGCAATCAGAAGGCTTTTTTCAGGCTGATGCCCGCGATAAGTTCCGTCAACGATAGCACCAGTGTGGAGCGCACCATCTGCTGGTAACGCTGCTGCTGCATCGCCGCCAGTAATGCATCATCAGGTTCAACACCCGGCGACGGCATCGGCTGGGGTAAGCTGCTCACGCAGTGCAACTCACTAACCGGCCCCAGGATTTCATCATCCGTAAACCGGTACTCATGCTCATCGTGAGTCAATTCCTCACCCAGTGCCATCAACAGTTCGGTGTCTTCATACTCTTTACGGCTAATCATGCCCAGCCCGTAAATCAGCTTTAGCCGTACGGATAATTCACCCAACGGCCCGCTGCCGGATAACAAAGGTTCGACGGCGTACTTTACGGCATAGTCGTCCTTGCGGAATACCTGCAACATCAACAGGCTGACCGCTTCCGCCAATAACTCGACGGCCATCAGCATAAAACTTCTGACCGTTTTCGATGCATTCAGGGATTCCAGTACCCGGTTTTCAAATGCCTGCGTATCGTCCATCGTCGCTTCTCGTACATTAATTCTGCGCACAGTACTGCCCCTGCGCGGTGGAGCGGCTGACTCCACGGGAGCATGGCTTCTCATCGTCAACGCTCCCGTCCTATCCAACGCACTCGATTGAAAAGCAGGGACACAGCCTGACCTGTGCCGAGACGCGCCGATTACTGCATGGCGTTATACACACTCACCGCTTTTCCGACAACCTCGCTATCAGCATCCAGACCAGAAATCTGCGCCAGCGCAACCTGTGGCCCTTGTGTGGCTATCAACGTCGCCAGTTCCTGCGCCTGCGGATCCTGCTCGCTACGGTAATGCATCGCAGCAGCAATCCCCTGGATCAGGTTGTCATGGGGCAAGCCATATTCCAGCGTACCCAGCAACGGCTTGATCAGGCGATCACCAGCGCTGAGTTTACGCAGCGGCTGACGACCGACACGCTCGACTTCATCGTGCAACCACGGGTTTTCAAACCGGGTGAGAATTTTGCGGATATATGCCTGATGTTTCTCGGCATCAAAACCATACCGACGAATCAATACCGCGCCGCTCTCTTCCATCGCCCCTTGCACCACACGGCGGATGGCCGGGTCCAGAATGGCGTCACGAATAGTGCCGTGCCCGGCGCGCTGGCCAAGATAGGCGGTAATCGCGTGGCCGGTATTCAGGGTGAACAGCTTACGCTCAACAAAAGCCATCAGGTTATCGGTCAGTTCCATACCGGTTATCGCTGGCGGCTCACCGTTGAACTGGGTTTTATCCACGATCCATTCACTGAAGGTTTCCACCGTCACCGCCAGCGGGTTGGATTCGCCCGCATCGGCAGGAGGGACAATACGGTCTACCGCCGAATCCACAAAGCCGACGTGCTGTGCCACCCACGCCTGCGTCTCTTGCGGCAGTTGCGCCAGCACATGCTCTTTGAGCTGGCTGGTACCACGCACCATGTTCTCACAGGCGATGATATTCAGCGGCGCGGTATTGCCGTTTTCCTGACGCTTTATCAACCCCTGAGCAATGGTACCGGCAATCTTCGCCAGGATCTGCGGCCCCACCGCCGTTGTCACCAGATCGACCTCAGCAATCAGCGCGACCGCCTGCGCCCCACCGCTGTGTACCGCGCTAACCTGGCTGACCGTTTCCACACGCTGCTGTTCACCGACGATACGCACCGGATAACTACCGTGCTGATTGATGGCATCCAGCAGCGGCTGGTTCACATCCGCAAACGTCAGGCCAACGCCTGCATCCGCCAACAGCTTGCCGATAAAACCACGGCCAATGTTACCGGCCCCAAAATGTAATGCTTTCATCATGCATGACCTTACTACTGAGATTTAACAATCTGTGAAAGACTATCTGTGAAAAACTGTCTGTGAAAGAAAGCGCCGCCCGAAGGCGGCACTTTTTTATCTGTCAGGCAGGGGACTTGCCACCGAGCAGGTCAAGGACATCCTGCACGCTCTGCGTTTGAGCCAGCCGTTCTATCACCGACTCGTCATCCAACGCACTGGTGAGGTTAGTGATAACCTGCACATGTTCGTTATTACGTGCGGCAATACCAATCACCAGACGGGCCACATCGTCTTCATCGTCGCCAAAACGCACCCCTTGCGGGTACTGGCAGAACACCACGCCGGTTTTCAGTACCCGGTCTTTGGCTTCAATCGTCCCGTGCGGTACGGCGATAGACTCACCCAAATACGTCGAGGTCAGTTTCTCACGTTCCAGCATCGCATCGACATACGCAGGCTCAACGTAACCCCCTTTTACCAGTTGTTCACCAGCAAAACGGATAGCCTGTTCTTTATCTGCCGCCTGCAGGTTCAGAAAGACGTTTTTCTCCGTCAGTTGAAACAGTGTCTGCGGGGCCGCCGCCTGCACAGCAGCAGGAGCCGCCTGAGCCGGCTTAACATTGCCCGCCTGCGCTGCCTGTAAACGAGCGACCAGGTCGCTGTACAGATGGCTATCGAGGAAGTTGGTCAGCGAAATATGCTGTGCCTGCGGTGCGTGGCGCATGGCGCGCTCGGTCAGATCACGGTGCGTGATCACCAGATCCACATCATCCGGCAAGTTATTGATAGCGCAGTTGGTCACCGAAATAGCCTGTAAACCTGCATCCTGCACTTTCTTGCGCAGCACCCCGGCACCCATCGCGCTGGAACCCATACCGGCGTCACAGGCGACGATGATTTTACGCACAGTGCTCAGATCGCCGCTCACACCGCCGACAGCCTGACCTTTGGACGCCGATTTCATCTCCTGCATGCGACGGGTCGCCTGCTCCAGTTCTTCATCATCCTTCACTTTGCTGCTTTTCAGCAGGATAGACGACACCACAAAAGAGACCGCAAACGCTGCGGCGATCGCCGTAATATTGGCGAAGTATGCGCCTTTTGGCGTCATCGCCAGCACCGCCAGAATAGAACCCGGTGACGCCGGAGAAACCAGACCGCCGTTCAGCACGCCCAGCGTGAACACACCGGTCATCCCGCCGAGAATCACAGCGAGGATCAAACGCGGGTTCATCAGTACATACGGGAAGTAGATTTCATGGATCCCGCCGAGGAAGTGGATAATAGCCGCGCCCGGTGCAGACTGTTTGGCGTTACCACGTCCAAACAGCATGTAGGCCACCAGCACACCCATACCCGGCCCTGGGTTGGCTTCAATCAGGAAGAAGATAGATTTCCCGGCTTCCGTCGCCTGCTGGATGCCCAGCGGCGAGAAGATACCGTGGTTAATTGCGTTATTCAGGAACAGGATCTTCGCCGGTTCAACGAAAATCGACGCCAGCGGCAACAGATTGTTTTGCACCATCAGGTGCACACCGGCAGCCAGAACGTGCGACAACGCCTCAACCAGCGGACCAATCGCCAGGAAAGACAGAATCGCCAGCAGCATGCCGATGATACCGGCGGAGAAGTTGTTAACCAGCATCTCAAAGCCGCTTTTGATTTTGCCGTCAACGGCAGCGTCAAAGTGTTTGATAGCCCAGCCGCCCAGCGGACCGGCAATCATGGCACCGAGGAACATGGGAATATCGGAACCAACCACCACACCCATGGTGGTAATCGCGCCGACCACGCCGCCACGCTCACCCCCGACCAGACGTCCGCCGGTAAAACCAATCAGCAGCGGCAGCAGGTAGGTGATCATCGGGCCGACCAGTTTGGCCAGCGTCGCGTTAGGGATCCATCCGGTAGGAATAAACAGTGCTGTGATAATCCCCCAGGCAATAAAGGCGCCGATATTCGGCATCACCATATTGCTCAGGAAACGGCCAAAATTCTGCACTTTGACCTTGGTATCTGGTGAGAGCATAGAGATACACCCCTTTGAAACGCGCGGCGGAAAGCGTGCGCGGTAATTATTGATTGTTAGACAGCGTGATGACTTCCGTCGGTATCATGAGGTCGCGTACCGCACTGTGTGCATACTGCTATTGCCGCTTACAGCGCTTCACCATGACGACACCGCGTGACGGTGAAAAATCGCAATAGCGTGGCCCCAAAAAACTCCGTTATCACAGCGGACTCTAGCACGTGGTTTTCAGACCGCAACTCATGACAAAAACGTGATCAAAATCACATACAACACCCGACAATCAGCCACAAATGAGTGACATAATTCACAAAAAAATAATAAAAATGGGGAAATGGTTAGAAAAAAAACAATCTGGCCGCAAAAAATAGTGATTTGCATCACAGTTTTGCATATCGGTTTTGTATGGGAAGTGTGATTTAAATCACAATAAATTTCAGCGTGGGCCGGCCTTTTCGCGAAAACCGGCCCCTATCGCGAACCACCTTAGTGGGGCAGGAAATTCTGAGACTTGAGGGTGGTGAACAGTTTTTGCTGTTGGTTAGCAATGTCCGTCATCAGGCTGTTGTACTGATCCACCTGCTGCTGGGTGTGGAACTGTACGCCGTTGTTACCGAATACCACCTGGTTGCCCTGTGCCTGGAGATATTCCCCTACCTGCACAACGCTCTGCGCAAATGACGTGCTGGCTGGCACCACGGTCACCATCGCGTTGGCGGGCAAAGAAACCGCGCGGTTGTAGACCTTGTCATACACCGACTGCAATTCTTCCGTCTGTTTGAGCGCACGGCGGGCGTTATCCGCCAGTGTTTTGGCGTTCTGCACCTGCGGGCTTAGCATATTCAGGCCACCAAGCGTCTGACGCAGGTTATCGCGTTGCGTCATGTAATCCTGCGGTACACGAATGTGGGATATCACATCCAGCACCGGTGTCAGGCTGCCCGCTAATGCCTGATCCAACTGCTGGTTGAAATCGGTCATCACAGCGTAATCCTGGGTAAAGCGCCCGAAGCTCTGTTTCTGCTGTTCGGTCAACGCTGGCAACTGACGCCCTTCCTGTTGTGAAATTCCCTGCAGGAAAGTGATGAACGCCTGACGAGCATCCTTATCCTTGTCGCCGCAGGCCGACAGTTGCAATGCCACAACCAACATAACCACTGGCAGCAGCCAGCGCGAACGGTAATCCGCCAACATCATTACTACTCCTGTTTATTTTCACTACCGTGACCCGGCGACCTTGTTGGCTCACCAACGAGCCGTCACCCGACAGTCATATCGCCCTAAGCGTAACCGAACCAGCCGCCGCATGGCACATGCCACGCCTGTTTTTTTCACCCAGCCGCCAGTTCAGCCGTTAAGAATCGCTATTCTACGCCGGAACAGCACCATGCCACCTGCAGAATTGTCTGTTCTGTTACCCAGGCACGCTCGCGCAACGGGCAATGTGCCTACGTGATTGCACACAACTGGCTCCTTTCACGCCAACACCGTGCCATCTTGCACATAAACAGTGCAACCCGACAAGGCACACTGACCCTCATCGCTCCGTCCTCCCTTTACAGGCTTGTTATCTGGCCCGATGACATCACCCGTTAATAGCTTGAAAGATAATCAAAACATGGCTATTGCCCTTCGAGGGGGCGCTAATTGCCGCACAAGCTGGCAAGCATTTTGCTTTATATCATCGACAGCAGGAGCGATAGCGGGCAACCGGTGTCGCCAGACAATTTGGAAATGGGTGACTAGGGTTCCGGCTTTACTGCGCAGGTCCGAGAGTTACCGACCGCCCTCTGGCGGTTACACGGCGGGAAAAAAGCCCGGGAGGATACAGCGAGATGCATGCTCGCCGCCCTCCTGCTTTTTCTTTCTTTAATGATTGCGCCCAACGTCAGAGGAAATCCACCATGAAAACGATTCAACGATTACTACTTGTTTGCGCACTGGCACTGTGCAGCCTCGGCGTACAGGCCGCTGACAAACCCGCGTTTAAACTCTGCTGGTCTATTTATGCCGGCTGGATGCCTTGGGATTACGCCCAACAGCACGGCATTATCAAAAAATGGGCCGACAAGTACGGCATTGATATCCAGTTTGTACAGGTCAACGATTATATTGAATCCGTTAACCAATACACCTCTGGTGGTTTTGACGGCTGCGCCATGACCAACATGGACGCGCTGACTATCCCTGCCGCAGGCGGCGTGGACAGCACCGCACTTATCGTCGGCGACTACTCAAACGGCAACGACGGCATTCTGATCAAAGGGACCAACAGTCTGGCGTCGCTCAAAGGCAAACCGATTAATCTGGTGCAACTGTCGGTCTCTCACTACCTGCTGGCCCGAGCGCTGGAAAAGAACGGCATGAGCGAAAAAGACATCAAGGTGGTGAACACCGCCGATGCTGATCTCGTCGCCGCCTTTGGTACGCCTGACGTACAGGCCATCGTCACCTGGAACCCGCTGCTGGCGGAAGCCAAAAAACAGCCGGGTAGCCAGCTGGCGTTTTCTTCCGCGCAAATCCCCGGTGAAATCCTCGATCTGCTGGTGGTCAACACCGCCACCCTGAAAAAACACCCGGAGTTGGGCAAAGCACTGACCGGCGCATGGTATGAAACCCTGCAAACCATGTCAGGCGACAGCGCTACCGCCCGTGAAGCCCGCACCGCCATGGGGCAAGCCTCGGGTACCGATCTGGCCGGGTTTGACGCACAACTGGCCGCTACCCACCTGTTCACCACCCCGAAACAGACGCTGGAGTTCGTTCAGAACCCGCAGTTGAAAACCACCATGCAGTCAGTCGCGGAGTTCTCCTTCCGTCACGGCTTGCTGGGTGACAACGCCCCCAGCGCAGACGTGGTCGGTGTCTCTACCCCGGCTGGCCTGTGGGGCAATACCGGCAACGTCAAACTGCGTTTTAGCGACGAGTTCCTGAAACTAGCCGTCGACAACAAGCTGTAATACAGGAGAACGCCGGATGCGCAAATTGATTAACTACCAGCCGTTACCGCTGACGCGCGGGATGATGGGGTTTCTGCCGCTACTGGCGCTGCTGCTGGTCTACCTGATGGCGTCTGACGCCCGGCTGGCGGTGAACGCCGCTGACAAACTGCTGCCAGGCCTGGGTGCGATGGCGCAAGCCATGCACCGTATGGCGTTTGAACCCAACGAGCGCACCGGCGAATACCTGCTGTGGGTCGACACCGCCGCCAGCCTGCTGCGGCTGTTGACCGGCGTGGGCTTAAGCGCTGTGCTGGCGCTGGTCTTCGGGCTGCTATGCGGCGCGCTCCCGGCGGTGCGCGCCACCCTGTCGCCGCTGATCACCCTGTTTGCGTTGATCCCACCGCTGGCGGTGCTACCGATCCTGTTCATCGTTTTCGGGCTGGGCGAGGTCTCCAAGGTGGTGTTGATTATGGTGGGTATCACGCCATTCATCGTGCGGGATCTGCAACTCTACATCCAGAGCCTGCCGCAGGAACAGTTGGTGAAAGCGCAAACCCTCGGCGGCCACAGCGGCCAAATTCTGTGGCGGGTGATCCTGCCACAGCTGATGCCGCGTTTGCTGGACGCCGTACGCCTGTCGCTCAGCTCCGCCTGGCTGTTTCTGATCGCCGCCGAAGCTATCGCCGCCACCGAAGGGTTGGGCTACCGCATCTTCCTGATGCGCCGCTATCTGGCGATGGACGTCATTCTGCCCTACGTCGCCTGGATAACCGTGCTGGCGTTTTTGCTTGATGTCCTGTTGCGGGCCATCAGCCGTCGCGGCTGGCCCTGGTATTACGCGAAATAAGCCACCGGCCAGAACGCAGGAGAACCTATGTCGTTATTAACGCTAAAAAATCTCAGAAAAGAGTACGACGGTCAGGTGGTGCTGGAACGGCTCAACATCTCCGTTGAAGAGGGCGAGTTCGTTTCTATTGTCGGTGCCTCCGGCTGTGGCAAAACCACGTTTCTCAAGATGCTGCTCGGCACCGAAAGCCCCAGTAGCGGCCAGTTGCTACTCGATGGCGAGCCGATGCCACAAGAGCCAGATGAACATCGCGGCGTGGTCTTCCAGCGCTACTCGGTGTTCCCTCATCTGCGGGTGGTGGAAAACGTGATGATTGGCGCGGAGTTTGCCGAAGCGCGTTGGCTCGGCCGGGTATGGGGCAAGCGCCGCCAGGCGCTTCGTGATCAGGCGATGGCAATGCTGCGTCAGGTCGGGCTGGAGCAATCCGCCCAGAAATATCCGCATCAGTTATCCGGTGGCATGCAACAACGGCTGGCGCTGGCGCAAGCGTTGATTAAGCGCCCACGCATTTTGCTGCTGGATGAACCGTTCGGTGCGCTTGACCCCGGCATCCGTGCCGAAATGCACCAATTGATCAGCCAGTTATGGCAGGAACACCGCCTGACCATTTTCATGATCACCCATGACCTTAAAGAGGGATTTTCACTCGGGTCACGCCTATGGGTGTTCGACAAGCTCCGTCAGGACCCACAAGCACCAGACGCCTTTGGCGCCAGCATCACCTATGACCTGCCATTGGAGCGCGCACCAGCCGGTGTGCGGGCTTCGGTGGGAGAACTGATTGACAGGCAGCGGCACGTCGCCTGACCAGGAGGAACACACTATGCACAATACCCCACACACCATGAATGAGCATTATCTCACCGAGTTGCCCGCCGGGTCGCACTGGTCGCTGCTGATGCGGCGCGGTACTGCGCTGCGTCTGACCGACATCGAAGGCGGAGCCAACGTCGGTATGCTGTTCTACAACCCGGAAAATACGCTGGAGCGCTACAACGCACCGGATACGCTCAAATGCCAGCACACGTTTCGCCTGACAACCGGGCACTGCCTGTATTCGGATATGGGGCGCATTTTCTGCGGTATCGAAGCCGACGGCTTCGGCTGGCATGACACCGTATGCGGCACCGCCAATGCCCAGCAGGTGGCGCGTCAGTTTGGCGAGCTGAACTACCAGCAAGCCCGCAATGAACGTCACCAAAACGGCTACGACAGCTTTCTGGTGGAACTGGCCAAATACGGTCTCGGCAAGCGCGACATGGCGGCGTGCGTCAACTTTTTCGCTCACGTTGGTAGCGATGACAACGGAAACCTGCGGCTTGAGCAACAGGGTAAAGCCGGTGCCAGTGTCACGCTGCGCTTCGCCATGGACACACTGGTCATTCTGCACACCTGCCCGCACCCGCTTAGCACCGCTACCGATTATCCGCGTCATCCGGTGCGTCTGACGCTGGATTATCAGCGCGCACCGCTACCGGCTATCTGTCTGGAGCGCCCGGAAAACCAGCGCGGGCTTCGCAACAACACACTTTATTATCTGGCTGAACAGCCACAAGGAGTCTGAACATGATAAAGACCAGTCAACGCGACCCCGCCACGGCGGTTTACCGCGCCACCGTTCAGGCTGGCGACTACTGGTTACACCGCCTCGAAGCCGGTCAGACGCTGCGTATTACCGACCTCGAAGGCAATCAGGCCGCCGATACCCTGTTCTACAATGCTGACGATACCGCTGAACGCTACAGCATGAGCGACACCCTGCGCGGCCAGGGTAATGTCTTCCTCACCACTGGCAGCGTACTGCGTTCCAATGAAGACCGCCCGATGCTGGAAATCGTGGCGGATACCTGCGGCCGTCATGACACGCTCGGTGGCGCGTGTGCCACCGAGAGCAACACGGTGCGCTATGATCTGGAAAAACGCCACATGCATGCCTGCCGCGACAGCTGGATGCTGGCGGTAGCACAACACCCGGAGTATCACCTGACCAAACGCGACATCACCCACAACATCAATTTCTTTATGAACGTACCGGTCACGCCGGACGGCGGGCTGACCTTTGCCGACGGTATCTCCGCACCGGGGAAATACGTGGAAATGGTGGCCAAAATGAACGTACTGGTGCTGATCTCCAATTGTCCGCAGTTGAATAACCCCTGCAACGGCTACAACCCCACACCGATCGATATCGCTATCTGGTAAACGGAGCGAAACGGCACACATCGGGAACAGTGACGCGCGGGACGACCCGCAACACGCGTCCAGAATAGCGCAGGACGACCTGCCCGTAAGAGACTCGGTCATGTTTGAGCGTGTATTGATTGCCAACCGTGGCGCTATTGCGGTGCGTATCATCCGCACCCTGAAAAAAATGGGCGTAAAAGCCATCGCGGTTTACGCCGAAGCGGACCGCCATTCGCAGCACGTACGTCAGGCCGATGAAGCCTGGTCGCTGGGCGACGGCCCGGTGCGCGATACCTACCTGAATCAGGACAAATTACTGCATATCGCCGCCCAATGTGGCGCGCAGGCGATCCACCCCGGCTACGGTTTTCTGAGTGAAAACGCCGGTTTTGTGACCCGCTGCGAACAAGCAGGCCTGGTGTTCCTCGGCCCAACCGTAGCACAGATGACCGCGTTCGGCCTCAAGCATCAGGCCCGGGCGCTGGCACAACAGAACGACGTCCCTCTGCTGCCCGGCAGCGGCTTGCTCACCTCGCTGGACAGCGCCTGCGAACAGGCACAGCGCATCGGTTATCCGGTGATGTTAAAGAGCACCGCGGGAGGCGGCGGCATCGGCATGCAGCGCTGCAACGACCACGACCAACTGGTTGATGCGTTTACCCGCGTCAAACGACTGGCGGGTAACAACTTCGCCGACGACGGCGTATTTCTGGAAAAATTTATCGCCCAGGCCCGCCACATCGAAGTGCAGGTCTTCGGCGATGGCCAGGGCAACGTGATAGCCCTTGGCGAGCGCGATTGCTCCGCCCAACGCCGCAACCAGAAAGTGATTGAAGAAACCCCGGCACCCCACCTGAGTGACAGCGTGCGCGCTGAACTGCAGGCTACCGCCATTCGGCTGTGTCAGGCGGTCAATTACCGCAGTGCAGGCACGGTTGAGTATGTGTATGACGAGAGCAGCAAGCAGTTCTGGTTTCTGGAGGTCAACACTCGCCTGCAAGTCGAGCACGGCGTCACCGAACTGGTGTACGGCGTCGACATCGTGCAGTGGATGGTGGAACTGGGCGCGGGTTGCCTGCCGCCGCTTGATACGCTCATCACCACGCCTCGCGGTCACGCCATTCAGGTGCGGTTATACGCCGAAGACCCGGCCAAACAGTTCCAGCCCTGTGCGGGCTTGCTTAGTCACGTTGATTTTCCAGACGCCTTGCCCGGGCTTACCCTGCGCATCGACCACTGGCTGGACAGCGGCAGCGAGGTATCACCGTTCTATGACCCGATGCTGGCAAAAATCATCGTACACGGCGACAGCCGGGACGCCGCCCTCGACGGCATGGCGCAAGCGCTGGCGTCTACATCGCTGTACGGCATCGAAACCAACCTCGACTGGCTTCGTCACCTGCTGACTCTGCCGACGGTCAGACGCGGAGAAATCATCACCGCAACACTGGGCGACGTCGTCTGGCAGCCCGCGACGCTGGATGTGCTCAGCGGCGGCACGCTGACGACCGTGCAGGATGCGCCCGGCCGCATCGGCTATTGGCACGTCGGTGTACCGCCTTCCGGCCCCTTCGATACCCACTCATTCCGGCTCGGCAATCAGTTGCTGGGCAACGCGGCCGATACCGCCGGGCTGGAGATCACCCTACGTGGGCCAACCCTGCGTTTCAATCATGACTGCGCGTTCGTGGTGACCGGCGCTGTCATCGACATCCGGTTAGATAACACCACCCTCGACGGCGGACGCGTTCATCACGCCCGCGCCGGACAAACGCTCACGCTCGGCGATATTCAGGGTGCCGGGTGCCGCAGCTATCTGTTGCTGGCCGGCGGCCTGGCCTGTCCGACCTATCTGGGTAGCCGCAGCACCTTCACGCTCGGCAAGTTCGGCGGCTATGCCGGACGGGCCTTGCGCGCAGGCGACGTACTGCATCTGGCCGCCCCGGCGTTACCCACGTCAGACGCCGTATTACCCGCGCCTGACTGGAATACCCACTGGTCGCTGCGGGTGATTTATGGCCCACACGGCGCACCAGACTATTTTACCGCGCAAGACATCGACACCTTTTTCGCCGCTGACTGGCAGGTGCATTACAACTCCAGCCGCACCGGTATCCGGCTGATTGGCCCCAAACCCCAGTGGGCGCGAACCGACGGCGGCGAAGCCGGTATGCACCCGTCCAATATCCACGACAACGCCTACGCCTTCGGCACCGTCGACTTTACCGGCGATATGCCGGTGATTCTGGGGCCGGATGGGCCGTCACTGGGCGGCTTCGTCTGCCCGGCTACGGTGATCCACGCTGACTTGTGGAAACTGGGCCAGCTCAAAGCAGGCGACAGCATCCGTTTTATTCCGGTCACGCTGGAACAGGCGGACGAGCTGGCGTGCGCCGCGGAATGCGCCATCTCTGCCGGTCGCCCTGCCGCCGAGCCTGCTCTCACGCCATGTTGCCCGTCACCGGTGCTGTACCACCACACGGCGCAGGACGAGCGACCTTCGGTAACCTGCCTCGCCGCAGGCGATCGTTTCCTGTTGCTGGAATACGGCGAGCACCGGCTGGATATCGCGTTGCGTTTTCGCGTACACGCGTTGATGCAGTGGCTGGAACAGCACCCGCTGCCGGGTGTGCAGGAACTGACACCGGGCATTCGTTCGCTGCAAATCCATTTCGACAGCCTGCTCTGCCCGCGCAGCACGCTGCTCTCACACCTGCAACAGGCGGACGACGCCCTCGGCGACCTGCGGCACGCCGCCGTGCCCTCCCGCACCGTCTGGCTGCCGCTCAGTTGGGATGACGACGCCTGCCGCGAAGCCATCACCCGCTATACCCAATCGGTCAGACCCGGTGCGCCCTGGTGCCCCAGCAACATCGAATTCATTCGCCGTATCAACGGGCTCGAGTCGGTGGATCAGGTCAAAGAGATCGTCTTCAACGCCCATTATCTGGTGATGGGGCTGGGTGATGTCTACCTCGGTGCCCCCGTCGCCACCCCACTCGACCCACGCCATCGGCTGGTCACCACCAAGTACAACCCAGCCCGCACCTGGACGGCGGAAAACTCGGTCGGCATCGGCGGCGCGTATCTGTGTGTATACGGTATGGAAGGCCCCGGCGGCTATCAGTTCGTGGGCCGTACGTTACAGATGTGGAATCGCGATCGGCAAACCGATGTCTTTCGTCAGCCATGGTTACTGCGCTTTTTCGATCAGATTCGCTTTTATCCGGTCAGCGCGCAGGAGCTGCTGGCTATCCGCGAACGCTTCCCGTGGGGAGATTATCCGTTGCGTATCGAAGAGGGCGAATTTCGCCTCGCCGACTACCAGCACATGCTGGCTGAACAGCAACCCGCTATCGATGCCTTCCAGCAACAGCGCCAGCAGGCCTTCGACGAAGAGCTGGCACGCTGGCGCGCCGACGGCCAGTTCACCTTCGATAGCAGCCTGCAAGAGACGGTCAGCGACGATGAAGTGATCCCGGCGAACGGTTACGGTGTGGAAAGTCAGGTGGCAGGGAGTGTGTGGCAATGGCTTGCCGCCCCCGGCGATAACGTCAGCGCCGGGCAAATCGTCGGTATTCTGGAGTCGATGAAAATGGAAATCCCGATTACCGCACCGGTCGACGGTATTATTCATACGTTGCACCGTCAGGCAGGGCATCAGGTGCAGGCCGGGCAGTTACTGATGGTGATCGAACCGGCAGAGCATTAACCGGTAATACATTGATCAGTAATACATTGACCGGTCAAACATTAATCGGTAGAGCATTCAGCAGTAAAACCGATCCACTAAGACATGAATACAATAACCCCGCACGTTGCTAGCGTGCGGGGTTATTTCATATCACTGCATCAAGCGGACGCCACTTACTACTTACTCCTTGGTCGCACCCGCCATCAATCCGTTCATGAAATAGCGTTGTAGCGCCAGGAAAATCGCCAGCATCGGCAATACCGCCATCGCCGACATCGCCAACAGCCGCGGCCAGTTGATATCAAACTGACCGACGTTACTGGCCAGCGCCAGTTGTACCGTCCATTGGCTCTGGTCGCTGATGACCAGAAACGGCCACAGAAAATCATTCCAACGCCAGACGAAGGTAAAGGCCGCCAGTGTGGCGATTGCCGGTAACGACAGCGGCACCACGATACGCCACAGAATTCGCCACTCTCCGGTGCCTTCCAGACGCGCCGCTTCCAGCAGGCTGTCAGGAATGTTGCGGATATACTGCCGCATCAGGAACACCCCGGTAGGCGTCGCCGCCGGCGCGATAATCACCCCCCACAGCGTATTGAGCAGATGCAGGTCACGCAGCAGCAGGAAAATCGGAATCAGGATAATCTGCAGCGGGATCATCAGCGCACACATGATGACCATGAAAACCAGCGTATCCCCCCGAAACCGGAATTTCGCCAGCGCATAGCCCGCCATGACGCTGATCGTGACCGACAGCAGCGATGACAGGACGGAAACGAAAAAGGAGTTGCCGAGCGTATGAACAAAGTTGGTGTTGACGAACACATCGACAAAATTCTCCAGCGTCGCGTTTTCCGGCCACAGCGATGGCGGCCAGGCGAAAATCTCATCGACCGACTTCAGCGCGTTGGAAAAAATCCAGATTGGCGGCAACAGGAAAAACAGCAGCATGAAACCAATGATTATCCAGCGCGTCAGCAGAGATGACCCCTTCATTTGAAACTCCTCGACAGACGAAGTTGGATGACCGACAGCGCGAACAAAATCACGAACAGCACCACCGATTGTGCCGCTGCAACCCCTGCTGTCGCCGGTTGCATGAAGGCGTTCTCATAAATGGTCTGAATCAGATAGACGGTGGCACGTCCCGGCCCACCGCCCGTCAGCGAAATCACCAGTTCGTAGACCTTGAAGGCTTCTATCGATGACAGCACCACTACCACCACTACGCTGGGTTGCAGCAGTGGCAGGGTAATGCGCCAGAAGGTACGCCAGCGGCTGGTTCCATCCATACGGGAGGCCTCATACAAATCCTCCGGAATAGCCGTTAAACCTGCCAGCAGGATCATCATATTGAAGCCCGCACTGGCCCACACCCACACAATCACCACCGCAATCTGCGCCATGGTTTCCTGCTGTAGCCAGGGAACCGGGCTGATATCCACTAGGCTCAGTACATAGTTGATTAATCCAGAGTTATAACCAAACAGCCATTTCCACATGATGCCGATGGTCAGCAGGCTTATCATCGACGGGAAAAAGACGATGGTTCGCGCCAGTCCGAATCCCCGCACCTGGGGCGCTAACAACAGCGCCATACACAGAGCGATGACCAGATTAAGCGGCACGGCAAATACCACAAACACCACCGTGCGCAGCAGCACGTGCTGAAATTCGGGGTCAGTAAATACCTGGATAAAGTTATCGATCCCGACGAATTTAGGCTGCGTGCTGGCGACCTGAGGCAACACCACCACGCCACGTTGAAATACCGACATCCAAAACCCTTGCAGTAATGGATAGAAGGTGAACAACAGCAACAACCCAAACGACGGCAATATCAACAAATAAGGCCAGTACTTCCTGAGACGACGAGTAAACACTCCCGAACCTTGTGACATGACTGCCAGACTGGCCGACTCCGGATTCATCACTTTCATTGAGAGGCCCCTAATCCATCCTGGGCGGCCTTCATGATTTTCTCGATGGCCTGCTCCGGCGTTATCTGATGAGTCACCGCCTGCATAACCGCGTCTTTCATTGGTGCCCAGACGAACTGCATCGCTTCATTGGCCTGATCCGCCGCCGCATAAGCCGGGCTTTCCACCAGTTCATGCTGCATCAGCGCCATCGCCTGGCTGATTTTCGGATCCTCATATTTCACCGGCTCATCGGACAAGGTGGCCGGGATCATACCGATCGGAACGGAAAGGCGTTTCAGGACATCCGGCGAAGTCAGCCATTTGATCACACTGGTAGACTCATCGAGGTGTTTACTGGTGTTGAACGCCACCACGTATTCACCGCCGTACACGCTGGATTTCACCGTACCCCGTGGGGTATAGCCAGCACGCCAGTCGAATTTGGCGCGTTGCGCCAGCGAGCTTAACTGCCAGCTACCGGTCATCCAGGCCACGGCCTGCCCACCGATAAACAGCTCTTTCGGGTTATCCGAACTGGAGCCTGACCACTGCCCACGCGGCATGTAGTCATCGGCGATTTTCACGAAATCCGCCAACGTTTTGGCCGCTTTCTGTTTATCCATCACCACTTTATACGGCGGCTCGGTGGAAAAAACATGGTTGCCATAATGGTATTCGTGGATGATCCAACGGCTGGCGGAAACGTCCCACACCAGCGGATAGCGGACATGGGCTTTCTGTGCGACCTCTTTAATCTTCGGCAGGAACTCTTCCCACGTCCAACCGGTCTGTACATCCGGCAGGGGTACGCCCGCTTTCTTGAAGGCATCGGCATTCAGCAACAGCCCGGTGGAGGTCACATACAGCGGAGCCGCTATCGCTTTATCGCCGAGTCTGGCACCGTCCGCCCATCCTTTGATGTACTGATTCAGGTAGTCTTTGCCAAAATATTGATTGAAATCGACCAGATAGGGGCGAATGACTGCCTCCATCGACGACGTTTTGGAGATGTCCGGCATACCGGAGCCCGATGCAGCGTATTGGCGGAATTTCTGGATCACATTATCATAAGGAACCAGTTGCAGATTAAAGGTGGTCTGCGGATGCTGCTGCGTATATTCATTCAGTAGCTGCTTGAGTACGGTGGATTCATTTTTATCCGTCTCGTACCACATGATCGTCAACTCGGCCGCCTGCAATGATGAACATGCAAGCGTCATAGCACCAGCCAGTACTGCGATAACAGTCTTTTTCTTCATGATGTGTTTCCTGATCAATGTTATTGCATCACACAGTCAAACTACGCTGCGATTACTGTCCGCCGTCAAAGTGATGACGATACTTCATCACCACCGCAGCCGGCATACTGCTCCACCCCTGTAATAACGATCCCCGGCCAAACGGCGGTGAGAAGTACTCCACCGCACCGGCCCATCCCTGTTCCAGGCAGGTCATCCACCAACGTGTCAGCGGGTATTCACTGCCCGATATGCCGTACTGCAACAACGTATCGGCGTACAACCCATCCAGATAAGGCCAGTCAGAGCCATTGTGATAACGCAGGGCAAAGGCCGACTTGGCACGTGTATCGCTGCGGCGTTTGAACGGCGGCCACGCGCACAACACCCCCCAGTCGCCATAACGCTGTTCACTGTTATGACGGCTCTCCAACCGGGCCTGAACCCGACGCAACACCGCCTCGGCACGCCCGGCATCCACCGCGCCGTAGCGCAGCAACGTCAGGCTATCGAGCGTGAGGTGGTCTTCAATAAATTCCCCCGGACGACCATAATCCGCGTAATGGCCATCCGGCTGTAATAACGCGGCGTCAAGGTGGCGGGACGCCTGAGACGCCAGACGTGCGCAACGCTGTGCCAGCGCCGGATCGCGCTCTGTCGCCCATTGCGCCACCGCGTTAACCGCGCCAAACCACAGGCCAAGATCGTAGGCAACATAGCCAAAACGGTAGACGTTATCCGCCCAGTCCCGGTCGTTGTGCGACGGTTTCTGCGGCAGGCCATCCTCATGGAGAATAAAGCCTTCGTAACGTGTAATGATGGTGGCGATCTGCGCCCAGTACTGCTCGCAGGGAGACGCATCCCCCGTGACCCGCACGTAGTCGGCAATCGTCAGAATAAAGAACAATGGGCTGTCAAAATGGTCACTCCACCAGTCTTGCGGACGGCTGTGGTTTTCTTTGACGGCGGGGTTATGGCGTCGTGCGTCTTCCCAGGCGGCTGACAAACCGGGACCATTGAGGATAACCCCGCTCGGCGCTTCACCGGTCGGCTGCAACCCTGCCGCCATCAGGTGGATTTCCTCCAGCACAATCTGCGGCTGTAATGGCAGCAACGCCTGCAACGTCCAGTAACCGTCGCGATAATACGTGCGGGCTGGGGCGCTGTAGTCCATTCCTGCGGCCAGCCCGGCAAACTTCCCGGTATGGTCGTAACGGATGCTCGACAACGCGGCATGCAAACTCTGTTGCACCATGCTACGCAGTAGCGGTTGCGCCTGTGGCAACTGGTCGCAGTCATCGATATAACGCTGCGCCTCCAGCCTGATCTGCTCTGTGCTGAGCGACAGACCGCGCAACGCTTCCGCATCATCGTTACCGGCGGCGATCAGTACATCGTTATCGCGTTGCTCGACAATCACCACCCCCCAGGGCAGTACCCAACGCTGCTGCGTCCCTTGCTTCTCACGCAAGGCTCGCCCAGCCTGCTGATCCCACCAGGCACGTCTTTTCGCCGGATAAAAGCGCAGAAACGAAGTCTGCGTGAGCAGCACTACAGGCTGAGATTGCGCCACATAAAAGCCTTGTGTTTCACTCAGCAGACGATTGGGTGCGAAGGTACAAGGCCCGCTAAACGGCGCGACATGAAGGCGTCCCAGCGTGCCACTACCCCACAGGGCCAGTTGCACGATGCCTTCTTCGCCAGAGAATGACCCTTGTATGCGCCGTGCCATAAAAGGCAGTAACGGCGCGGCCGTGCTGAGCAGCTGTCCGTCCGATTGGGGTTTCAATACCCATTCTGATGGCGATACCGAAATGTTATTGCTATTCATACCGCTTCCCTCACATCATGCCAGGCTAATGCGGCCAGGCAGTGTTCTCTGGCCAGATGCACGGCGCCGACCACTCCCGCCTCATCCAGCAAGGCGCTGCCGACCAACTGAACCGGCACCGGCAGCAATGTTTGTACATGCTGACGAACACGCTCATGAAACGCGGGTCTCGCACCAATTCCGCCGCCCAACACCAGCCACTCAGGATTCAGCAAACTCACGGCTGAAGCCACGCCCAACGCGGCAATCTGTGCGGTGTTTTCCAGCACGGTACGCGCCTGCTCATCCCCTTGTTCTGCCCGGCGGAAAATATCGATAACCTCAGTCCCGCCACCCTGATAGCGCTGGCGAATCGCGCTGCTGCTGACACGATCTTCAAACACCCCGCCGACGGAAATTTTGGCGTCGTCGTAAGGTGTTGCGCTCAACGGTAATAGGGCGATTTCCCCCGCCATACCGTTGTGTCCACTGATGATGCTGCCTTGTGTGATAATCCCCATACCGACACCGGTACCGAAGGCGATAAACACCAGCGAGTCGCTGCCTTTGCCATGCCCATAGTGATATTCCCCCAATGCCGCCAGATTAACGTCATTTTCGAATACCACCGGGCACGACTGCCCATCAGGCAGAGAAAACAGGTTGGGTAAGCGGGCAGGAAGGCGCAGGTTAGGGGAAAGCTGTACATTGCGTTGCTTATCGATTGAACCGGGAATACCGATAGCGACTTGTTTCAAGCGGTTCGGTGCGATATGTGCCTGTTGCAGTAGTGCCTGCGCCAGCGATGACATCTGTTGCAGTGCCGCCTGTTCATCACCTTTAGCGGTAGGCTGTGACGTGTGCGCCAATACCTCGCCGCTCAACGTTGTCAGCCACCCATTGACTTTTGTGCCGCCCAGATCAAAACCAATCACCACAGGCGACTGCGGGTGCAATTCAACACCCGGTGATTTCTGCTGGATAATGTGCTGTTTTTCCAGAAAATTCATTAAATTCTGCACACTCCCCGGCGCAATATCGAGGGCGGCAGCCCAGCCGGAAGTCGTTTCCAGCGACAGACGCTCCAACTGAGAAAGCGCGTTTGCAAGAGTTTTACCAAGTGGCTGCGAGTTCGCCATATAACGTCCTTTTTCTCCGACGTGGATTACTGCCATCAATAACTGCTATAATTAGTTCATCAACCTTACGAATTAATATCCTTTCCGGTGAATACCGTCAACATGAACCATGAGTCAAATAATAATTTTCTCTGGCAGATGAACAGAAACGAGAGCGGGATAACACTTTTATTGCATAATATGCAGGCATCTCTGGTGATCACGCTTCCTGATTCAATACCGTCCCGATGAATGATTGAGAACAAATAAGTGATTGAAATAGAAAATGATGTTCCAGTTCTTCGCCAGATATCCGTCCGTGCCGTGATGGAGTACCTGCTGCATGCGGGACCGGCATCCCGCGCGGCGATGGCGAAAGCGACCAGGCTATCCAAGCAGACCATGTCTGAAGTGATTCTAATCCTGGAAGAGCGGGGGTGGGTTCGCCCTTGTGGGCTCGAATCAGGTAAGGTCGGGCGCGCCGCCATGAATTATGAAATCGCCGACGATCTGGCTTACGTGCTGGGTATGGACGTCGGTGCTACCAGCATCCGGCTGAGTCTGGTTAACCTCCGCGGCAACGAAATAGCGCATTACGAAGAGGAAAACGATAACTCGGGCGGCATCAACCTGGTCAATCGCCTGTGCCAGTTGAAAAAGGATTTGCTGGCTCAGCAGCAGATAGACGAACGCAAGTTGCACAGCGTCAGTGTCGCTATTCCCGGCGTGATCAATCAGAAAACTGGCACGCTGGATATGGCACCCAACCTGAAAAATATGAGCGGCTTCGCGCTACGAGACAGCATGCAGCAGGCTTTTGGCTGTGAAGTGCTGATCGAAAACGACATCAATGCCGCCGCCATCGGCGAATACTGGCGGGGATGTGGGCAAGATGATCACTCACTGGCCTTCATTTCGCTGGGTACCGGGATTGGTCTGGGGCTGATACTGGAAGGGATTCTGCTGCGCGGCGCGATGGGTGCGGCCGGGGAGATCTCTTATCTGCCGCTGGGCGGCGATGCCTATACGTCAGAGAGTCTCCGTCAAGGGACGCTGGAATCGGTACTGGGAGCCGCAGGCATCAGCAAGCGCTACCATTTTGCAGGCGGTGGTGCCAATACGCCGGTACGGGAGATTCTAAGCCGTTACGCCGACAAAGAGCCCGCCGCCATCGTGACCATCGAAGAAACCGCCCGTACCGCCGCCTTACTGGTCCTGTCGGTGTCACTGATGTTTGACCCTGAAAGCATTATCATTGGCGGTAATATTGGCATCCGCCCGGAACTGACCGAGCGCATTCGTTTTTACCTGAACAACTGCTCGCCTCACCCAATCCAGCTCAAGTCCAGTACCCTCGGGTCACAGTCAGTGCTCACTGGAGCTGTAGCCATTTCATTGAATAAACTACATAATTCTCTTTTTGGCTTACCAGAGTTATCGCGGCAGATCTCCTTGCCAAAGCACATCTGATTCGACCTGCCATGTCTGAGAATCACTCCGGCATGGCAGAGTTGAGGCAACCGCCAGGTCACGCGGGAAAATGCGCTTTTCTTGCCCGAGATGCTCCAATCTAACCGCTGGCTGATGGCGATCCTCAACGTAGCGATAAGAAAAAACTATCGTAACCAACTAAATTATAAGTGATTTTCTCCATTACTGCCTGATGTCACATTTTTTTAATTATTTAGTTCGACATATTGACGAACTAAATAGAGCTCCGTCATGATGTCATCCACTCCGGTAGCCGATCGGGTTTACATCGGTTACCAGCGTCTCTCAACAATGAGCGGTGGACGGAACGATCTGATGGCACAACTTACGCTAAAAAATATCACGAAATCCTTCGGTAACACGCAAATCATCAAGGGGGTCGACCTTGATGTTAAAGACGGCGAGTTTGTGGTTTTCGTCGGCCCCTCCGGTTGCGGAAAATCGACGTTGCTCAGGTTGATAGCCGGTCTTGAAGACTGCACGTCCGGTAGCATTGCCATTGGCGGCCATGACGTCACGCAGGTTTCGTCAAGCGATCGCGGTATCGCGATGGTGTTCCAGTCCTACGCCCTCTACCCGCACATGACGGTCGCGCAGAATCTCTCTTTCGGCCTGGAAAACACCCGTATGTCCAAAGCCGATATCCAGGCCCGCGTGCAGGAAGCCGCCCGCATGCTACAGATAGAACCCTATCTGACCAGAAAACCGCGCGCGCTTTCCGGCGGTCAGCGCCAGCGCGTGGCCATCGGCCGTGCCATTGTACGCAACCCCAGCGTGTTTCTGTTCGATGAACCCTTATCCAATCTGGATGCCGCTTTGCGGGTGGATACCCGTTCGGAAATCATCAAACTGCACAAACGACTCAAAAGTACCATCGTTTACGTTACCCATGATCAGATAGAAGCCATGACGATGGCGGATCGCATCGCGATCCTTAATGCTGGTAAAGTGGAGCAGTTCGATAAGCCGCTGGAGCTCTTCCATCACCCCAGAAACCGTTTTGTCGCCGGTTTTATCGGCTCGCCAAAAATGAATTTTTACGCGGGAACCATTACGGCATTACAAGGCAATCAGGCGTCGATTGCTATCGATGCCTTCCCCCCGCTGACGTTGACGGTCAATCCGGAACTGGCGGAGCCTGGCATGGCCATCGAACTTGGCATCCGCCCAAGTCACCTGCAATTAGACCCCACGCATAAACAGGCGCTGCCTTTCCGGGTGGATTACGCGGAAATGATTGGCACAGAAACCTATATGTATGGGCATATTGAAGGCAACGACAGCAAAACCACCTTACACCTGCCGGACAACCTCCGTGTCGCCGAAGGCGATTTGCTGATGCTGGCGTTACCGGCTGAACGCCTGCACCTGTTCCGGCTCAGTGATGGCCTGTCGCTGGCTGCCAAAAAGCACGACCCGGCCTGATAACGCCAGCCCATACGACGTCATGACTCACTGACTCAACAAAGAACGGCCAGCATGACTGGCCGTTCTTCTTTTATTACAACAACCCCCTCACAGGTACTACTCCACGTCCCCCCATTCCCCTTTGTTCCAGCTCGCAGCAGCCTGACAAGAGGCGACCAGAAACCGACATAATCGCGGGACACAGACCAATATTTAATGCTATATTTTCCAACGTTTGAGCCCCAGCTCGAGCCATAAATAATTACCCCGAGGATAACGGCATTATGCGTTTGTTATTTATTTGCCCGGATTGGGCTAATTTAGCCACACCAATCGTGACAGAGATGAAACGCCAGGGGCACGACGTTATCCATATTGATCATTCTGATCTATCAACATTTAGCTATTTTGATTCACACCATAAATCCATTGCGAAAACCTACGAAACGATAACCGGTAAAAATTACAAAAACCTTGTTATTGATAATCAAATAAAACTGGGCTTACACAATTTCTTTATTGGCAGGGAGCCATTCGATGCCATTATTATGACGGAACCTAACTTGTTCAATGAGCAGCACCTGTCAATATTGCGTCAGCATGGTAGAAAGCTCGTCGCCACATTGTGGGATGGCTTGAAAAAAGCCCCTGCCAATGGATTGCATCTGAATCAATTCGATCACATACTCAGTTTCGATAGTGAAGATTGTGAGCAATTTCACTTCACCAAAATCACCAATTATATTGATCCTTCCTGGAAAAGCACGATACCTTATCAGGCGTGTGAGTATGATATTTTCTCTATTATGAGTTTCACGCCGGAGAGATACCAGCAAGTCGCCAATTTTCTTGATAAAAACCCCTGCCTTAAATCCAATGTTATTTTTTATATTGGGGAATCAGGAAAGCCAGAATATATAAAAGACAACAGAATAAAGACCTCAGAAAAATTACTGCTGGGTGCTGAACTAGCCCATGAGATTAGTAACTCCCGCGCAATTCTGGATATTCTACAAGGCCAACAGACAGGACTCTCATTCCGTGCCTATGAATCGATGGCTTATCAGCGTAAGTTGATTACGACGAATTCGCATATCACCAGTTATGATTTTTATAATCCACAGAATATATGTGTTCTGGATCAAGATGGATACCTTCCACAAGGTTTTATCCATACCCCTTACCAACCCGTACCGGAACCTGTCTACCATCAGTACACACTTTGTTCATGGGTAGAAAAAGTTATTCAGGAAATATCAGATAACATCAGCCCAGTTTAGCAATTCCCAATGACAAAAAAGCCTCCACAGAGGAGGCTTTTGCATACACAGCGCGCTCTGCGCTGATTATCCCGGTGTTTACTGCAACACCGAAATATCCGCTACTTTCAGGAACAGGTTACGCAGTTCGTTGAGCAGCGTCAGGCGGTTGATACGCACCTGCGCGTCATCAGCGTTGACCATCACCTTATCGAAGAAGTTATCGACTGATTCACGCAACTGCGCCAGTTCCGCCAGCGCTTCCTGATAACGCCCTTCGGCAAACCACGGCGCCAACTTGCTGGTCAGCGCGGTAACATAGGTCGCCAGCTGAATTTCTTCCTTCTCTTTGAGCAACGCCGCCTGCACGCTGCCGTTCAGCGTTTCGGTAGACTTCGCCAAAATGTTGGAGACACGCTTGTTGGCTGCCGCCAGCGCTTCGGCTTGCTCCAGTGTGCGGAAATGACTCACCGCTTTCACACGGGCATCGAAATCCGCCGGGCGGGTCGGACGACGCGCCAGCACCGCCTGAATGGTGTCAACACTGTGACCTTCCTCCTGATACCAGGCACGGAAGCGGCCCAGCATGAATTCAATCACATCGTCGACCACGTTGGCGTTAGTCAGCTTGTCGCCATACAAACGCGCCGCTTCTTCGGTCAGGGTTTGCAAGTCCAGCGGCAGGCGTTTTTCCACGATGATGCGCAACACACCCAATGCGGCACGGCGCAG
Source organism: Dickeya zeae NCPPB 2538 (assembly GCF_000406165.1). Classification (NCBI taxonomy): domain Bacteria; kingdom Pseudomonadati; phylum Pseudomonadota; class Gammaproteobacteria; order Enterobacterales; family Pectobacteriaceae; genus Dickeya; species Dickeya zeae. The sequence continues at coordinate 62,173 of NZ_CM001977.1, read as the reverse complement.
TGCAAACGGATCTTTATCGCCTTTCGGGTGCTGACCGATACCGAAAATACCCGCCAGGGTATCCATTTTATCGGCAATCGCCAGCGCGCAAGCGACCAGTGAGGACGGCAGTTCATCGCCAGCAAAACGCGGCTGGTACTGTTCGTTTAGCGCGACGGCCACATCTTCAGCTTCACCGTCGTGACGGGCGTAGTGCATCCCCATCACACCCTGAGTATCGGTGAACTCAAACACCATGTTAGTCATCAGGTCGCATTTAGACAGCAGACCCGCACGTTTGGCGTGATTGACATCGGCACCGATCTGCTCAGCCACCCAGCCGGTTAATGCCGCGATACGGTCAGTCTTGTCGCGCAGCGTGCCCAGCTGTTGCTGGAACAGCACGGTTTCCAGACGCGGCAGGTGATCTTCAAGGCGCTTTTTACGGTCGGTATTGAAGAAGAACTCGGCGTCAGCCAGACGCGGACGTACCACCTTCTCGTTACCGGCGATAATCTGCTGCGGATCTTTCGATTCAATATTGGCGACAAAAATGAAATTCGGCAGCAGCTTGCCGTCGTTGTCGTAAACCGGGAAGTATTTCTGGTCGCCTTTCATGGTGTACACCAGCGCTTCCGCCGGTACCGCCAGGAATTTCTCTTCAAATTTCGCCGTCAGGACCACCGGCCATTCCACCAGCGAGGTAACTTCTTCCAGCAGGCTGTCGCTCAGATCAGCATTGCCGCCAATCTTACGCGCCGCTTCTTCGGCATCAGCCTTGATTTTGGCTTTACGCGCGTCGTAATCGGCGATGACCTTGCCACGTTCCTGCAAAATCTGCGGGTACTGATCAGCGTTATCAATCGTGAATTCTGGCTCACCCATAAAGCGGTGACCGCGAAGGGTACGCCCGGAATCAATACCCAGCACAGTACCGGGGATCAGTTCATCACCCAGCAACAGGGTCACGGTATGCACCGGACGCACAAACTGGGTGTCGTTATCGCCCCAGCGCATCAGTTTCGGAATAGGCAACTTCGCCAGCGCGGTGCTGACCATGCCCGGCAGCAGCGTTTGTGCCGCTTCGCCCTTCACGTGTGCGCGGAATAACAGCCACTCGCCTTTGTCGGTGGTCAGGCGCTCGGCCTGCTCGACGGTGATGCCGCAACCGCGTGCCCAGCCTTCTGCGGCTTTGGTCGGGTTGCCGGAGGCGTCAAACGCCTGCGCGATGGCTGGACCACGTTTTTCTACTTCCCTGTCCGGCTGGGACGCGCTTAAACCGGCCACTTTCAGTGCCAGACGGCGCGGGGCCGCGAACCAATCGACCGACTGGTAACCCAGCCCGGCGGCGTCCAGTTCAGCGGTAAAATTGGCGGCAAAAGATTCCGCCAGGGTACGCAAAGCCTTCGGTGGCAGCTCTTCGGTGCCGATTTCCACCAAAAATGTCTTATCTGTCATCGCTGCCTCTCAGCTCTGTTTACGATTGCACATCGGGAAGCCCAGTGCCTCACGAGAGGCATAATAGGCTTCCGCTACCGCTTTGGTCAGGGTACGGATCCGCAGGATGTAGCGCTGACGTTCGGTCACGGAAATGGCTTTGCGCGCGTCCAGCAGGTTGAAGCTGTGGGCGGCTTTCAGAATGCGCTCGTAAGCAGGCAGCGGCAGCGGTTTTTCCAGCGCCAGCAACTGCTGGGCTTCTTTTTCATACTGCTCGAAGCAGGTAAACAGGAAATCCACATCGGCGTATTCGAAGTTATAAGTCGATTGCTCCACTTCGTTTTGATGGAACACGTCGCCGTAGGTGGTTTTACCCAGCGGGCCATCGCTCCACACCAGATCGTAGACGCTGTCCACGCCCTGAATGTACATCGCCAGACGTTCCAGGCCGTAAGTAATCTCGCCGGTTACCGGTTTGCACTCCAGACCACCGACCTGCTGGAAATAGGTGAACTGGGTCACTTCCATCCCGTTCAGCCACACTTCCCAGCCCAGACCCCAGGCACCCAGCGTCGGGTTTTCCCAGTTATCTTCCACGAAACGGATGTCGTGGATGGTCGGGTCCATGCCCAGTTCTTTCAGCGAACCGAGGTACAGTTCCTGAATGTTGTCCGGCGACGGCTTAATGATCACCTGAAACTGGTAGTAGTGTTGCAGGCGGTTGGGGTTCTCACCGTAGCGGCCGTCGGTAGGACGGCGGGACGGCTGCACATAAGCGGCGGCGATAGGCTCTGGGCCAAGCGCACGCAGGCAGGTCATAGGGTGAGAAGTGCCGGCACCGACTTCCATGTCCAACGGTTGGACAATGGTGCAGCCCTGACGCGACCAGTAATCCTGTAATGTCAGGATCAGGCCCTGAAAGGTCTTGGTATCAAACTTTTGCATGTTGGATTCGCACGCGATACAAGTGGTTTTTACAATGAAGCCGCCAGTATACCCTCTGAGTGCAAGATATACAGCCAGAATGCGGCAACAACTTCTGTGACAGCGACATTTTCAGTGACATAGCATTATCGCCATCGCCGCCTTTTCCTTCCCGTTTCGGGTAACGATCAACCGGTAAACACGGTATGCAGCATTTTCAGGCTCAACAGCAGCAGCAGCCCGGCAAACGCTTTCTTTAGCGTCGCGACCGGCAAGCGATGCGCTAAACGCGCGCCCACCGGCGCGGTGAAGAAGCTGACCGCCGAGATCAGCGCTACCGCCGGTAACGAAACATAACCCACGCTGAACGCGGGCAAGCCGGTCGCCGACCAGCCGTTAATCATGTAGCCCAGCGCGCCAGAGAGCGCGATCGGCAACCCCACCGCGGCCGAGGTGCCGATGGCCTGCTGGATGCGTACATTACACCAGGTCAGAAACGGCACAGTGAGCGAACCACCGCCAATGGCGACCAGTGCAGAAATACCGCCGATAGTCAGCCCGGCCAGCGACATGCCTGTCATGCCCGGTAACTGACGGTGAGGTTTTGGCTTGATGTTCAACACCATTTGCAGCGAGACATACGCCATAAAACAGGAAAAGAAGATTGCCAGCGCCCGGGTCGGCAACAACGCCGCCAGCCAGGTAGCGGCGAAGGTTCCCAGTAAAATCGCGGGTGTGATGCGCCATACCACCGGCCATATCACCGCCTGATGTTGATGGTGGGTGCGCAGGCTGGAGATAGCGGTGATCACAATCGCCGCCATCGAGGTTCCCAACGCCAGATGCACCAAATGCGTTTTCTCCACACCTTGTGCGGCGAACAACGCTGTCAGCACCGGCACCATGATGCCGCCACCGCCTATCCCCAGTAATCCGGCCATAAATCCCACCACGGCTCCCAGCGCCAGATAGGCCAGCATCCACTCAATCTCCATTCTCATCCCCTGTCGCTTACACGGTATTGTCGTTTTACACTTGTCGTTTTTTTGGTGTGATTCCAGCGCCATGTCACATATTGCCCTGTCAGGTCAGGGTTGCATCACATCACGCTTAGGCTGATGATCGCCACACCACGCGGTTGGTGCGCCGAAATCGGCCATCATCAATACCAACAACGCGGGTGAATAACAATGCCGCTAAATAGCAATCGTCGGCGAATAACCACTGGGAGTTAAGGAGAAGAGGATGGCACGCTGTGGCTGGGTCACGCAGGATACGCTGTATCAGGATTATCACGATAACGAGTGGGGAAAACCCTGTACTGATAGCCGCACGCTGTTTGAACTGCTGTGTCTGGAAGGCCAGCAAGCCGGGTTGTCGTGGATAACCGTGCTCAAAAAACGCGAGCACTACCGCCGTTGTTTCCACGGATTTGATCCGCACCGGGTAGCGGCCATGACCGATGACGACGTGAACCGGCTGGTACTGGACCCAGGCATCATCCGCCATCGCGGAAAAATTGAAGCCATTATCCGCAATGCCCGCGCCTGGCTGGCGATGCAGCAGCAAGGGGACGACTTTGCGACGTTTATCTGGTCCTTCGTTAACCATCAGCCGCTCGTCAATAACCCGACATCGCTGGCTGATGTACCGGCAAAAACCGCCGTGTCGGATGCCATGTCGAAAGCGTTGAAAAAACGCGGCTTCACATTCATCGGCTCCACCATCTGCTACGCCTTTATGCAGGCTGCCGGGCTGGTAAACGACCATACCACCGACTGTTGCTGTCATCCGGAGGCGTTGTGATTCGACCTTATCGGCCACAAGACCTGGACGCGCTGGTCGCACTATGGCGGGAAAGTACCACGCTGGCGCACCCGTTTATCTCGGCGCACTATTGGCAGGAAAGTGAAGAACTGGTTCGCGGGCATTATATCCCCCACTCACAAACCTGGATTTATGAGCATGCTCAGGGCATCGGCGGTTTTATCAGCGTGATGGATCAGCGCTTTGTCGGCGCGCTCTTTGTTCACCACAGCCTGTATGGTCAGGGCGTGGGCGCGGCGCTGATGCAGCATATTCAGCATCGCTTCCCGGTGCTCAGTCTGGAGGTGTATCAGCAGAACCACCGTGCCTGCGCCTTTTATCGCAAACAAGGGTTTACGACCGTGCAGGAAAGTTATCAGCATGAAACCCAGTCACACTTGCTGGTTATGCACTGGCAGGATCAGGCGTTGCTCGCCGCCGTCACACCCTGACCACGTTTCAGGCCACCGGGAAACCGCCCCGATAGAAACACACCCGCTATAGCCGCATTTGGTGTCGCTGCATTATTGTACAGTTGCATTACCCTCACAAAATGATACTTTATAACATATCATTCATGCCGCAAGCATGGGTGACTGCCAATCCTTTCATCTTTGTTTGCAATGCAATTGAATTGCCATGCTGCTGATTTCAGCCAATACCAGGGTTTTAGCGGGAGCGCGCCTTCTGACCCATCAGAGGGCGCGCCGCCTGACTTGCAGTCTCCCACCCTGTCCTCCATCATGCCTGCAGCAGGTCGTGTGCCTCCGGGAAGAAATAACAAGTACCATCCGATTGTTTATCATGATATTTCATTAAATCGCCCAAACGTTTTTAGGCATGAGTACGGCAAAGGCCTGCCCTTGATATGCGAAGCTAACAGGCTGACCTGCGTTCAAAAGTAACTGTCGTTTTAGTCAGACAATCGCCTCAATCAGCCGGAGTGAACTGATGAAACCTGAAGTCATCCTCTACAAAAAGATCCCTGACGATTTACGCCAAAAACTGGAGCAACACGCTAGCGTTTCGGTTTTTGATGGCCTGCCTCCCATCGACCACCCGTTACTGGCGCGTGCTGAAGGGTTGATTGGCGCTGGGCACACCGTCAGCCGGGAATACCTGTCCCACCTGCCAAAACTACGGGCGGTGTCTACCGTGTCAGTGGGTTACGACAACATTGACGTTGCTGCGTTAAATGACAAAAAAGCGTTGCTGATGCATACGCCGACCGTCCTGACAGAAACGGTGGCAGATACCGTCATGACCTTGATGCTAATGACGGCTCGCCGGGCGTTGGAATCCGCCGAGCGCGTGAAAGCCGGGGAATGGACACGCAACATCGGTGAAGATTGGTACGGTATTGATGTTCACCATAAAACCATTGGTATTCTGGGCATGGGGCGTATCGGTCTGGCGGTAGCTCAGCGGGCGCACTTCGGTTTTAGCATGCCGGTGCTCTATAACGCCCGTCGCCGTCATGATGCGGCAGAAACCCGCTTCAACGCCCGTCACTGCGACCTCGACACCCTGCTGGCGGAATCTGATTTTCTGTGTATTACCCTGCCGCTGACGCCGGAAACCCACCATGTGATTGGCAAGGCACAACTGGCGAAAATGAAATCCAGCGCCATTCTGATCAACATTGGCCGCGGCCCGGTGGTGGATGAACAGGCGCTGATTGAGGCACTGACCGATGGCACCCTGCACGCCGCTGGTCTGGATGTGTTCGAGAAAGAACCGCTATCGGTAGACTCACCGCTGCTGAAGCTGCCTAATGTGGTGGCACTGCCGCACATCGGCTCCGCCACCCATGAAACCCGCTACAACATGGCGGCCTGCGCGGTAGATAACCTGATCGCCGCGCTCAGTGGCGACGTTAAAGAGAACTGCGTCAATCCGGACGTGCTGAAGTAGTTCAGCACGCCGATTGAGGAGCCCTCCTTCCCGACGTCGGGAAGGAGGATTTTCACACGAAGAGCGATGTGATTACTCCACCGCGATCGGTTTCTCCGTCAAGGTTGTGGTGCGGTCGCCCTGAATGGCTTTCACTTTCTGTTCGGTTTGTTGTACTGCCGCCGGGCTGCTCAACAAGCTGTAAGTCAGCTCGAAGGTGGTGCTTTGGCCGGGTTGCAGTTTCTTCACCCGCCCTTGCTGGCGTTCAATCGTGACCGGATACGCATAGCTGGTGCCGGGCTCGATACCGGTGACATAGCCTTGTTTCAGGGTGTCAGTGTTTTTCCACATCGTCAGCAACGGCAACTGATGGGTATCAAACGCGATGGACACCCCTTTATCACCTGCACGATTGACCAGTGCGGCCAGTGTTTTGCCCTCTTTATCCGCATAAGGCGTCATGTTGAACACCATTTCGTCGAAGCCTTTAGTCGGGCCTTTATACGTCTGCCAGCTTTTCAGACCGGCCTTGGCGTAGTCATTAAACGGCGAAATCTCTTTCACGGGTGCCAGGAAACGTGCCCCTTCTTCCAGAATCGGGGTACCGAAATTGCTGTGATAGATAATCTGGTAATCACGCGCGTAATCTGACTTATTGGTCAGCACGTCATGAATGGTAAACGACTCGCTCCCCGGCACGTAACGCAGTTCAGTCCAGGTTTCGAGGTTGGATTTCTTAAAGCTGTTTTCCTTGAGCAAGCCACGCACCGTGATGGTGTAAGGCGCTTTGTCGCTCACATCCACCAGCACTTTCGATGCGGGTGTATTACCGGCACGGCCGTGCAGGGTGTAAATCATGCCGTCACTGGTGACCGGATGTCCGGTCCACTCATAGCCGCAGCGCACCATCATCTCATTGAAACCTTCCAGCCAGCCCAGTCCATTGCGGCTTTCCAGGGTGATCGTATTCGGGTTGACCACTTCATCCACCGGAGAATCCCAGCCCAGCCGGATATTTTTGCCGGTGACATGCAGTAAATCCATGCCGCGGGTCGGACTCAGGGTAATTTGCAGCCCGTTGGGGCTGGTGATAGTCAGAATCTTGCTGCCTTCCTGACGTCCGCCATGCAGTACCTTTTGCTCGATGCTGAAGTGTTGATCCTTAATCTTCAGCGCATCGCTGCTGATCTGCCAGTTTCCCTTTTCCGTGCTGCTTTCAACGTCTGTCAGCACAAAGGTTTGGGCCGATGCCTGCCAGGAAACCAGTGCCAAAGCGATACTCATTGCCAGTACATTTTTCATTCCATACATCCTTTTAGCTGAATTGATTAAGCCCGTAGAGCTAAAAGACTACAAATCCAGCTGGCAGGAGAATGTGATTGCTATCACCAGATGATTAACTGCTCTTTTTTCACAACATATTTGCAAAATAAATCACACTTTAATTAAGAATACCTAATTAAATTGCATGAAAAACGAGATCATGATCAGCTAAAAGCTGACGCGTGTTCAGCATTTAGTGTCCAACCGGTGTGAGTAGGCTGAAGCAGAAAACAGATTCAGCAGATGAATGCACTGCCATAACAAAAATATATGGATAAAAACAGGGTGATGATATTTCCACCATGATTGCACCACCCCGAGGCACGCGCTAAGGTGTCGGTTTACCTGTGCTTCACCCTTTATTGACAAATTATGAACTTTTCCCGTTTCGGCAACAAATTTACCCGCCATGCTGGTATTACCCAACTGATGGATGACCTCAACGAGGGGTTACGCACCCCAGGTGCCATCATGCTCGGCGGCGGCAATCCGGCCCATATCCCGGCAATGGACGACTATTTTCAGCAATTGTGTCGCGATCTGTTGGATCAAGGAAAATTGACCGATGCGCTGTGCAACTACGATGGCCCGCAGGGCAAAGATGTGTTGCTGCATTCGCTCTCCAGCCTGCTGCGTGAACAGTTTGGCTGGGAGATTGGACCACAGAATATTGCACTGACTAATGGCAGCCAGAGCGCATTTTTCTACCTGTTCAATCTGTTTGCCGGTCGTACTGATGAGGGGCAACATCGCCGGGTGCTGTTTCCACTGGCACCGGAGTACATCGGTTACGCTGATTCCGGGCTGGATGAGGACATGTTTGTCTCTGTTCGCCCGCAGATTGAGCTGTTACCGGAAGGGCAGTTCAAATACCACGTTGACTTCGAGCAACTGCACATCACCGATGACATCGGCATGATTTGCGTTTCCCGGCCGACCAACCCCACCGGCAATGTGCTGACCGACGACGAAGTACAGCATCTGGATGCGCTGGCCCGTGAACACCAGATTCCGCTGGTGATCGACAACGCTTACGGTGTGCCGTTCCCCGGCATTATCTTTAGCGATGCCACGCCGCTGTGGAATCCGAACATTATTCTGTGTATGAGCCTGTCCAAGCTCGGCTTGCCCGGTTCCCGCTGCGGTATCGTTATCGGTTCTGAGCAGGTGATCGAAGCACTCGGCAACATGAACGGTATCGTCAGTCTGGCACCCGGCTCCATCGGCCCGGCACTGGCACACGAGATGATCCAGCGGGGCGACCTGCTGCGGCTGTCCAACGATGTGGTCAGGCCGTTCTACCGCCAGCGGGTGGAGCAGACCATCGCCATTATTCGTCGTTACCTGCCGCCAGAAGTGTGCCTGATCCACAAACCAGAAGGCGCGATTTTCCTGTGGCTGTGGTTCAAAGACTTGCCCATCACCACCGAGGTGCTGTACCAACGGCTGAAGCAACGCGGCGTACTGATGGTGCCGGGTCATTATTTCTTCCCCGGTCTGGAACAGGAATGGCCGCATGCTCACCAGTGCCTGCGCATGAACTACGTGCCAGAGCCGGAAAAAATCGAGCAAGGCGTCGCTATTCTGGCCGAAGAGGTGGAGCGGGCGCGGAGAGAAGACTGCGCTCGCTAAACACAACGGCCCTGCTCGCTACGAGCGGGCAATGGCCGCCGTCAAATATTGGCTGATGTCCCTCACCAGAATAACCATGAATCATGATTAACCTACAGGGCAGCTACCGCTGCCCTGTCACAAAGTGCATTTCAACACACGTCAGCGTCAGCACCTGACAGACTCAGACAGCTCACTGCACTCGCGCTGCCACACCGCCTCGCCTTGTTGCACGCTGCGCTATCTTTGCGCTTAAGGTCGGTAAGTCGAAGAAACGACTGTGAGGCAGGCGGAAAAACATGCGCAATGATAAGTATTTTTATTAATTGGGCACAATGAACGGAATAAGAGTTATTATTATTTTCACGCTTTTATTTATTATGATGAAAATGTGGAGAAATCTGCACTTTTCCCTATTTCACCTCCACAATGTTACAATTTGAAATACTCCTCTCAGAGGCAGCATAATCAAATACACAACTTTACGGATATCGCTATAGCCTTCTCTTTCTTCAAAATTTATATTTAATAAACCATGAATATCCTATAGCTAATATATTTTCCAACCGATTTATTTTCCTGAAAATAAAAATACATCCATACATTATTCAGAGATTTTTCATCATGAAATTCATTACCGTGTCACTGCTGGCATGTCTTGCCATCTGGGTATTAAGTTTACCGGATATTGCCACCTTACCCGCCTTTATCTATTGGCGAAATATGCTGGTTCAATTGACGGGTTTTATCGCCGTACTCTGTATCACTGGATTGCTTATCATGGCACTCCATCCGGCATTTCTGGAGAAATGGCTGGGGGGCATGGATAAACTGTATCTGTACCACAAATCGCTGGGCATCGGCGCAGGGGTTGCTACCCTGCAGCACTGGTTCTTTGCCAAATTGCCGAAAATAGCCGCCGCGCTGGAGTGGATAGCACCAGGACGCCGCCAGCCACACCCGATTGACCCCTTGCGTGGCATTATGAATGAACTGGGAGAAATATCCTTTTATTGCATGATACTTTTTATTGCTATCAGCCTGATAAAATGGATTTCCTATAAAAACTTCCGTGTCATTCACAAAGTGGGAGCGGTTATCGCGCTGCTGGGCATTCTTCATTCATTTTATATGATTAACAGCGATATGCGCTGGACGGCATTTGGCATCGCCTGCATGGTGTTATGTTTTATTTCTTCGTTAATTATTATTTATTCGCTGGCCGGACGTATTGGTAGAAAAAATCATTTTCCGGCAAAAATAACCGCCGTCAGCAAAATAAACGAGTCAACGCTAGAATTAACCCTCAGTACTCCGGCATCTTTTTCTCAACGCTATCAGGCTGGCAAATTTGTTTTTCTGACCACCGATCCGAAAGAAGGCAAACACCCGTTTACCGTCAGCCGGTACGATGCGGACAACCATACGCTGGCACTCACCATCAAAGCTCTGGGAGACTACACTACGTCACTGGTGAACCACCCAAATCTAGTGGGAACATCCGTGGTGATGGAAGGCCCTTATGGTGAATTCACCCTGCCGGAGCACCCCGATAAAAAAACCTACTGGGTCGCTGGGGGCATTGGCATTACACCGTTCCTGTCCTGGCTGCATCAGCTACGCACCAGCCATCAACAGCAGCGCAACACCACGCTCTTTTATTGCGTTAATCGTGAAAGCGACCTTATCCACCAAGATACGCTGGAAACACTGGCACGCGAGGCAGACATCGATCTGCGCATCCTGGTACGCGACCGTGATGGGTTACTCGACCCCGCGCCGATGAACAGCGACAACTGCGCCGGGGTCTGGTTCTGTGGGCCCATTGGCATGCGGCGCTACCTGCAACAACACCTTGATCAGACCGCGTTGCATTTCGAGCAGTTCAATTTCCGCTAACAGCCAGCTGATGCAACAGCCCGGCCCGCACAGGCAAAACGCGCGATTGAGCACATGGCGGATAGCGCGCTAACCTGCGAGCTCATACAAGCGGTATCACGCACGTAAAAAAAACCGCACCTTACTGAGTTGGGTATCCAACTTTTGGGGTGCAGTTCATAAAGGCGGCTCTCGTTACGCGTGATATCGGTCTGATATCTCTCGTTATTAGTTGTACAGCTCAGCGACGCCTTGCAACTGGTTATCGCTGCTGGTGGCAGAGATGATGCGGAACGATTTAGCACCGGCGGCATCCGCTTTTTCAGACAGCTTAGCCTGCAGGCCGTCCAGCGTATTCGCCGTGGCGCTGACAGAACCGACAGACTGACTGACAGACTGCTGTACTTCAGTCGCCGCGAAAGAGCCGAAAGAAACGGTAGCCAGTGCGATAACTACAGCAATATTTTTGATAGCGTTCATGGTTATATCCTTCACAGTGTATTCGGTTAGTGTTCTTTACTGGAGGCGTTATCGCCTTCGATGAAAGTGATAATAGACCTGTTATCAGCTCGTTAAAAACGGGTTTATTTGCAGATATCTTTCAAATTTTATGAAATAAAAAACGTCGTGTTCGCCCTTCACCTGCCCGCCTTGACTTACCCCAAAAGCAGATATTTATTGCCGGTTTTGTACTTTGTGGTTTTGCCATGCCTGTGGAAGTATCCCTTTTGTATGACAGCCTTTTTCCGGCCCTGACGTCACCTGCACAGTGGCTGGCATCACTCTGATAACTAAAAGGAAAAAACCATGTCTGGTTTCTTGAACGCTCAACAGAAGCGGGGAATGGGTCTGCTTGTTTCATTCGCACTACTGGGAAATGGCGTACAGGCGATGGCGGCCGACGTTGCGCCAAAAACTGGCGGCACCTTGATCTATCTGGAACAACAACCACACACCAATTTGTATCCGCCCGCAGGCGGTTTTTATCCTAATGGCGGTATCCTCAACCAAATCACCGATAAGCTGACGTATCAGAACCCGGAAACGTTGGACATCGAACCCTGGATTGCAGAATCCTGGACCATTAACGCCGACAGCACCGAATACACATTCCGGTTACGCCCTGGCGTCACTTTCTCTGACGGCACACCGCTGGATGCCAACGCCGTCGCTAAAAATTTCGACACCTATGGGCTGGGCAACAAAGAACTCAACCAGCCGATTTCCGAAGTCATCAACAACTACCAGCGCAGCGAAGTGATCGACCCGCTGACGGTGAAGTTCTACTTCAAAAAACCGTCGCCCGGTTTCCTGCAAGGCACCTCCGCTATCGGTTCAGGTCTGGTGTCGCTGAGTACGCTAGCCCGTAATTTCAACCAGCTAGGCGATGCGACCCACATCATCGGCTCCGGCCCATTTGTGGTCAGCAGCGAAAAACCGGGGCGCGAACTGAAACTGGTGGCCCGTAAGGATTACCACTGGGCACCGGTGAATTTTGCCCATCAGGGCCGCCCTTATCTGGATGGCATCACCTATCTGGTGACGCCGGAAGACAGTGTGCGCATTGGTGCACTGGTCTCCGGTCAGGCGGATTTTATCCGTCAGATCCAGGCCTATGACGAACAACGGGTGCAGAGTGAGGGGATTCGGATCTACGCCGCCCCGACCCGCGGGGTGAATAACAGTATCAACTTCCGCCCGGATAACCCGCTGGTGGCGGATATCCGCGTGCGTCAGGCACTGAGTGACGCCACCAACCCCAAAGAAATCATCCAGACGCTGTATTCCAATAATTACCCACAAGCCACCTCGGTACTGGCGAAAACCGCCGCCGGTTACATCAACCTGTCCGATAAGCTGACGTTCGACCCAGCCGCCGCCGCCCGTCTGCTGGACGACGCGGGCTGGAAAATCGGTGCGCAGGGCGTCCGACAGAAAGACGGCCAATCGCTGGTGTTGACCGCCTACGAATCGCCGCCACAGCCGCAGAACAAAGAGATGTTGCAGTTGGTGGCGCAGCAGTGGGCCAAAGTGGGCGTGAAATTGAACGTACTGGCAGGCGATGCGGGCACCAAAACCGTCGATAGTCTCGACCCGCTGAAAACCGGCGTATCGCCGGGCATGGTGGGCCGGGCGGACCCGGATGTGCTGAAAAGCCAGTATTACCCCACCTTGCGCAATGTGCTGCTGCAAAAAGGCGGAGCCAGCGACAAGGTACAAACCTTTGAAGACACCCACCTTAATACCCTGTTGGATGGCATCGCCTCCGCGACCGACCGCAACAAACGGCTGGAGCTGGTCGGCGAAGTACAGAACTACCTGATCGATAAGGCATACGTGATTCCGATTTTTGAAGAGCCGCAGGTGTTCGCCGGTCGCGCCAGCACGAAAGGCATAGGCTTTGAGGCGGTGGGACGCCCCAGTTTCTACAACACCTGGCTGGATAAGTAACCGGGCATCGGCGACGGAGGGCAAAACATGCGCATAGCCTATCTGGCGACACGCCTCGGACATGCACTGCTGGTGCTGTGGGCGGCATTTACCTTGTCGTTCATGCTGCTGCAGGCACTGCCGGGTGACGCGGTGCTGATCAAATTCATGAACCCGGAGCTGGGACTCAGCGCCAGCCAAATCGCGCAATTGCGACAGGCCTACGGTGCCGACGTGCCGTTGCTGACCCAGTATGCAGCGTCACTGTCACGCCTGCTGCACGGCGACTTCGGGCTGTCATTGCAGGCCGGGTTGCCCGTCAGCGAGTTACTGGCAACCAACCTGCCCCCCACCTTGCTGCTGGCGGTGCTGGGGTTCGGTGCGGCGTTGCTGCTGGCGATCACGCTGGCGTTTCTCTCGGCGCTGGCCCCATTCGCCTGGCTGCGCCAGCTCTTTCAGTCCGTACCGTCGCTGCTGATATCCATCCCCACGTTTTGGCTCGGCATCGTATTGATCCAGGTGTTTTCCTTCCGGCTGGGCTGGATTTCGGTGATCAATCCCGGCGAATGGGAAGGACTAGTTTTGCCAGTCCTGACACTCTCCGTACCGATTGCCGCCCCGATTGCTCAGGTATTGATGCGCAGCATCGATCAGGTACTGGCACAACCGTTCGTGGCGGTGGCGCGCGCCAAAGGCCTGAGTCGTCAGAGTGTGTTATGGCGTCATGTGGCGCGCAACGCCGTACTGCCTGCACTGACGCTGGCAGGTCTGCTACTGGGCGAATTAATCGCTGGTGCACTCATCACTGAAACCGTGTTTGGCCGCAGCGGACTGGGGCAGTTAACGCAGGAAGCGGTCAACACGCAGGACGCCAGCGTGTTGCAGGCCATCGTGCTGATTTCCGCCACCGCTTTTGTGGTCGTCAACCTGCTGGTCGACCTGCTCTACCCGTTGCTTGATCCGCGGCTGAAAACCGCATTGGAGGTGTGATATGGCGAGCATTCAACTGGAAAAAATCACCTTTCCGCTGCTGCGCAAAACACCGCGTCTGCGCCGTTATGCCGCGCAACCCGGTCTGGTGCTCGCCTGGCTGGTGCTAATGACAGTGTCGCTGTGGGCGCTGTTCCCCAGCCTGTTTACCCATGTGTCACCGATTGAGGGTGTGCCGGGCGCACAACGGCTGGCACCGGGTGGGACGTACCTGCTAGGCACCGACCAACTGGGGCGAGACCTCTACACCCGTATCGTCTATGGCTCGGCGCACTCACTCTCTGGCGCGGTGGTGGCCGTCTCGCTGGGTTTGGTACTCGGTAGCCTGCTGGGGCTGCTGGCAGGTGCGGTGGGTGGAAAGCTGGATACGGTGGTGATGCGCAGCGTCGATGTGCTACTGGCTATTCCCGGCTTGTTGCTGGCGCTGAGCGTCATCATCCTGCTGGGGTTTGGCAATCTGCATGCGGCTATCGCGGTGGGCGTGACGTCGGTGGCGAATTTTACCCGGCTGGTACGTGCGGAAGTGCTGCGCGTACGCCGCAGCGATTATGTTGAAGCGGCGTTTGGCAGCGGTGGCACCTTCTTGGGCGTGCTGTGGCGTCACATTCTGCCTAACTCCCTCACCAGCGTACTGGCATTCGCCGCGTTGCAATTCGGCAGCGCGATTCTGGCACTCGCCACGCTGAGTTTTCTCGGCTATGGCGCACCACCACCGACGCCGGAATGGGGATTGCTTATCGCCGAAGGCCGTAATTATCTGGCCACCGCCTGGTGGCTGACCACCTTCCCCGGCCTGCTGGTGGTCGCGGTGGTGCTGGCGACCAATCGCATCAGCCAGTCTATTCGGAGGCCAACGCGATGAGCCTGCCGCTGAGTTTACAACACAGCCCGGCCACACCGGTGCTGGAGCTGGAAGATGTCGCCATCGCCTACCGTGACGACGACGGTGAACGCACGGTGGTGGAAGGGGTGTCCTTCGTCATTCAGTCCGGCGAAGTGGTGGCGCTGGTAGGAGAGTCCGGTTCCGGCAAAACTACCACCGCACAGGCGGTGATCGGCCTGCTGGCGCACAACGGCCGCCTGACGCGTGGAGCCATTCGCCTTAACGGCACCGAGATTAGCCGATGGTCGCCATCACGACTGGACAGCATTCGTGGCCGGGTGGTCAGCCTGGTGCCGCAAGACCCCGGCAATTCGCTCAACCCGGTGAAAACCATCGGCGAGCAGGTGGAGGAGATTTTACGGCTACACCCAAAAAGCGATCGTCGTAGCCTGCGCCAGCAAACGCTGACACTGTTAACGCGCGTCGGGCTGAGCAGACCGGAGCTGCGCGCCAGCCAGTACCCGCACGAGCTCTCCGGTGGCATGAAACAGCGGGTGCTGATCGCTATCGCCATCGCCTTGAAACCGGCATTGATCATCGCCGACGAACCCACCAGCGCGCTGGATGTCACGGTGCAAAAACGCATTCTCGACCTGTTGGACGAACTGCGCCGGGAGAACAACACCGCCATTTTGTTCGTCACCCACGATCTCCGGGTGGCGGCCGAGCGCGCCGACCGCCTGCTGGTGTTCCAGAAAGGTTATATTCAGGAGCAGGGGCCAGCCCGACAGGTGCTGAGTGCGCCGCAAAGCCAGTACGCCCGCACCCTGCTGGCCAACATCCCCTCGCTGACTCACCGCCCATCACGTGTAGCGCTGAACCGGCCTGCCACCGGTCAGCCGATGGTACAGGTGGAACAGTTAGTACAGGAATTCCCACTGGCGGGCGACCATAAGCAGCGATTTAGGGCGGTGGATACGGTGTCGTTTAGCGTGGCTCCCGGCACCACACACGCCATTGTCGGCGAGTCCGGCTCCGGCAAGACCACTACCGCGCGCCTGATTCTTGGCTTCCAGCGCCCAACGGCCGGCCGCATTCTGATCGACGGCACCGACATGACGCCACTGCGCGGCGAAGCGCTACGTCAATTCCGCCAGACCATTCAGCTGGTTTATCAAAATCCGTTTAGCTCACTCGACCCGTCACAGCGCTTGTTCGATATCGTGGAAGAACCGCTGCGCAACTTTAACCGCCACTCCCGCACAGAACGGGCCAGCCGGGTTCATGAGATGTTCGAACGGGTGGCGCTGCCTGCCTCGCTACTGCAACGCCGTCCGGCAGAACTGTCCGGCGGCCAGCGTCAGCGGGTCGCCATCGCTCGCGCGCTGGTGCTGGAGCCGAAAGTGCTGGTGCTGGACGAAGCGGTCTCCGCGCTGGATGTCACCGTACAAGCGCAAATCCTGCGCCTGTTGGACGAGTTACAAGCCTCGCTGGGGCTGACCTACCTGTTTATTTCCCACGACCTCGCCGTGGTACGGCAGATAGCCGATACCGTTTCCGTGCTGTACCACGGCAAACAGGTGGAGTCCGGGCCGGTCGAGCGCATTTTTGCCCAACCGGCTGAACGTTATACCCAGGAACTGATCGAGGCGATTCCCGGTCAGCACCACCTCTCTTAAGGGACATAAACCAAGGATTTAATCATGACTCAAAAACGTCTGGGGTTTTTCACCCGCTTGCTGGATGACGTGCCCGCCGGGCAACGTTACCGCTTAGCCGCCGAACAAATCATCAACGCTGAGCAACTGGGCTTCGACAGTGCCTGGGTGGCCCAGCATCACTTTCACGCCGATGAAGGCGGCCTGCCGTCACCGTTGGTGTTTCTGGCGCAAGTCGCCGCGCAGACCCAACGTATTCGGCTTGGTACTGGGGTGATTACCCTGCCGATGGAACACCCGTTGCGGGTGGCAGAAGATACCGCCGTACTTGACCTGCTCAGCAACGGTCGGCTGGAAGTCGGTATCGGCTCCGGCGGCACGCCGTCATCGTTCGCCGCGTTCGGCCATAACAGCGAACAGCGCGGCGAGATTCTGGGCCGCTATCTGGCACAGGTACGCGCCGCCTGGGCGGGCGAACCGCTGAGCGCTGACGGCAATCAGCTTTATCCGGCCGCTGCGCACCTCAATCGCCGCGTATGGCAGGCCACGTTTTCCGTGGAAGGCGCTATCCGTGCCGGTCGCGCGGGCGATGGGCTGATGCTGTCCCGTACCCAGCCGCGCCCGGAGGCTTTCCCGGATGCCACGCTGGCCGACCTGCAAAACCCGATGATCGACGCCTATCTGGAGGCGCTGCCGTCCGGCGTCACACCGCGCATCATGGGTTCGCGCAGTGTGTTCGTCGCCGATGACTGGGCGCTGGCGCTGCAACTGGCGCAAACCGGGCTGCAACGTTCCGCTGCCCGGCTGGCGCAGTTGGGCCGTCCGGCACGTAACGGCTCGGTAGAGGAACTGATCGCCTCATTCGACAGCCACGTTGGCACACCGGAAGACGTCATCGCCTCACTACAGGCGGACAGCTCGCTGGCGCGGACCACTGATCTGGCGTTTCAGGTACATTCTATCGACCCGCCACACGCCCATATTCTGCGCTCGCTGGAGTTGATTGCCACCCGGGTTGCCCCCGCACTGGGCTGGTCGCCGGTAAAAGACAAACACACCCGCCCGGTCGGGCAGGAGGTCGCATGACACAGTCAACATTCGATATACAGTCAACATTCGATATAGTGGATACGCTTTCGGAAATTGCCCCGGATTCGCCGCTGGCGCAGGCCAGAGCGACGCGTGATGCTGCCACCCGGCATACGCAAGGTAGCTACGACGCGCTGTTCAGCCAGACGACAAGCGACACGTTACCGCTGGCATTGCGCTTTTTTATCGCCGAAAAGGTCAGCGGCTGGCATCAGAACGCCCGTTTACAGCACTTTTATGCCCAACGGCTGGCAGATTTTCCGCCCCCGGCGCCCGGCGCAGCGCTGGACCTGGCGCTGGAACATGCCGAACGTCTGGCATTACAGCCCATCTCCGCACAACCGGAATCCTTGCAGGCACTGCAACAAGCGGGTTGGGCAGTAGACGATATCGTCACCCTGTCGCAACTGGTCGCGTTTGTCAGTTTTCAAAGCCGCTTGCTGTACGGCTATCGACTACTGGCCGGTCACGCCGAAGAACGGGCACCCGTTGTTCCCGCCGCTGTCGCTGGTCTCTGGCATACCCAGGCACTGACCAACAGCGGCAAAACCGCTCCGAATGCGTTTACACAGGGTGAACTCGGCTGGGAACCGTGGCTCCCGGCCAAACCGCTGGCGGAATTTACCCCAGATGAACAAGCGATTCTGGCGCGTTTCGGTCATACCGATTCCGACTACTTCCGCTTGCTGGGCCGCAACCTGCCGGTGCTGGAGCAACGCACCCTCACCGACAAGGGCATCTTCTATACGTCCGGCGGACTGCCGCGTCAGGACCGGGAACTGGCTGCCGCCGCCGTCAGCAAGGTAAACGGCTGTATTTATTGCGCCTCGGTACACGCCCGCAAGGCCAGCCAACTGTCGAAGCAGCATGACGCCGTACAGCGCCTGCTTGACGTACCACCGGGGGAAGATCTTGCCGCCGGACAGCACCCACGCTGGCAGGCGATTATCACCTTCACCGCCCGGCTCTCCACCACGCCATCGCAGGCCAACGCACAGGATCTGGCGCGCCTGCGTGAACAAGGGCTGGACACACTGGAGATTCTCGACCTGATTCAGTCCACCGCGTTTTTTGCCTGGGCCAACCGGTTGATGCTGACGCTGGGCGAGCCGTTCTGGCCGGGAAACCGGGGCTGACAACATCAGCCGTACCGTCCACAGCAATACCGTCCACAAGAATACCGTTCACCATGCCTGGCCTTGTTTGCTCCGAATTATTCCTAAGAGCAAACAAGGCGCATTGCGTGCGTTTTTCGCTTTCGGCTCATCCTTCCCGCACAAATGGCGTCATTCCCCACACATCAGATCATCAATACTCCGTACTCACCACATAATCAGGAGAGGTCACGATGTCTGTCTTTCAGTTAAGAACCTACACATTGAAAACGGCGGCAGCGGCCAGCCAGTACGCTGAAATCTGGTATCGCCACATTGAGAGCCTGAAACTGTTTCACATCGAAACGCACGGTGTTTTTCGCCCGCAGGAGAATGACCGCCAGGTGGTGGCGCTGGTGAGTTATGCCGACGGCGTGGACATTCAGGCAACGACACTCGCTTACATGTCCAGCGATGCATTTCATGCCGATATGGCGGGATTTGAGATGGCGATGATCGAAAATGTAGAGGAAACGCAACTCGTTGCTTTACCCGCCTCACCGCTGCAATAACGCTACCCCCATTCTGGGGAATACCTGCCGTCAGGCAACCTGTGGGTTACCTGACGGCGTGACCACCAGACGGAAGGTGGCAGGTGGATAACGCGGGTTACAGCGTCTGCCCCAGTGCCTGACGCAGGTAGGCACCAGCACCCAGTAGCCCCGGCTGCGGGTGCGTTATCATAAACACCGGAATATCGGCCAGATAATCGCGAAAACGCCCTTTGTCTTCAAAAGCGCCGCGAAAACCGGAGTTACGGAAGAACTCAAGAAAACGTGGCACAATGCCGCCTGCAATATAGACGCCGCCAAACGTGCCGAGATTCAGCGCCAGATTGCCGCCAAAACGCCCCATCAGCACGCAAAATAACGACAACGCCCGCAAACAGTCGACATCGCTGTGCGCCAGCGCGCGTTCAGACACGATCTGCGGTGTCAGCGCTTCCGGCACCCGATCATCCGCTTTAACGATCGCGCGGTAAATATTCATCAGGCCCGGCCCGGACAGCACACGCTCCGCGGAAACATGCCCCAACTCCTGACGCAGCACCTGCAACAGGATGTCCTCTTCTTCGCTATTTGGCGCGAAATCGACGTGGCCGCCTTCACCCGGCAGGCTCAGCCATTTCCCGTCAACCGGTAACAGATGCGCCACACCCAGCCCGGTCCCGGCACCGTATACCGCCACCGGCTTACCTGCCACGGGCGCTTCGCCCCCCAGCTGAATCACATCTTCTGGCGTCAGCACCGGCACCGCCATGCTGACGGCGGTGAAATCGTTGATCACGGCCAGGCGATCAAACCCCAGGTTCTGCTGCATCGCCGAAATGGAAAACGCCCAATGGTGATTGGTCATCGACACCCAGTCGCCGGTCACCGGGCAGGCGATAGCGATACAGGCCGCTTTGATGGTGAGATCCGCGTGTTCGGTCAAAAACAAACGAATCGCCGCTTCCAGACTGTCGTGTTCCTGAACCGCATATTGTTTGCTGTGCGACAGATGCCCATTTGCCAGTTCACACAAGGCGAGACGGGCGTTGGTGCCACCGACATCGCCTACCAGCGCATACTGATGCATAAATTACGTTCTCCCATTGAAATGTCACCATGCGTGCCTGGGCACACAAAGAAAGCTGTACGCCGCTACGCGAATAGCAAGGCTACGCGAATAGCCAGCACACCGAATCTCGCTCATCTTCACTGGTCATCCATGTCATCGGGGAAACGTAACGCGATAAATCAGGCCGTTTCCCCCCGTTTCAGCCGCAGCATAAAATCCCGAAAAGCAGGGATCAGGTCACGAAACAGCGGCTCTTTGCGGTGGACCATCATCACTTCGCCAAATAGCTTTAGACCTGTGCAAAACGCGGCGACGTCCGAGTCCGGTAAGATCCCTTTTGACCGAACTTTCTCAATAATTTCCAGAATATCGTCATGATTGGTGGCGTCAAACGTCAGTGAACGATTTTGCGGCTTATCGTCGCGATTATCGGTGAGATTTTCCAGCGTGATACGATAGTGATAAGGCATGGTTTTATCCTTGCGGCGACATGATGTGATGAAATGGGCGGCGGTCTCCGCCACATGGTTGATAATGTCAACCATATAACCGAATAGTTGATAAGGTCAACAAATTAATGCATGACACTCTTGATACCCAGACGTTTGAGTTGCTGGGCGAAGTGATCCACGGTGTTAAACAGCGGCTACAGGAGAGCGACGCACTCACGCAAACGGGACTCGCCCCGTTTCAGGCGCGTACATTAGGATTGATTGCCCGCCACCCAGGTCAAAGCCAGCATTTTCTGGTGCAGTACATGGGTAGGGATAAGGCGCAGATTGCCCGCCTGCTGAAAGAGCTGGAAACGCTGGGGTTGATCACCCGAGAGCCTTCCCCCACCGATCGCCGGGCACAGGTGGTATTACTCACGAAAAAAGGTGAAGACACCCATCGTCTTTTTGCGCAGGCGCGCACCGAGCTGCTGCAACGTGCCTTTGTCGACGTAACAGCGGAAGAACGCCGCCAGTTCGCGCGGGTATTGCAGAAGATGAAGGCGAATCTGGTCGCGCCGGACTAATACCGAAACCCGATCGCGCCCCGGAACTCAGGGTATCGGAACGTTACGCACCCGGCTGGTAGATATCCTTGCGAACAAACGTCCAGGCATAGTCCTGACGATTGATAGGCTCGTATCCGATTTTCTGGTACAGCCACGGCGCGGTGGACGTCAGCAGCAACTGACGACGCAAGCGTTGCAACCGCGGGTGCCGGATGGTGCACTCCACCAGAAAACGCCCTAACCCAGCGCCCTGATGTGCAGGTAAGACAAAGACATCACACAGATAACCGAACGTGGCGAAGTCCGTCACCATGCGGGCAAAACCAATCTGACGCGCCTGGTGGTACAACCCAAAACACAAGCTGTTGGCGACAGACAGCGCGACCGTTTCCCGGTCGATACCCGCGGCCCAACTGGAGGTGGTGAGATAACCATGAATGATGTCCAGGTCAAGCCGCCGCGGATCCGTCGAAACCTGATAGCTCTCTTGTTCCCATTGTGCTGACACTGCTTATTCCTTCTGGCTGTGATGAGAATTCATCATCTCACCAGAGCGTCTTGCTGCACAACGCCGACCATAGCGGTCGCAACCACTGGGCGACAACGCCCTGAATAGCGTGAAACTGCCTGAAGCCTGATACCGTCTCTGATATTGGCGCAATGAAATGAATAGGGTAAACCGTTCCTTGATAAGGTTCAGCGCTGTCGGTGCACCGTGCATTTTTATGGCCACTCAACCAGCACATGCCCGATGACAAGACAGGCTGCCTGTCCGTACGTCACATCCATCATCAATCTGTTTTTTTCATTATTGTATAACAATCTACCATTAATACTGACTAACATGGGTAAAGCGGGTTAACAGGCTACGCCTGACACAGTGTCTGAACCAACGTCCAGACGGCGGTTGCGGCGGTAGACAGCGAGCGATTGCGGCGACGTACCAATTGCAGCCGTCGGTTCTCCATCGGCCATAACTGGCGCACGGCCAGGCCTGCGCATTCAAGGGAAGACAACGCCAGTTGTGGGATAACCGACACCCCAATCCCCGACTGTAAAATACGAAAAATGGTGGTGACATGCCCAAGCTCCTGAATGACATGTGGCGTAACACCATGACGAATCAATGCGTTATCGATTAAAGGGCGGCTACCTGAAGCATAATCCAGCAACACCAGCTCCTGATTTTGCAAATCACGCCATGTCACTCGGTTTAGCCGTGCAATCGGGTGGCTCTCGGGCAACACCAGACAGAACGGTTCCTCCATAAACGTTTCGGTATACAGATCAGTGGGTACGGAAGATTCGATAACCACACCGAAATCCACCTCGCCATCCACCACCATCTGCATCGCCTGCTGCTGTACCCGATCATGGATAATCAGATTGACCTGCGGATAATTCTCAGCAATCTGCGCGATACAGTCAGGCATAATCCCTGCCGAAATCGTCGGACTGGTGGCGACGTGAACTAACCCTCGTCGTCGCTCCGCCCGGCTTTGAGTGTTACACAGTGTCGTTTCCAGTTCCCCCAGCACCCGACGGAGTGCCTCAGACAACTCAGCCCCTTCTTGCGTTAACAATACCTCTCGGGTCGTACGTTCAAATAACCGGATCCCCAACTCATTTTCCAGGTCACCAATACTGTGACTCATCGCAGATTGCGTCAGGGAAATCATGTTGCCTGCACGGCTAAAGCCATGATGCTCGGCAACGGCTAAAAAAATGCGTAACTGTCTTAACGATATATTTGAAATATTCATGATTTTAAGTCATCGATAGATTAAAAAAAACATTTCCACAGCCGACGGCTTGTGGTTATTAATAAATACCAGAAAAAGAACGAAGCGCAATTTTATTATGACGACGACAAACTCGTTATCAAAATGGCCACAAATACCGGTACAACACTATTAAAGAGGCTGTATTCAATGCAAAAAAAGACGATTAGTTATTAACTGGTAACGACAATGTTTCACCTTGCTTTATCGTCGATAACATTGAATGGCGCAGGTGACCTATTCATGATGAGTGGTATAAGCATTTCCTTAATCACTCTTGATATTAAAACCGTCACCATCAGCATCCAGAAAAATACGGTGATTTAACACACTATCCGGTTTCATGTAGCCAGGGGAAATAATTAAAAACTGAATCAATTAGCCGGGTAAACAATAACTCATCCGACACACAGGTTGTCATCGCGTAAAGTCATATCGTAGGAATAAGTAAAAAATGGAGGAAAGCAAGACAATCAACACACCTGCAAATAAAAGAAATCATAAATAGATAAACCAAGTAAACACGTTGTGAATAAGTGGCCATGGTGATGGCCACATTATTCCCTTCCTGTTTCGCCCTAACGCTTACTTTCAGATTCTCTAAATCAGGAGAGTGTATTATGAGTGAATTAATAACTATGCAAAAGCGAACGGATAAGGACATACTCGGTTTCAACCGATGGTGGCTTTTTGTATTAGCCTTTCTGGCGATGTCGGTTATTAGCCCTTATGAATATGCCTGGTCGGTTATTGCACCGCACTTTGCAAAAACATATGGCTGGGAGCCAACAAAAATATCGCTTATGTTCAGTATGTTCGTTATTTTCCAGGCCTTCGGTACCCTGCCAGGCGGCATCTTTCGGGACAAGTTTGGGCCGAAAATGGTGTCCGTCGTGGCGGGGATTTTTTCAGGCATCGGCCTGCTGGTATGCGCATTCGGGCAGACGCTGTCGTATAACATCGTGCTCACCGTCTGGTGTATCGGCTGTTTCTTCTGCGGATTTGTCTACAACGCGGCAATCACCACCTGTAACAAGTGGTTCCCCGACTACAGGAACATCACCATCGGCCTTATCTCCGCGGCGTTCTCCTGGGGAGCATTGCCTTTTATTTTCCCTATTCGAAACATTCCGGAAGATGCCCCAGACAGTGTCTTTTTCAATGTTATTTTTATTATGGCGGCGGTTATCTCCGGTGTGATTATTATTACCGGGTTGCTCATGAAAGACCCGCCGAAAGGCTGGAGTCATGTCACCTCCTCATCAGCAAAAAAACATCCCGTAGCAAAACGCCCTTGTGAAAAACAATACAGTATGGGAGAAGCAATGCATACCTGGCAGTTCTGGGTGTTAATTGCTTCTTTCGTTTTAGTCTCTGCATCCGGTTTAACGTTTATTTCAAACAGCATTAAATTTGCGTCTGCGTTTCATTTCAGCCTGACGGCCGGTACCGTCATCACCGTCGGAATGGCAATGACAAGCGGTCTTAGCCGGGTGGTTGGCGGCTGGATTGCAGATAAAATCGGCATCGATAAAACCATGACTATCTTTTATATCCTGTGCGGGCTTTTTTCGCTTATCGCGCTGTTTCTGGCGCAAGCAGGCAGTGCGACAGGATTTATCAGCAGCTGCATTATATCGATATTCTTCTGGGGTGCATTATATTCACTGTTTGCGTCAATCGTGGGGTATTACTACGGTGAAGTCGCTTCCGGCTCCAACTACGGCATGCTGTATGCCTCTGCTAAAGGGATAGGCGGAATTTATGGCGGCGTACTCTCCGCCTATTTAATTACTACCTATGGCCACCCCTTCACCATTATTGCGTCCTCCATTATGGCGTTACTTTCCGGGCTCATTCTTATTCCGCTTTGGAAACATCCTCCCGTCTGGAAAGAAACGGATGGAATGCTCATCACCACGCACTAACAACGCAAACCTATTACAGAAATTCATGATATTGGAAATGAAAAGCGAGGTCTTATGTCTGCTATTACCGAAATCGATACTGCTAATGCGGCAGCATCAGAAAAAACAACATTGATTGATGGATTTCACCTCTTTCTGGAGGCACTCAAACTCAACAATATCGATACCCTGTTCGGCTTACCCGGTATCCCGATTACCGATCTGCTGCGTATGGCCCAGGCAGAAGGGCTGCGAGTGATTTCGTTCCGTCATGAACAGCACGCCGGTAACGCGGCGGCGGCGGCAGGTTTTCTTACCGGTAAACCCGGCATTTGTATGACGGTGTCCGCACCGGGCTTTCTGAACGGCCTGACCGCGCTGGCTAACGCGACGACCAACTGTTTCCCGATGATCCTGATCAGTGGCTCCAGCGAGCGTGAAATCGTCGACTTACAACAAGGCGATTACGAAGAAATGGATCAACTGGCTATCGCTAAACCCCTGTGTAAAGCCGCCTTCCGAGTGTTACGGGCTGAAGACATCGGCGTCGGTATCGCCCGCGCCATCCGTGCCGCCGTCTCCGGACGCCCC
The DNA here is from genome assembly GCF_000406165.1 of Dickeya zeae NCPPB 2538. Lineage (NCBI taxonomy): Bacteria > Pseudomonadati > Pseudomonadota > Gammaproteobacteria > Enterobacterales > Pectobacteriaceae > Dickeya > Dickeya zeae. Next base: position 36,339 of record NZ_CM001977.1, on the reverse strand, counting down.
GGCGGGGTTTATCTGGATTTGCCTGCCAAATTGTTCTCGCAAACCATGCCGCGAGATACCGGACGCCGGTCACTCATCAAGGTTGTCGACCCAGCGCCTCGCCAGCTCCCGGCCCCGGATTCGGTTGCCCGTGCGCTTACGTTGCTCAAAAACGCCAAAAAACCGCTCATTTTGCTGGGCAAAGGCGCGGCCTATGCGCGAGCTGACGCCGAGATTCGCACCCTGGTCGAAAAAACCGGTATTCCCTACCTGCCGATGTCGATGGCCAAAGGTTTACTGCCGGATACGCATGAACTATCGGCCGCCGCCACACGCTCCTATGTCTTGAAGGAAGCGGATGTGGTGGTGCTGATCGGCGCACGCCTAAACTGGTTGCTCTCACACGGTAAAGGCAAAACCTGGGGGCAGGAAAACGGGCCGAAGCACTTTATTCAGATTGATATCGCGCCGACTGAAATCGACAGCAATGTCGCCATCGATGCGCCGCTTATCGGTGATATCGGCTCTTGCGTCACTGCGTTGCTAAACGGCATCGGCAATGACTGGGCTAAGCCGTCGAATGACTGGACCGGCGTTATCGCCGAACGCAGGGCCAAAAACATCAACAAGATGGCCGACATGCTGGCCGCCCGTCCATCACCGATGAATTTCCATAGTGCATTAAGCGTGGTGAAAGCGGTCGTGAAGGATAACCCGGAAGCGATTGTCGTCAGCGAAGGGGCCAACACACTGGATTTTGGCCGCAGCATCGTCGACATGTACCTGCCGCGCAAACGTCTGGATGTCGGCACCTGGGGGGTGATGGGCATCGGCATGGGCTTTGCTGTCGCCGGCGCGGTGGTCACGGGTAAACCCGTTATCGCCATTGAAGGCGATTCCGCCTTCGGTTTTAGCGGCATGGAAGTGGAAACGATCTGCCGTTACCACCTGCCCGTCTGCATTGTCGTGTTCAACAACAACGGCATCTACAAAGGGACCGACACCAACGCCTCTGGTGGCGATGACATGGCACCCACCGTGTTCGTCAAAGACGCGCGCTACGAAATGATGATGCAGGCGTTTGGCGGCGTCGGCGCGCATGTCACCACCACGGATGAATTGCATCGCGCCATGAACGAGGCCATTGCCTCCGGTAAGCCAACACTTATCAACGCGGTTATCGACGAGACGGTCGGCACCGAAAGTGGCCGCATCACCAACCTGAACCCAGCCAAAGCCATCAAAAAATAATCGCTTTGGTCATTCGTACATAAACTGGAGATAGTGCTATGAATAACAACAAAGATCTGCCGTTGGCTGGCGTCAAAATCATCGACTTCACCCACGTACAGGCAGGCCCGGCCTGCACACAAATGCTGGCGTGGTTCGGTGCCGATGTCATCAAAATCGAACGTCCGGGTTCAGGCGATATCACCCGTAACCAATTACGCGACATCCCGGATGCAGACGCGCTGTATTTCACCATGCTCAACAGCAACAAGCGCTCACTGACCCTGGATACCAAAAAGCCCGAGGGCAAGGAAGTGCTGACCCGGCTTATCAAAGAATCCGACGTGATGGTGGAAAACTTCGGCCCCGGCGCGCTGGACCGCATGGGGTTTACCTGGGAGCACATTCAGGAACTGAACCCTCGCATGATCCTGGCGTCTGTCAAAGGCTTCAGCGAAGGCCACCACTACGAGCACCTGCGAGCCTATGAAAACGTGGCGCAATGCGCCGGTGGGGCCGCATCCACCACTGGCTGGTGGAAGGGGGACAATGCTGTACCGACCATTTCAGCCGCGGCGCTGGGCGACAGCAATACCGGTATGCATTTGGCCATCGGTATTCTGACCGCGTATATCGGCCGCCAAAAAACCGGCAAGGGGCAGAAAGTAGCCTGCGCCATGCAGGACGCCGTGCTCAACCTCTGCCGCGTCAAAATGCGCGACCAGTTGCGTCTGGATAAGGTCGGCTATCTGGAAGAGTACCCGCAATATCCGCATGAACCGTTCTCCGATGTGGTACCGCGTGGCGGTAACGCCGGTGGCGGCGGCCAGCCCGGTTGGATCCTCAAGTGCAAAGGCTGGGAGACCGACCCTAACGCCTACATCTACTTCACGGTACAAGACCTGGTCTGGACGCCAATTTGCGATGCGATAGAACGCCCGGAATGGCGCGACAACCCGGCCTATACCACGCCCAAAGCCCGCCAGCCGCACATCATGGATATTTTCGGTGCCATCGAGAGTTTCATTCTGAGAACCGACAAAAACAAATTCGACGCGGTGGAATACTTCGGTAAGTTCGGCATCCCCTGTGCGCCGGTGATGTCGATGAAAGAGCTGCTGCACGACGAGTCGCTGCGTAAGAGCGGTTCTATCGTCGAAGTACCGCACAAAGTACGTGGCAGCTACTGGACCGTCGGCTGCCCTATCAAGTTCTCGTTGCTCAAACCGGAGATTACCGCCTCACCGCTGCTCGGCGAACACACCGACGATGTACTGGTGGAACTGGGCTACTCGCCAGAGCAGATTGCGCTGATTCATGCAGCCAAAGCGGTGTGAGCACGATGGCACTCACACCCATGACGCTCACATTACAGCAGCCCACACTACAGCAGTTCCTGACTGTGTTGGGAGATGCCGTGGTTATTTGCGATGCCGACGGTCTTATCACCGCCTGGAACCCTGCAGCCGAACGTCTGTTCGGCTACACCCAGAGCGAGGCACTAGGTGCCTCGCTCGACATCATCATTCCTGAACGCCAACGCCAGCGGCACTGGTCCGGCTATCACCAGACCATGCAAAGCGGCCTCACCCGGTACGGCACCTCGCTGCTTCGCGTACCGGCCCTGACACGCGATGGCAAGACCATTTCCATCGCCTTCACCGTAGCCCTGTTACCCGCGCAAGGCGGGCAGCCTGTCTCCATCGTCGCCATCATCCGCGACGATACGGCACGCTTTAATGAAGAACGCGCCTGGCGCCAACGCCTGGCTGAGGCAGAACAACGGGCTACGCCACCGTCCTCATCAGACGGCTAATGACACGCCCTGACCGTCACCACAGAGGTTCAGGGCACACCGCCCCAAAGAACAGTGACAGAGGTGAAGAAAACCAAGGAGAATTTTCATGAGCAAAGCACTCGACGGGATCAAAATTATCGATTTTACCCATGTGCAATCTGGCCCAAGCTGTACCCAATTGCTGGCCTGGATGGGCGCAGACGTTATCAAGATAGAGCGTGTCGGCGAGGGTGATGCAACACGCAAGCAATTACGCGACATTCCCGGCGTCGACAGTTTGTATTTCACCATGCTAAATCACAATAAACGCGCCGTGACACTCAACACCAAAACACCCGAAGGCCTGCAAATCGTCGATAGCCTGATCCAACGCTGTGACGTACTGGTGGAGAATTTTGCACCCGGCGCGCTGGATCGCATGGGTCTGACCTGGGAGCACATCCATGCCGTCAATCCGCGGCTGATTCTCGCCTCGGTCAAAGGCTTCGGCCCTGGCCGTTACGAGGACTGCAAATCCTACGAGAATGTGGCGCAATGTGTTGGCGGTGCCGCATCAACCACCGGTTTCGATAATGGTCTGCCGATTGTGACCGGCGCACAGATAGGCGACTCAGGTTCCGGTTTGCACCTGGCATTGGGGATTGTCAGCGCGCTTTTCCAGCGTCACACCACCGGTCGCGGGCAAAAAGTCTCGGTATCGATGCAAGACGCGGTGCTCAATCTGTGCCGGGTCAAACTGCGTGACCAGCAAAGGCTGGAGCGCACCGGCGTGCTGGAAGAGTACCCGCAATTCCCGGATGGTCACTTTGGTGAAGCCGTACCACGCGCCGGTAACGCGTCAGGCGGCGGCCAGCCGGGGTCGATCCTCAAATGCAAGGGGTGGGAAACCGACCCTAACGCCTACCTGTATTTCATCGCCCAGGCGGCGGTCTGGCCGGCGATATGTAACCTGATCGGTGAGCCCGGCTGGATAGCGGACACGCGTTTCAATACTCCCGCAGCCCGCCTGCCACGACTCAACGCCATCTTCCAGCGCATCGAACAGTGGACGATGACCCGAAACAAATTTGAGGTGATGGAAATCCTCAACCACTATGACATTCCGTGCGGCCCGGTGCTTTCAATGCAGGAGATAGCCAGAGATGACGCCCTGCGTGCCAGCGGAACCATCGTCGATGTTGATCACCCAACGCGTGGCAGGTACACCACCGTCGGCATGCCGATAAAAATGTCCGACAGCCCGGTGGATATTACCCGCTCGCCGTTACACGGCGAGCATACCGACGAGGTGCTGAGCGAGCTGGGGTATGACCGCGAGGCGTTAGCCGCCCTGCGCGACAGGCAGGTCATTTGATAGCGCCTCTTAGGGATACCGTCGGTGACACGACATGGCGTCTGTCACCGGCCCTGCTCCCATTACGCATCGCGTTGTTTCGCCACATCACCGCCGTTGGCAAGCCGAGTACGCTGACCATAGCGGTAGACCCAAACTTGCACCACCAGCAACATGGTCAGCGGCAAACCGTGGAACAGCACAATTACCGCCGCAGGCGTCCACCAGACATAGAATGGTGCCACCAGCAGCATGCCGATACCGAACCCGGTCATCTGCATCAACGTCAGCAGGCTGAATATAGGTAACCGCAGGGATTCCGGCTCGCTTTGCGCACGGGAAATCAGGCTAACTTCCGCCACGCCGTCGCCAATACCCGCCCACACCACAAACACCAACAGCCACGCCAGCCCGGTTTGCTGAAAGGTCAGAATAAAACCGGTGGACATCAACGCTACCCCGATAAAAAAGGCCCGTTCCATTGTCCGCTGCTGCCCTTGCCGGAGCAAAACGCCGCTCCCCCGCGCCCCTGCGAATTTACCCACCGCCCACAATGCCAGCATCAGGCCCATGGTCTTACTGGCACTGTCGGGCGAGATCAACGCGGACAAGACCGGAAAGCCCACGTTATGCGCCGCACTGCCAAGCGTATCCGCCATACTGACGATCAGCATGCCTGCCAGCATCGGTGCGCCACGCAACCCTTCACGCAGTTGCCGCCATTCGCTGAACCGATCGCGCTGGCTCGCCCGGGGCTGTGGTTTTTCAACCATGCGCAACGGCAGAATCAACAGCGCGGCGGCCAGATAAGTGGCGACATTCAGCATAAAGACCACCGGGTAGCCGAAACCGGCGACCAACAGGCCCGACACCAGACTGCCTAATACCGCGCCACTGGCTGCCACCGAGGTCAGCCAGGCATTGGTGGTCAGCCGCAGGCTGGGTTCCACCCAGTAGGGCAACTGGCTGTTCAGCCCAATCGCAAACATGGCATTCCCCACCCCGACCCCGAGCGCGATCACCGGTAATAACGGCAATTGCCACGCGGGCGGCAACACCAGCAATAGCGAAAGCAACGCCGCTCGCAGCAGGTCAAACCCCACCAGCGACGAACGCCCCTGAAAACGCCGGAAAAACGGCGTACCCACAAGACTTGCCAATAATCCACCGGCCACCCGACAAGCCAGAAAAATGCTGACGTTTACCACACTGTTGCTCAGCAGATACACGTAGGTGGACAACGCCACCATGTTCAGAAAGGCACCAAAGTCGGAAATAAAACGCGCCGCGATGATCAACCCGGCGTTACGCCGGGATTGCCCGATGTCACTCTCATGATGCTCAGCCATGACGGATTACCCTTTGTTTTCCCTGTGATGTTCCCTGTTGTACTGTCTGTTTTATTGCCTGCTGTATTACCTGCTGTATCGTCCGCTAGCCTTCCTGCATCGGCCGAAACGTCACCAGCAACAAATCCCGGTAAGCGGACGTCGCCTCTGCGACCGGGCAAACCGGTCCGGCACGGTGATATAACTTTTTATCATCCACAATCAGGGTCTCCAGGAACTGGCTCATTGCCGTTGCCAGCAATGGCGGATCATGGTCCTCGGCGGAGGTGAAAATTTCGGACACCACCGGCTGCGTCCCTTCACTCTGGATAAAGTGCATACAGATCCACGCCATCCCATCCTGATGGATGCCGGACGTGGTCGGGCTGCTGTTGCCTTTTTCCGCCCTGACCCGGAACTGATGGATGTCGATAGCATACGACCGTTCGGCGGCCATCCACGGGCGTATCATCGCCATATCCGTCACCACGATGCGTTGTAGTAACGGATGGCGGATAAACCCGTCTTCGGCATACTGCAGGCGGTTTGGCCCCGGTTTGTAATCAATGTTGTAAGTCACCGTAGAGCAATAATCCGCATCGGCGTTTAGTTGCAGCGAGCGGTCAGGATGGCAGAAAAACCGCAGGATTCGTCGTTCGCGGCGGGTATAACTTTTAAAATTTTCATCCTCGACCAAATTATCCCAGTAGGCTTTGAAGCTCTGTTCTTCCTCCAGATCTACGGCAATCCACTCCTGGCTGGCGTGAAGATGACAATACCCCTGCCGCTTGAGTTGCTCGGTAATGCCATCTGCATTAAACCTGTTTGTATTCATGGTGGGTTTCCTGATTTAGCGCACAGCGTCGATGGCAGAGGACACGCCGCTGTCGATGTCACTCGGTGTTGGGCCTATCATCGGACGAAGATGATGTTGCAGCGTCTCGTACAACGCCTGCGCATCCTGTGCTGATGCAACCCGAGCCCACCCTTTGAACAGGTAATGTTCTTCGATATCCGCATCCACGTAATGCCCCACCGGATAATGGCCAAACGCCAGCACCGCCGGGTGACGCTCCACCCACGACAGGCCGTGAAAACCGTTGAAATAGCCGCTGGTGGGAGGATAAATCGCAAACATGGAATAGTGCTGTGCGTTGCTGGAAACCCGCTCACAGGCCATCTGTAGCGATGTCTCTATCCCGTTATCCGCCAGTAATAAAGACAGATACAGATCGTACGGGTCCAGCCCGGCGATATCCTGAAACGCCGCGTTCACGTACAGCCCACCCAGACGCGGGTTGACCTCGATAACCACCGGCCCTGACGCCGTCATCCGGAATTCGACGTGCGCCACCGCGTAGGTCAGCCCCAACGCCTGCAAACAGGCAATGGCATAGTCCCGAATCAGCTGTTGCTGACGTTCAGAGAAAGCCACCGGCGGTGTAATCAGTAGATTTTCCAGCACGGTCGTGCCCTGCGTGGTCAGTAACAGTTTTTCGTTGATCAGCACCGGGAAAACCGCCTGCGATGTCGCCACGCACTCCACACTCCCTTCAATGCCGTCAATATAGGATTCCAGCAGCACGGAACGGCCTGGCACATAGTGGTGTGAATGTCCGTCAAGGTCGGTAAAACGGCACGATTCACCGTAAAAACTGGCTACCGAGGCCCGATCATACTGTTCGATAAACTGGTGGTAGTACGCCTGCAACTGCGGCCAGTCGACGCATTTACGAATAAACGCAGAAGCCGCCCCGTAGGGCGGTTTCGCAATCAGCGGGTAGCCCACCCGCTCGGCTTCACGCTGTAATTCCGCTTCATCGTGGCACAGCGCGTACGCCACCGACCGGACACCAGCCCGCTCCAGCGCCTGTCGCATCAGGAACTTGTTATTACACTGCTCCACCGCTTGTGCCGTGCTGTAAACCAGGCCATGACGCTGGCACAGCTCCGCCACCAGACACCCCATCTGCCCAAGCGGCGAGGCGTGCCCGGCATGGCACAAGACTGCCCGCACCTGATAACGCTCCGCCAGTTGTTGCAGCAGCGCATCCAGCGAAGCCACCGACAGCGTCGGCAGCCAGAACACGTCATCGCTGTCTGCTTCCAGCCGCTGTCGCTGCCGGTGGCCGGTCCATGCCGCCGTCAGGCACAACAGCCCCCGACGGCGCGCTGCCGCAAAGTGCGGCTCACGGTAGGTATAGACCGGCACCGCGGTATCATTCACATCCACAAATAAGATGGCTTCGGGTTTCATACCTTTTTCTCCTTGTGTCGCCACGTGTGCCGTTTAACTGTCCTGCCAGCGACAAACATCGCCCTGCCAGTTGGTGAAACGGTAAAAGCGCTCGCCATCGATGTCTTCAAACTGCGGCATGTCTTGCGCACTGTTCAGCAATGGGACGGTGAACTTCCCTTTCGCATGGGGCAGCACATATTCCGGCAAGGCAATATTGGATACCCGACGTTTCAACCGGTTCATGATGGCAATCGCGTCGCGGATCGATGCTTTATATTCCGAGGCACCCGGAGAAAAAGGCATGAAATGATATAAATAATAGGGCTTCACCCCCATACGATATAATTCAATAAACAACTGCCTGAGCGTGTCTTCGTTGTCATTGACGCCACGCAGTAGCGGCATATTGGAAAACACAATCGGTACAACCTGCTGAATACGTTTTACCGCATCACGAAAGGCATCGCTTAATTCCAGCGGATGGCACACATGTACCCCAAAGGCATTGACGCGATGACGACGCAGAATATCCAGTAACGTGTCGGTAATACGATAAGGATTAAAGGTCAACGAGCGGGAATGAATACGGATTAACAGAGAATCACGGATATTACGGATTGCCCCCAGGCATTCATCCAGTTTCGCGTCCGTCAGCATCATCGGATCGCCGCCACTGAGAATGACCTCTTCTACGCCTGGCGTATCGCGGATATAATTCAGTGAATCCTGAAAGGCTTTTCTTCCGGCATTTTCTTTTTCCGAATCGACCTTTAACGTCCGCAGTGCTTCAAAGCAGAACTGGCAGTAGGAATTACAGGTGTTGACCATCCGCAGAATGACCCGATTGTCATATTTATGCTGACAAATCGGCGTTTTCATTTCATGCGACAGCTCCCAGTTTTCTGATTCACCGTCATAACCGGTCGCGCCATCATCGAGCCAAAACGGCACTACCTGGCGCCACAGCGGATTGTCGATAATATTCTTATACCCGGCTTCTTTTATCAGGTTGGCATAATACGGCGTGATCTGCATCTTACGGCTGGCAAGATTATGGGTAATACGCTGCGCGATCTCATCACTCCAGCCGCCACACGCTGCCCGTAATGCGGGTTCATCACGAATGGCATTTTTCTGCTGCCAACGCCAGTCTGTCCACCCGGAACGCCCTTCTGCCGGGAATAACGCCAGTTCGGTTACCGATATATCCATATTGCCTCCGTGTTTACCGTATTTATAGAGATACAACACCACATCAGGCTGCGAACCATTATTTCCATCACAGAGAAGACTAACCTGGGAATAACTGCATCATGTCAGCCAGCAATAAACATTCGACTAACATGAAAAGATAAACGCCTCTTCTCATAAAAAGAAATAACGATATCAGACAGATGATACATCACCTTGATATTCCTTTTCCCTGTTGTACTCGTCACCGAAGAAAACACCTGAGGTAACAGGCAGTAAAAAATAAAACACCTCTTTGCAGAGGATAATTCTCAACAGATGTGTCACGAAAATCATCATCCGGAATTAATTCAGTTTGAAATAATTTATTCTTTTGGAAAATCTATTTTTGAAAAAACTAATGCCATGACGGGTGATAAACACCATCATCGCGACCTTTTCTCTGAAATAATCCTATTGTTATTATTCTTATAACAAAATGCGTTTTTTGCAAACCGTTAATTAACATTTTAATATCATTTTTCCCTATCACCACGGTTTTCACCGCTGGCATGGCGGCGAGGACGACAACACCATCAGGCTAAAATAGTCATACCGCTTTTCTCCCCATCCCGCGTATTCTGATGAAAACAGCATCATGAGAACCTGATAAAACCTGAGGAGAAACGCGTGGCGATAACCCTTCCTGAAGCCCTGATTCCGGTGGATCCCCGTTTTGGCTGCGGCCCATCACTGATCCAGCTTGATGACCTGACGCGCCTGAAAGATAAAGGGCCACATTTGCTGGGCACCAGCCATCGCAAAGAACCGGTGCGCGCACTGTGCCGCGAGATTCAGCAAGGCCTGCGGGATTACCTGTCGGTACCGGATGACTACAGCATCGTGCTGGGTAACGGTGGGGCCACCGCACTATTCGATATGGTGGGCCTCGGGCTGGTCAGAAAACGCATCGTCCACCACACCTGCGGTGAATTCTCGGAGAAGTGGTTTAAAGCCTCGCGCCGCATCCCGTGGATTCAGGCGGACAACGTCGCGGTGGCATACGGTCAGGCGAATTCCACCTTCGTGACACAAGACGCTGATGTGGTGGCCTGTACGCTGAATGAAACCTCCACCGGGGTGATGAACACCGTGTTACCCGAAGTAGGGGAAGACTGTCTGCTGGCGATAGACGCCACCAGTGGTGCCGGGCAAATCGCCTGTGATCTCTCCCGTGTGGATGTCTTTTTCTTCTCGCCGCAAAAAGTATTCGCCAGTGAAGGCGGGCTATTCGTGGCAATTCTGTCGCCGAAAGCCAAAGCGCGGATCGCCGAGGTAGCCGCTGACCCCAGCCGTTATATCCCGGCGTTCGCCGACTGGCGGCTGGCGCTGAGCAACAGCGAGCAGCAGCAGACTTACAACACGCCGGCGGTGGTGACCTTGTTCCTGTTCGCTGAACAGGTGAAGCGCATGAACACGCTGGGCTTTGCCGAAGTAGAGCGTCAGGCGGCGGAGAAAGCCGAACTGCTGTACCAGTGGGCCGCCGAACGGGATTATCTGTCCGCCTATGTGGCCGACCCGGCAGCCCGCTCCACCACCGTTGCGACCATCGACCTGGCCGATACGATTTCAGCAGACAAGCTGACCCGTTATCTGGACGAGCAAGGGCTGGCGCACGGTATCGAAGGTTATCGGGCGCTGGGGCGCAACCAGTTACGCATCGCGTTGTTCCACAACATCGCCTTTGACGACCTGAAAACACTGACCGCGCTGATCGATTTTCTGGTCGCCAGCGGCGAATTCGCCGCCTGATATCATACCGTCGCTTTAACCGGCAACGCGGTTTTATGAATCAGCCGCCGCAACGAAAATGAGGACTGCACATCACGCAGTCCTTCGATTTTGATCAGTTTCTTTTGCAGGAATTTCTCAAAATCTGACAGGCTGGCAGCCACTACCCGCAGCATAAAATCGTGGCTGCCGGACATCAAATGACACTCCATCACCTCGTCAAAGGTGGCGATTTGCTGCTCAAACTTGCGAAAGGTCGCTTCCGCCTTGGGCTCCAGCGTCAATGAAATGTACGCATTCACCGGAAACCCGGCTTTTTCCTGATCCAGCAGCGTGACATACCGGTCGATCATCCCGGCGTCTTCCAGCTGTTTGAGTCGCCGGGTACAGGGTGTAGCCGACAAACATACCCGTTCAGCTAACTCCGTGGTTTTTAGCCGAGCATCCTGCTGTAGCTCATTCAATATCTGCGCATCGATACGGTCGATCTTCATGAGTGATAATCTCTCTTCCTGCCGTGCTTATGAGTGATAATCCCTAATCTAATCGATAAATGACTTTTCTTTTAGTTAAAAGTCACTCCACGATCAATGTTAATTTGAGCGCTAATACTGAATTTTCAGTCATTAAATACGAAGATATATGCATTTCTTATGGCTAAATTGGACGACATGATGTTAATGAGGGTGATACCGTGCTGAAAGACTCTGTTGCGCTACCCAAGACAGCGGATACCGGACAGGCACCGGTGCTGGCTCATACCCTGAAAGACGATGTGTACGGCCTGATTCTGGGGGTGATGTTTATTGCGATCGGGCTGAATCTGCTGAAACTGTCAGGCATGATCACCGGCGGGATTGCCGGTATTACCCTACTGATTTCCTACCTGGTTCCGCTGTCGATCGGCACGCTGTTTATCCTGACCAACATCCCGTTCATGATTTTCTGCTACTTCAGTATGGGGCGCGCGTTCACGCTAAAGACGTTGGCGGTCAACATTGCCCTGAGCCTCGCCACCCAGGCGGTACCCAACCTGCTGACCATCAACTATGTGCATCCGCTGTTTTCCGCACTGGTGGGCGGTACCTTCCTCGGTATGGGGATTCTGTCACTGGCTCGCCACAACGCCTCGGTCGGCGGTACTGGCGTGGTCACGCTCTGGCTTTATAAACGCTTCAATATCAATGCCGGTAAAAGCCAGATGCTACTGGATCTGCTGGTGTTCGCGATATCCTCGTTCACCATGCCTATTCCTTTGCTGCTGTGGTCCGCGCTCAGCGCACTGGCAATGAACGCTATGCTGATGAACTGGCATAAACCGGGGCGTTATCAGGGTGGGTAAACACAACATCCCCGACTTCACCCCTCGTTTGATGTTGCCCGTGGCCACATTAATAAACACAGCCTGCTCCCCCGCGTATTTCACGGCTGGCGCAAAACTATTATGCATCACGGCGTAACATACCTACGGTATCAATTTATAAACCCGGATCAGTACGGCGGCTCGCTGGGGCTTAAGGCTGGTCAGCGTGCCGATATACACATTTTTATTAATCCAGTCATACTTTCCCTCTGGGGCAATCAGCTCAATCTGTGAAAAAGCGTTTTCGCCTGGTTTTCTGGTTAATGGCGTCAACACACGATTGGTAATACTAATCACCACACCGTCATCGGTTTTCAATTCATAGGTGGCATGCAGGAGTTTATAACCATCCTGCCGTATTTGCTGGCGATCGGCCCCGCCCGGCAACAAGGTTCCCTGAATATTATTACCCGTAAAGGTACCAGAGAGAATAGCAACTATCGCTCGCTCCCCCAACGGGCCTTTTCCCAAATTGACGGGAGGAGCAATATCCGCGGTAATTTCCATCACCAGTTCAGTTTTTGGTGGTGCTTCTTTTGCTACGTTGACCTTTTCGTCAGCCATTACCGAAGAACTGAAAAGACCAATCATTGAAAACACCGTAAACAGCTTGCTGATGGCTTTCATTTTTACCTCACGTAATCAATACATTATTTATATTAATGGTATATAAAATCGGATAAAAACATCCCTGTAATACTTCAAACTGCAGATGCGCTAATTTTATTATTTAGCCCATCCAAAACCTCATCCCTTCGGGCCACAGCAAACCGCTTTCAATTCTGCTCATCACAGAACTGAGGGATATCTGGTTTTTTTTGGAATAGTGTCAATCAACACGAGTGTATTACACTACAACTCGAATTGTTTGGGATATAGGTCTATTTTCAGTCATCAAATAGCCGTATTAACCACAACAAATAATATAAAAATAGCTATTACTGTTATTGTGATTTGTTATTAATTACAAATAAATCTGGCTGATCACATCTATTTACACTCACCCTATACTCATAGAGGCATCTTTGTGAAAAAGTAAAACCAGATATTTCATATGAAAATAAAAAGGGACAACCATGTTATTCAAAAAAATCGTACTGGCAGGCGCAATCATAATGGGGATGACCACTACGACAATCTATGCTGCAACCCCCGATTTACCTGGTTACACCGACGGTGCTCTGGTTATTCAGGTAAAGAAGACCAGCGAACAAATTGATGCCATGAGCGGTATTATTTATTCTCAGGTAAAAAGCACGCGTGCGATACGGCAACTACAGATGTCGTTATTAATTCCTCGCACACAGGATCGTAAACCAGCGATTGTGTATTTCCCCGGTGGGGGCTTTACGTCAGCCGACTATGAAAAATTCTCCGAAATGCGTATGGCGCTGGCAGAAGCCGGTTTTGTCGTCGCCGCGGCGGAGTACCGCGTCGTGCCCGACACCTTTCCAGCCCCCGTGCAGGATGGCAAATCCGCCGTGCGTTTTCTGAGGGAACATGCGGCCGAGTATGGTATTGATCCGAACCGCATCGGCGTGCTGGGCGATTCAGCTGGCGGATATCTGGCCCAGATGCTGGGTACGACCAATGGTGACAAACAGTTTGAACAGGGACAGTTCCTGAATCAATCTTCCGACGTTCAGGCGGTCGTCACCTTGTACGGTCTCTCCAATCTGCTGAATATCGGCGAAGGTTTCCCAGAAAATGTCCAGAAAGTTCATCAATCGCCTGCCGTCACCGAAGCGCTATTAGTTAACGGCACCGCCTTCCGTGACTGGCCGGGCGCAACTATCAGCAGCGATCCGAAAAAAGCGCTGAACGCCAGCCCAATGGGGCATATCAAAGGCAAAAAACCGCCCTTCCTGATTATGCATGGCAGCAAGGACACCCTGGTATCACCGCTGCAAAGTGCCCAGTTATTCAAGGCGCTGAAAGCTGAGGGTAACCGCGTCGACTATGTGCTGGTCGAAGGAGCCAACCATGGCGATATCACCTGGTTCCAAAAACCGATTATTGAACGCGTCGTCAACTGGTTTAAACAGACGCTGGGCGAACCCACAAAATCCGCCGCCAGCAGCACTAAAGCCAGTGCCAACGCGAATCTGTAACACCGGCGCGTCTTATTGAGGAATAAAACAGAACCGGCATCGGCGAATGCCGATCGCTAAGCCTGTTGGATGGGGAAATGCTGGGGTATTACTGACTTGACTGAATCAGGGTGAGGAATAATGTCCTCACCCTGTGGTCACCGTGATGTGGGTACATCACGGCTTCGGTGACCCTGACCCAAAATCATGCTCCATTCAGAAACAGAATTCCGGTATTTCATGCCACCCAGTTTCAAGTTTTTGTTAGCACACGCCTATTTTTTAGGTAATCCTTGATAGGTGTTTTGAATCCACATATCGAATTTTATGCCTTTTTCGTACTGCATGACATCAAACATTTCTGGATCAATTAACAAAAATTTATTTTTGAATTTTTCAAGTTGAAAATCATCCGTTCCAAGTTCGTGTTTTATTCTTTTAAATTTCTTTGTGAAATAACTTGGTTTATAGCCGATATCTTTTTTCCCTAGAGATATTGGTTTGCCATTTTTTGTTAACCCTAAAGACTGAGCAACTCTAAATGCTTCTTCTTTAATTTTAAAAACCTTATCGTGGAATGCCAATCTAATAACAACATCATTTCTTTCTTGACAGTCATATGTTTTGATTTCATTTAAAGCGTCTAGTCGTTGTTTTCACGAAGTTTTACAATTCGCTTTTTTCACCAATTCTTTTATTTTTTTCTTGTGACATCAATGAACTCCTTGACAATTTAAAATTGTGTCTGCGCTTGTTATATTCAACTATTTTAACTTCTCGTCCAAATAGTGAAGCACACTACTTACTATATTAATTACGAACTTTGCTTCAGCTTCACCTATAAGAGTATCGTTTGCGTGAGCAACACTTGCTCTATTTCTAATCGGATTCAACGCATCTAAAATAGAAGTTAGTGAACGCAACATTTTATTCATGTCTTCTGACCGCTCACCAAGCTCTCTAATTTCTCGAACATTTTCCCGAATGCATTTATATAGTTCCGTAATACCTGCATCTGCCCGATAATCTATGTTTTTTTGATCAAGCTGATGTTTCAAATACCCATGCAGCGCCGTATGCACCCGATCAATTGCACTTACAGGACCATTATTAATTATAAGAGCTTGAGCATCTTCCAGTGCCTTATCAACAATTTCACTAGGGGATAGATTTCTTTGTTTAAAGCTAGGTACGTAAGTGTTGTCGAAGTATTCCTTATAGATATCCGGTTTATTGGACTTGATCCATCTTTCGACTTTTGAGTTCCCTAGTAACTTCTCAATATTTTTATCACCCGAATCATAGATGTGCTCTACAACATCGAAAACACAGCCTTCATAATCCTCATCCCCCCACTGCAAGCTCCTTAAGAGCCGAGGATGATTTTGAATAAAATATTCATTTTTAGTTGCATACCCAATAGATTTCCAATCACCTATATCGAATGTTTTAGATATAGCTTCAGAAATTACTGGGATCAGTTTTCTTCTTTGTTCCATAAATAATCTCATAAGAAATGTAGCACCCCAGCGAGCAACGCAAGTGCCTTGAGAGGTTTGTTAGCAACCGCCCTGAATTACAATAATGCATCAAGATATATTTCTTGAATTGGAAAATGGCTTTCAGGTTTGACGATAATCAAAACCTCAGGGTCTAAGACTATGCCTTCATGTTGAGCTCTAGTTACGTGCTGTTGTATCCGGCCTAGGTCAGAATTGATGCAATGAAAGATAACCAAGCTGTATCTATAATTGCTTCTTAATTCCGACAATTTATTAATATCAGACACAAATTCAGCGTAACTCAGATCAGGAGTAGCTTTAACTTCCATCGCAGCAATTTGATGATCAGTCGTATTCGGATCATGAAGTATGAAGTCGGGAGAGCGGCGATTTTCTAATGGGAAAACTCCATGTTTTTTTGCCTCTTCATCGGTAATTACAACTTTTACAAATTCAGAATGAAGATACACATTCTGAATGGGGCCGTGTATACGTTCATGCACATACATTGCAACTCTTAAAAAATGATAGAGTTCATAACAATAAACTCGCTCAACGAACCCAAAATAGCCAGGACCAACTCGCCCAATCGCATACCTAAGCCACTCTAGAAAAATTTCAGAAGTAATCATTATTCACCTAACGCCACTCACTGCGGCAAATTTGAAGCGCAGCGGAAAATCTATCCGACTGTAGCGCTTTGTTATGCATCGATCTGATTCGGTAATAATGGACACTGTGTATCATTACTAAATTTTGGTCAACATATTGGTTGCTACTTTTGTTCTCAGTCACACCTGTAACTCGGAAAAGGGCATAAACGTTTTAGAAAAGGCAATGTATCGATGAGTCAATAAATAAAGGCCAGAGAACGATGCCCTGGCCTTTCGGTTTTCTACAGTAGATGGGTTTCGGCATTAACGCATGGTCACAAACTCTTCCGCCGCCGTTGGGTGAATCGCCACGGTGTTGTCGAAGTCTTTTTTGGTCGCGCCCATCTTCACCGCCACCGCGAAGCCTTGCAGGATTTCATCCATCCCGAAGCCGATGCCGTGCACGCCGACGATTTTCTCTTCCGGCCCCACGCACACCAGTTTCATCCGGCATGGCTGGCGATGCTGCGTCACCGCAGTGTACATGGCGGTAAAAGCCGATTTGTAGACTTTCACCTGTTCGTCGCCGTACTGCTCGCGTGCCTGCGGCTCGGTCAACCCGACGGTGCCGATAGGCGGGTGGCTGAATACCACGGTCGGGATATTGCTGTAATCCAGATGCTCGTCCGGCTTGTTGTTAAACAAGCGCTCAGACAAACGACGCCCTGCCGCCACCGCCACTGGCGTCAGCTCAACAGCGCCAGTATTGTCGCCCACCGCGTAAATGCCCGGCACGTTGGTGTTCTGGAATTTATCCACCACGATGTAGCCTTTGCTGTTGAGTGTGACACCTGCCGCTTCCAGGTTTACCTTATCGTTCGCCGGTTCGCGGCCGATCGCCCAAATCAGGCAATCCACGGTTTGCTCGTACCCGCTTTCCAGTTGCAGCGTCAGGCTACCGTCGGCATTTTTCACCACCGCTTTGGGGATGGACTCCGTGTGCAGCGCCGGGCCTTCGGTGTTCATCACTTCGACCAGTGTTTCCACTATCAGCGGGTCGAACTGGCGCAGCGGCGCGTGTTTGCGCACAAACAAGTGCACGTCAGAGCCGAGCGCGTTCAGCACGCCCGCGATCTCCACCGCGATGTACCCAGCTCCCACTACCGCCACCCGCTGCGGCAGTGCGTTTAACTCAAAGAAACCATCGGAATCAATGCCGTATTCCGTCCCGGGAATGTTCGGGCGCGTCGGGCGACCGCCGGTGGCGATCAGAATATGATCAGCGGTGATACGCTCGCCGTTCACTTCCACCGTTTTCGCATCTACAAAACGGGCAAACCCCTGAATCACCTCGACCTGATTTTTCCCCAACACATTGTTGTAGGACTGGTGGATACGGTCGATGTAGGCACTGCGATTTTTCAGCAACGTATCCCAGTTGAACCGATTGACGGTGACATCAAAGCCATAGTCCGGCCCGTAGTGGTGAATGGCTTCGGCAATCTGCGCCGCATGCCACATGACTTTCTTCGGCACGCACCCGACGTTGACGCAGGTGCCGCCCAGATGTTTGGCTTCAATCAGCGCACATTTCTTGCCGTACATAGCCGCACGGTTGATGGAGGCAATACCGCCGCTGCCGCCACCAATGGCGAGATAGTCATAATGTCTGGTCATCAGGGCTCCACACGCTTGCTTTCGATAAAAGTAAATAGACCGTATCCCGCCGCCACATCGGTTCTGGCACCCAGGGCGCGATACCACTCGCAATGTCATGCTGACGCCAACAAGGTCACGCCAGCAAAAGAAGTAACACCAGAGGAAAGTGTAACGCCAGCAATCGGTATCCGGCAAAGACAGAAAGCGGGATTGTATGAAGAAATGCACAACGGTTCGCAACGGTTTTGGAAATCGGTGCAATAGGTAAAACCGGCTTTCACCGGTTTTACACCTCAATCACCCTTCCATCACCGTATTAAACAACAACTGGTTCAGCGTCTGGTCCATGCCCGCCAGCGTCGCATCCAGCACAGGCCGCTCACGCCCCAACTGATGTTCGATAAATGCATGGACAGCGGGCAATCGGGCACCGTATTGCGCCTCACCGCACTGACGTTTGATGCGCAGCAGATGCGCGATTTCCGCCAGTAAAGCCTGATCGGTCACCGTTCCAGCCAGTAATGTCTCAAAGCGCATCGGCGGAGCGCCTTTACCCGCTTCTATCCATAACGCCGCCAGTATCGGTCTGAGGACATAAAAGTACTTCTTCAGCCGAACCGATTCCCCCTGCAAATAGCCGCGGAAGTTCTTTCGCGCCATGGATAGATAGTGGTAACAGGCACGACCCGGCGAAAAATGATCCGGTGCCAGCGCGCGCATCTGTTTCATGGTGTTCTCATCCTGATGGTACACCACCGGCGAATCCAGCCATTCCATCAGCGTCGGGTTGGCCCGCTTCAGTAAGCCCAATGCCTTACGCAACTCCCACCCGCTGACATCCAGCTCATCATCTATCGGTAATTCAATCACATCCCGGGCTTGCTCAACCCGTAAATACCATTCTGGGGGATGGACATAGATAAAACGCACATCATAATCGCTATCCGGCGAAGCAAATCCCCATCCCCGACTGCCTGACTCACA
Source organism: Dickeya zeae NCPPB 2538 (assembly GCF_000406165.1). NCBI lineage: Bacteria > Pseudomonadati > Pseudomonadota > Gammaproteobacteria > Enterobacterales > Pectobacteriaceae > Dickeya > Dickeya zeae. The sequence continues at coordinate 17,280 of NZ_CM001977.1, read as the reverse complement.
GGCATAGAGCACACGCACGCCAAACCGGCGTTCTACATCCGCCAGCACACCACGGACACGCTCGCGCATGACAGCACTCACGTCAGATTCATGTTCCATATTTTTCCCTCGTTATGCTTATTATCCTTTTACACACACCACCTGCCGCAGCGTGTGAACAATCTCGACCAGCGATGCTTGCGCCGCCATCACGGCATCAATGTCTTTGTACGCCATGGGAATTTCATCAATCACGTCATGGTCTTTACGGCATTCGACGTGGGCCGTCGCCCGCACGTGGTCGTCAACCGTAAACTGCTTTTTTGCCGCCGTTCGACTCATGGTGCGCCCGGCACCATGGCTACAGGAACAAAAGCTCTCCTGATTACCCAAACCACGCACAATGAAACTCTTCGCTCCCATCGAGCCGGGAATAATCCCCATCTGCCCGCGATGGGCCGATACTGCGCCCTTACGCGTGACCAGCACCGGCTCGCCAAAATGCGTTTCCTGTTGTACATAGTTGTGGTGGCAATCCACCGCTTCCTGCCGGGCGGTAAACGGCCTGGGGATCGCCTGTGCCAATGCCTGCAGCACCTGTTCCATCATCACCTCGCGGTTATGGCGCGCATAACCCTGTGCCCAGCCAACCGCATACTGGTAGTCATCGAAATGACGGCTACCTTCGGCGAAATACGCCAAATTACAGTCCGGCAAATTCGCAATATGCTGTCGCATATCTTGCTGCGCCAGCGTGATGAACAGATTGCCGATAGCATTGCCAACACCTCGGGAACCGCTGTGCAGCATCACCCACACCCGATCCATCTCATCGAGACACAATTCGATAAAGTGGTTACCGGTTCCGAGCGTGCCCAAGTGGTGGTAATTGTTGGTTTTCAGCAACGACGGATAGTGTTCGGTAATACGTTTGAATCCGGCATCCAGTTGCCGCCAATGGGCATCCACACGTGGTGGTGGCTCATGCCATGCGCCTTTATCCCGCCCCCCACGATTCACGCTACGTCCATGAGGAACAGCCTGCTCAATGGCGTTGCGAATACCCAACAGCGTGTCCGGTAAATCAGCGGCAATCAGCGAGGTTCGCACCGCCATCATGCCGCAGCCGATATCTACGCCGACGGCGGCCGGAATAATGGCCCCACGGGTTGGAATCACACTGCCGATCGTAGACCCTTTGCCAAGATGGACATCCGGCATCACCGCCAGATGGCTGAAAATAAACGGCATCTTCGCCGTATTCCGTAACTGTTCGCGGGCTTCAGGCTCGACCGGAACACCGTACGTCCACATTTTTACCGGCACGCCTTGCGGCATATCCAGTACCTGATAATCGTTATGCCTCATGTAAAACGTCCTTTGATTTATTATTTAATCCCATGCGTTATCTTTCACTCACCGTTGACGCCACCCTGGTTACCAGGCGGCGTTATAGCCTTCGGTGTCCATCACGGCCAGCGAGACCAGGTCTATCCCGTAGCACATCAATTGCTGCTCGAGTTGTTCACTGACCTGTTCTCCAACGGTGTGTTTGCTGGTCAGCAATTCAGCAAACCGATGCATTCCCACCACATCGCGCAGCACAACCTGTAAAGCCCGACACAGATGCGCTTTGGGTTTCGCCAGACGTGCAAATGCAGCCAGCACATCGCTGTAGCGCCAGTTCGCCAGTAGCGTCAGACGCACGCTGATCCGATCGGCGGTCAGTACTTCGATATCCTCAACATCCAGCGCCTGTAACCGTGTGTCCACCACATCCACACTCACGCTTCGATTAAAGCGCCAGTAACCATGATTACCGGGTGGCAGTAGTGCCGAGGGTTGCCCGTTGATATGCAAAATCCCGACATGCCATGTCGGAATAGCGGCGACCAGCACGCCGTTACTGCCAGTGACCGCCTGCTCACGTAACTCTGGTTGCAGTAATATCGGCAGCAATCGCGCTGGTACCTGAGCCTGATGGGCAGAAACGCGCTCAATCACCTGCTGTTCATCTCGCCGCCAGTACAAACGCCGGGTACCTGGTAGCAAAATTTCCCGCAGTTGCCCACGGTCATAACGCAAGCCAATCTCATCATCCGCCATATCCGCTGACAGGCAGTAACGCGCTACCCATTCCGGATGAAACTGACGTAGATGTTCGGCAAGCGTCGCGTCAAGCACAGAGCCATCCCGTTCGACGATGGCCACTGACAACCTTCGGGCCCAACCAAACAGGAGATGAGAACCGGTTTCCAATACCTGCCGCACGTTGCCGTTTCGGCTGAGCAAACCCAGTTGCCCTTTTCTTATTGTTATTTTCTTAAACACTTTCTTTTTAATCCCTTTAATAAAACGCCCGGGAATAACATCACCGGCTCCCCCAACCGTAAGCGGGTATGCTTCCCTTCCTGTGTGTAGTGCTTATATTTTTGCTAAAACCGTGCCAGTCCTTCCCTATTCACAAAAATAAATTCAACTTAATGATTTTCAATGAATTTATTTACGCATCACTTACTCTGTTAATCATTAAACCGATAAAGTAATATTTTTTTAGATAAGTATTTATAAAAAAGGATAAAGCATGAAGCGAAGAGTCATGATTGGCGTGCTGGGTACGGCGCTGGATAAACGAGGGAAACGACAAAACCGCTGGAATAGATGGAGACCGACCATCGCCGCCTGCCAGCAACCGGATTTACCCATTGATCGACTGGAATTGCTCTATCAGCCGCGTAGTCTCGGGCTGGCGCAACAGGTTCGGGAAGATATCGGCCAGATATCCCCCATCACCACCGTGAGCCTGCATGAGGTTGAACTCGCCGACCCCTGGGACTTCGAAGAGGTATACACCACGTTTCTCGACTTTGCGGCCCATTATCCCTTTGATACAGAACACGAAGAGTATCTGGTGCACATCACTACCGGCACGCACGTGGTGCAGATTTGCTGGTTTCTGCTAACGGAAGCACGCTACCTGCCAGCCCGGCTGCTGCAAACCGGCCCGTCTGACCATAACGACGAAGCGCCTTCCCCTATCGGGCAGTACACGGTTATCGACCTCGATCTCAGCCGTTACACCGCCATTACCAGCCGCTTCCTGCGGGAACAACAAGCATCGGTTTCATTTCTGAAAGCAGGTATCGCCACCCGTAACGCGACATTTAATCGCATCATCGATCAGATTGAGCGGGTCGCCCTGCGCTCTTCAGCCCCAATTTTGTTAACCGGCCCCACCGGCGCTGGCAAATCCTTTCTGGCCAACCGTATTTATCAGCTCAAGGCATCACGCCATCAGGTCAACGGAAAGTTTGTCGCCGTCAATTGCGCCACACTGCGCGGCGATAATGCGATGTCCACGTTGTTTGGTCATGTTCGCGGCGCGTTTACCGGAGCGCAGCAATCACGCGCGGGGCTGCTGCGGGAAGCCGATGGCGGCGTTTTGTTTCTCGATGAGATCGGTGAGTTAGGCCAGGATGAACAGGCGATGTTGTTGAAAGCCATCGAAGAAAAGCGCTTCCTGCCGTTTGGTTCCGATAAAGAGGTCAGCAGCGATTTTCAGTTGATTGCCGGCACTCACCGGGATATGCCGCACTGGGTGGAGGAAGGGCATTTTCGTGAAGATCTGTACGCCCGCATCAATATGTGGACTTTTCCGCTGCCAGGCCTGGCGCAACGGTGTGAAGATATCGAACCTAACCTGGACTTTGAATTACACCGCTTCGCCCAACAACAACAAGTCCAGGTACGGTTTGATAAAGAAGCACGCCAGCGTTTTCTGGCCTTTGCCTGTTCGGAGCACGCCAGCTGGCGGGGCAACTTTCGCGAGCTTGGCGCCAGCGTACATCGTATGGCCACGCTCGCCGAACAGGGGCGCATTAATACCACGCTGGTAGATGAAGAAATTCAACGTCTTAAACAGCAGTGGCGAGGCCCTGCTGCCACGACAACCTTGCCTGCCCACCTCGGTGAGCTGGATATCTTCGAGCAATGCCAGCTTGAGCGCGTGTTAGAGGTCTGTCGGCAAGCCCACAGCCTGTCAGAAGCCGGGCGTACACTGTTTGCGATTTCACGCCGCCAGAAAAAACAGCCCAATGACGCCGACAGGCTACGCAAGTACCTGGCCCGCTTTGGACTGAGCTGGGATGATGTGAAAAACGCCGACTCGATATAAAGGAATTTGCATGAAACTGATTTTTCTCGGCACCAACGCAGGCGTGCCGACCAAAGAGCGCAACGTCACCAGTATCGCGCTCGACTTGCACGGCATTCGCCCGGCATTCTGGCTGTTTGACTGCGGTGAAGGCACCCAGCACCAGATTCTGCACACCCCAATCAAACCCGGCAAGCTGGAGAAAATTTTTATCACCCATCTGCACGGCGACCATCTGTTCGGGTTGCCCGGTTTGCTGTGTTCCCGCTCCATGGCGGGTATCGACACACCGCTGACGCTCTACGGCCCGGCTGGGTTGAAAACCTTCATCGAAACCGCGCTGACGCTGAGCGGTTCCTGGCTGACGTATCCGCTGGAGGTGGTGGAAGTGGGTCCCGGTACGGTATTCGAAGACGCGCAGTTACGGGTGACGGCGCATGAACTGTCTCACACGCTGTATTGCCTCGGCTACCGCATTGAGGAACGCCCCAAACCGGGGGCGCTGGATGTGGAAAAACTGGCGGCACAGGGCATCAAACCCGGTGCTTATTTCCAGCAGTTAAAACGCGGGGAAACGGTCACTCTTGATGACGGGCAGGTACTGAACGGCTGGGATTACCTCGGCCCCAGTCTGCCGGGTAAATCGCTGGCGATTTTCGGCGATACCCGCCCAACGCCGGAAGCACTCAAGCTGGCTGCGGGGGTCGATGTCATGGTGCACGAAGCCACAGTGGAAGGATCAATGGCGGAGCGCGCTAACGAACGCGGTCACTCCACCACCCTGCAAACCGCCGCCACGGCGCGAGACGCGGGCGCGAAGCGGTTGATCATCACCCATTTCAGCGCCCGCTATGGTCAGGCTGATCTGGAACGGTTACGTCAGGAATGCCAGACGCTGTTTGCGGCGACAGACGTCGCCACTGACCTGGCCACTTTTGAGGTATAACCCGGTATAACAATGGGTTGTGAGGGGTAAGCCTGGCGCTTACTCCGGCACCACCCACTCAACCAGCGTGTGGCCGGTACCGGCAGGCACCAACGCCTGATGCAACCACGGCAGCACGCTTTTCATCTGGGACTCCAGTTTCCACGGCGGATTAATGACAATCATGCCGGAGGCAGTCATACCGTGGCGATCGCTATCCGGCAACACGGCCAGCTCGATTTGCAGGATACGGCGAATACCGGTGTCTTCCAGATCTTTGAGCAAACGTTTGATGTGCTGACGCAACACCACTGGATACCACAGCGCATACACGCCGGTGGCAAAGCGGCGATAGCCTTCCTGAATCCCTTTCACCACCGCCTGATAATCGGTTTTCAGTTCGTAAGGCGGGTCGATCAGAATCAACCCACGACGCGACAGCGGCGGTAACTGGGCTTTCAGTTGTTGGTAGCCATCTTCACGCACCACCCGCGCCCGGTCGTCACGCAGAAACTCCTGACGCAGCAATGGAAAGTCGGTCGGATGCAGCTCTGTAAGATGAATTTTGTCGTACTCGCGCAGCAACTGGCGGGCAATCAGCGGCGAACCGGGGTAGTAACGCAGTTTGTCGCCGGAATTATAGGAACGGACCACCTGCATGTACGGCTCCAGTTCCACCGGAATATCATCCCGCTGCCAGATACGGCCAATGCCGTCGAGGTATTCACCGGTGCGCTCGGCATGTTCGCTCTGTAACTGATAACGGCCCGCGCCGGAATGCGTATCCAGATACAGGAACGGTTTGTCCTTCTCTTTCAGCGCATTAATGATCAGGCTCTGGACAGTGTGCTTCAGCACATCGGCATGATTGCCGGCATGAAAACTGTGGCGATAACTCAGCATAACGTATGGATTTCCGGTCAATGAGGGCGCGTTTGCCGCTAATCGCCATAGTATAAACGGTTAGCGCCACAAAATACCCCCACAATCACCGCTATCCACCTCGGGGGAGTTGAATAACTCACCTTTTTCAACCCGCCCTTTTCGTTATATAATAATTTATATATCGTATATTCTGGATACGACGCTTATGAAAAACCACTTTGGCGACGGCATTTTGGCGGGGCTACACGCCAGTACACCGCAATCGATGAACGATATCCGCCACCATTGCGATGATTATCGCCGTGGCTACGTCTGCGGTTACGCACACCAGCGTGCGTCACTGCGAGGCCGACAACAAGCCGCGTTTGAAGCCGGGCAACTGTGCCGCCGTTACGGATTGATACGCGATATCGTGGCGGAGTTTTTTACCGATGTCAGCAACCCGTCGCTGATAGCCTGGTTTTACGCCGGTTACGATCACCCCGCCTGAGCATCGTCATCACCGCTAACCGTCGCTTTTTACCGTCGGCCTTGGCCTGTTGTGCGCCCTGCCATTGATTTTCCCCTCATTACCCCTCATGTTAAGTCATCATCAATAGATTTCAGGACTGTGCCATGACCAATCCATTACTTTCCTCCTTTATCCTGCCGCCGTTCTCCCAGATCCAGATTGAACACATCCTCCCCGCCGTACAAGCCGCACTGAACGATTGTCGCCAGACGGTCGAGCGCGTGGTGGCGCAGCCGGGGCCGTTCACCTGGGATAACCTGTGTCAGCCGCTGGCGGAAAGTGATGACAGACTGGGGCGCATTTTCTCCCCGGTCAGCCACCTGAATTCGGTGAAAAACAGCCCGGAATTGCGTAGCGCCTATGAACAATGCCTGCCGCTGCTGTCTGAATACGGCACCTGGGTGGGCCAGCATGCCGGGTTGTACCGTGCCTACCGTGAGCTGCGTGACGGCGAACATTACGCCAGCCTGAGCATCGCACAGAAAAAAGCGGTGGATAACGCCCTGCGTGACTTTGAATTGTCCGGGATTGCCCTGCCGCCGGAACAGCAAAAACGCTACGGCGACATCGCTTCCCGCTTGTCCGAACTGGGGTCGCAGTTCAGCAACAACGTGCTGGACGCCACCATGGGCTGGACCAAGCTGATAACCGATGTCAGCGAGCTGGAAGGTCTGCCGGAAAGTGCGCTGGCCGCGGCCAAAGCGCTGGCACAAGCGAAAGAACAACAGGGCTGGCTGCTGACGCTGGATATTCCAAGCTACCTGCCGGTCATGACCTACTGCGCCAATCAGGCGCTGCGCGAAGAGATGTACCGCGCCTATGTGACCCGTGCGTCAGAACAAGGCCCGAACGCCGGTAAGTGGGATAACAGCGAGGTGATGGCCGAAACGCTGGCGCTGCGTCATGAACTGGCGCAACTGCTGGGCTTCGCCAGCTTTGCCGACAAATCGCTGGCCACCAAAATGGCAGAAAACCCACAACAGGTGCTGGATTTCCTGACCGATTTGGCTAAACGCGCCCGCCCGCAAGGGGAACAGGAGCTGGCACAGCTGCGCGCGTTCGCTAAAGCACAGTGTGGCGTTGATGAGCTGAACCCGTGGGACATCAGCTATTATGCCGAACAGCAAAAACAACACCTGTATTCCATCAGCGACGAACAGCTACGCCCGTACTTCCCTGAACCGCGCGTATTGGAAGGGTTGTTCGAAGTCGTAAAACGTATTTATGGCATCACCGCCAAAGAGCGTCAGGACGTTGACGTCTGGCACCCGGAAGTGCGCTTCTTCGACCTGTTTGCCGAAGACGGTGAATTGCTGGGGAGCTTCTACCTCGATCTGTACGCCCGCGAACACAAACGTGGCGGTGCCTGGATGGACGATTGCGTCGGCCGTCTGCGCAAAGCCAACGGCGAGCTGCAAAAGCCGGTGGCGTACCTGACCTGTAACTTTAACCGTCCGATCGACGGCAAACCCGCGCTGTTTACCCACGACGAAGTCACCACGCTGTTCCATGAATTCGGGCACGGGCTGCACCATATGCTGACCCGTATCGACACCGCTGGCGTCTCCGGCATCAACGGTGTGCCGTGGGATGCCGTCGAACTGCCGAGCCAGTTTATGGAAAACTGGTGCTGGGAGCCGGATGCGCTGGCTTTTATCTCCGGTCATTACGAGACCGGCGAACCGCTGCCGCAGGACATGCTGGACAAAATGCTGGCAGCGAAAAACTATCAGGCAGCGCTGTTCATCCTGCGTCAGTTGGAGTTCGGCCTGTTCGACTTCCGTCTGCACGCCGGTTACAACCCGGCCACCGGTGCTCGCGTGCTGGAAACCCTGGCAGAGGTGAAATCACAGGTTTCCGTGGTGAAAAGCCCGGAATGGAATCGCTTCCCGCACTCATTCAGCCACATCTTCGCTGGTGGCTACGCCGCCGGGTATTACAGCTACCTGTGGGCCGATGTGCTGGCGGCAGACGCGTTCTCCCGTTTTGAAGAAGAAGGCATCTTCAACCGCGACACCGGCCTGTCATTCCTGGAAAACATCCTGTCTCGCGGCGGCTCCGAAGCGCCGATGGAACTGTTCAAACGCTTCCGTGGCCGTGAGCCGCAACTGGATGCGATGCTGAAACACTACGGCATTCAGGGATGAAAATTGCGTTACTGACCGAAGCCGGTGCCGACTCTGAGGCACTGGCTACTCTGGCACAACGCTGGGGTTTGGAAAACGACACCGACGCCATGCTGGCGTTGGTGCTCACCCCCGAGCGACTGGAACTGCGCAAATGCGATGAACCGAAGCTCGGTGCCATCTGTGTGGATTTCGTTTCTGGCGCGATGGCGCATCGCCGCCGCTTCGGCGGTGGGCGTGGTGAAGCCGTCGCCAAAGCCGTCGGCATCAAAAAAGACTATTTACCCGATGTGGTGGACGCGACCGCGGGCCTGGGGCGTGATGCCTTTGTGCTGGCGGCGCTCGGTTGCCGGGTGCGCATGGTGGAACGCCACCCGGTGGTGGCGGCGTTGCTCGATGATGGCCTGCAACGCGGTTATCAGGACCCGGAGATCGGTGGCTGGCTGCAACAGCGCCTGACGCTGCTACACGCTTCCAGCATTGACGCGTTGTCTGCTATTACCCCACCCCCAGACGTGGTCTATCTTGACCCGATGTTTCCCCACCGCCAGAAAAGCGCGCTGGTGAAAAAGGAGATGCGGGTGTTTCAGTCGCTGGTGGGTGCTGACGATGACGCCGATGCCTTGCTGGAACCGGCCCGCCGTCTTGCAAAAAAACGGGTCGTGGTCAAACGCCCGGATTACGCACCACCACTTGCTGGCGTGCCCGCTCAGTCGGCGCTGGAAACCAAAAGCCACCGGTTCGATTTTTACCTGCCCATCACCCAGTAAATCTTGCGTACTGACTGCGGAGGCGAGCAGCAGCAGTCAGATACTTTTTTTGTCTTTTTTCTGTCTTTTTTGCTGCCCTTTTCCATCCCCGCCCGGCGCCCTCGGCTATTATTGCCGGTCTAAAGATAGACGACTAACTATTCTGGCGATATGTTAACCTTATTGCTGAATCCGCCTTGCGCATCCGCGCAGCCAATCGATAAAAATAATCATGACAATAAAAAAGCTACCACTACTGGCACAAGTCTCCGCCGCTCACTGGGTCAGTCATTTCCACATGATGGTGTTACCGGCGCTGATGCCGCTGATTTCCGCACAGCGTGGCATCAGTTACGTGGAAATTGGGGTGGCGCTCGGCGTATTCAACGTTGTTTCCGCACTGGTGCAAACGCCGATTGGCTTTGCGGTTGACCGTATCGGCCCGCGTCGCACGCTGATAGCCGGGCTGACGCTCGGCAGTCTGTGTTTCCTGTCGCTCGGCTTCTTTACAAGCTACAGCTGGATGCTCATCGCCATGGCGCTGGCTGGGCTTGCCAACGCGGTCTATCACCCATCGGATTACGCCCTGCTCTCACGCGGTATTGCCGAAAACCGCATGGGCCGCGCCTTCTCGGTGCATACTTTTTCCGGTTTTCTCGGCACGGCCGTCGCGCCAGCCATTTTGCTGACCGTCGCCGCCCTCACCCGTATCGAGTTCGCGCTGGTCTTATCCGGCCTGCTCGGGCTGCTGACCGTACCGATGTTGCTCGGCGAGCAAGAGGCATTGCCCGCCGCCACCGCGCACGACAAAAAGACCTCTGCGCCAAAAGTCGCGGTATTTACCCTGCCTATTTTGTCGCTGCTGGTGCTGTTTATGCTGCTCAACCTGAGCACTAACTCGATTCAAAACTTCTCGGTAACCGCACTGGTGAACGGTTACGGCATGCCGCTGACCGAAGCCAATCTGGCGCTGACAGCGTTTTTGTTTACCAGCGCGTTCGGCGTACTGGCGGGTGGCTCTCTGGCGGATAAAACCCGGCATCACGGGCTGGTCGCCACCGGTTCGCTGGTGGTCACGGCGGTGCTGGTCGCCATCGTTGCGGTATCTACCCTGCCGTCGCTGGCGACCACGCTGATTCTGGGTGTGGCAGGCTTCCTCTCCGGCATGATCGCCCCATCGCGGGATATGCTGGTTCGCGCGGCATCACCGGCCGGTGCTGAAGGCCGGGTCTTCGGCGTGGTCACCACCGGCTTTAATATCGGCGGTGCCGGTGGTCCGGTGGTCTTCGGCTGGTTTTTAGATCAAGGCCATCCGTCCGCCATTTTCTGGTCAGCCGTTATCTTTATGGTGATTACCGCCGTGATGGCGATGGCGCAGGAGTGGTACAGCACAAGGCGACGGGCACTGGCTGCATAAAGTATATCCGGCGCTAACGAAACCCCAGCCTGGCTAGGGGTTTTCTATAGACAAAAAGCAGAAACCCGCGTCAAACGCGGGTTTCTGTGAGCCTTACGCCAGAAGAATAGCTATCTATCAAATATCAATATTCGCTGCTTTCAGGGCGTTTTCTTCGATAAAGGCACGGCGCGGTTCAACGGCGTCACCCATCAGGGTGGTAAACAGCTCGTCGGCGGCGATGGCGTCTTTTACCGTCACACGCAGCATACGGCGGCTTTCCGGGTCCATGGTGGTTTCCCACAACTGTTCCGGGTTCATCTCACCCAGACCTTTATAACGCTGGATAGCCAGGCCACGGCGCGACTCTTTCACCAGCCAGTCCAACGCCTGCTCGAAGCTGGCGACCGGCTGTTTACGCTCACCACGCTCAACAAACGCATCTTCTTCGATGAGACCACGCAGTTTCTCACCCAGTCCATTGATTTTGCGATACTCATTGCCCTGAACAAACGCCAGGTCCAGCGCGTAATCAGAATCCACGCCGTGGGTGCGCACACGCAACACCGGTTCGTGGCGTTCGTTGGCATGACGCAGAAGGAAGCTGTAGGTGCTGCCGTGCTGCTCTTTTTCATTAAGGAACTGGATCAGCGCTTCCATCCATGACTGAGCGTCGGCCTGCGAACTCAACATGGCTTCCGTCAGCGACGGTTGATAAATCAACGCGTTAAGCAGCGCACGAGGGTAACGACGCTCCATACGACCGATCAGCTTCTGCACGCTGTAGTGCTCCGCCACCAGTTTTTCCAGCGGCTCACCCGCCAGTGCCGGAGCATGGGCGTTGGTGTGCAACGCAGCACCGTCCAGCGCCAGCATAATCTGGTACTGGTCCATCGCGTCGTCGTCTTTGATGTACTGTTCCTGCTTGCCTTTCTTCACCTTGTACAGCGGTGGCTGGGCGATAAACACATGACCACGCTCGACGATTTCCGGCATCTGACGATAGAAGAAGGTCAGCAGCAGCGTACGAATATGAGAACCATCGACGTCCGCATCGGTCATGATGATGATGTTGTGGTAGCGCAGTTTGTCCGGGTTGTACTCGTCGCGACCAATGCCGCAACCCAGTGCGGTGATAAGCGTTGCCACTTCCTGCGAAGACAGCATCTTATCGAAACGCGCTTTTTCCACGTTCAGAATCTTACCTTTCAACGGCAGAATGGCCTGATTCTTACGGTTACGACCCTGCTTGGCGGAACCGCCTGCGGAGTCACCCTCCACCAGGTACAGTTCAGACAACGCCGGGTCACGCTCCTGACAGTCCGCCAGTTTGCCCGGCAGACCAGCCAGATCCAGCGCACCTTTACGACGGGTCATCTCACGGGCTTTACGTGCGGCTTCACGAGCGCGGGCGGCGTCGATGATTTTGCCGACCACGATTTTAGCGTCGCTGGGGTTTTCCATCAGGTAGTCCACCAGACGGTCGTTCATCAGCGATTCCACCGCGGATTTCACCTCGGAAGACACCAGCTTATCTTTGGTCTGGGAAGAGAATTTCGGATCCGGCACCTTCACCGATACCACCGCAATCAGCCCTTCGCGCGCGTCATCGCCGGTGGCGCTGACTTTGGCTTTCTTGCTGTAGCCTTCCTTGTCCATGTAGTTATTCAGCGTACGGGTCATGGCAGCACGGAAGCCCGCCAGATGGGTACCGCCGTCACGCTGCGGAATGTTGTTGGTAAAGCAGTAGATATTTTCCTGGAAACCGTCGTTCCACTGCATCGCGATTTCCACGCCGATATTGTCTTTTTCAGCGCTGAAATAGAACACCTGCGGGTGAATCGGCGTCTTGTTACGGTTCAGGTACTCCACAAACGCCTTGATGCCGCCTTCGTAGTGGAAATGGTCGGCTTTATTCGCTTCGCGCTCATCGCGCAGGCGGATAGACACGCCAGAGTTGAGGAACGACAATTCACGCAGGCGCTTAGCCAGAATGTCGTATTCAAACTCGACCACGTTGGTGAAGGTTTCCAGACTCGGCCAGAAACGCACCGTGGTGCCAGTGGTGTCTGCATCACCGGTTACGCTCAGCGGTGCCTGCGGTTCGCCATGACGGTATTCCTGACGATGAATTTTGCCTTCGCGGCGGATAACCAGCTCCAGCTTCTCGGACAGGGCGTTCACCACCGACACCCCTACTCCGTGCAAACCGCCGGATACTTTATAGGAGTTATCGTCGAACTTACCACCCGCATGCAGCACGGTCATGATGACTTCAGCAGCGGACACACCCTCTTCTTCGTGGATGCCCGTCGGAATACCACGGCCGTCATCCTGCACCGATACCGAGTTATCTGAATGAATAGTAACGACAATATCTTTACAATAGCCTGCGAGCGCTTCGTCGATAGCGTTGTCCACCACCTCGAATACCATGTGATGCAGACCGGTTCCGTCATCCGTATCACCGATATACATCCCCGGGCGTTTACGGACCGCATCCAGCCCTTTTAATACCTTGATACTTGAGGAGTCATAAGAATTCGACATCAACGTTTCTCGCTCATTTAGTCCTGTGATTGAACGGTTATTTTACCCTGTTCCACGCGGAACATCTTGCCATTTTCGCCCACCATGTCGCTAATCTGCTCAGCGGTGATGGCGCTGACGAACACCTGCGCCTGCGTCGCCTTCAACCGTTCAGCCAACAGGCGACGACGGGTGCTGTCCAGCTCCGAGGCGAAGTCGTCGATCAGGTACAGGCACTTCAGCCCGTTTTGCCGGGTCAGGAACTCGCCTTGCGCCAGCCGAAGCGCGCACATCAGCAGCTTGAGCTGACCGCGGGATAGCATATCCTCCACCGCCACGCCGCCAGCGCGGATACGAAAATCGGCCTTGTGCGGCCCCAGCGCGGTGTAGCCCAACTGCCTGTCACGATCGAAATGGCGCTCCAGCAGTTCAGCGTAGTCGCTCTCTTTATCCCAGCCACGTTGGAAAGAAAAACTTAAGGAAAACTCGGGCAGAAACTGGGCGCAGGTGGACGCGATATCTGCGGCGATAGCAGCGCTATACTCAGCACGCCATTGGCTGATGCCCTCGGCCAGCGGCACCAGCTCGCGATCCCAGGCGCGCAGTTGCCCGTAGTGACTGACCTGGCGTAACGCCGCATTACGCTGACGCAATAGCCTTTTCAGATTACTCCAGGCGCTGAAAAAACCGGGTTCGTTGTGAAAACAGCCCCAGTCCAGAAACGCGCGGCGGTATTTAGGGCCGCCGTTAAGCAGGGTGAAACCTTCCGGGGTGATAAGTTGGATAGGCAGCAGTTGCGCCAGCTCAGCCACTTTGTGGCCGTCGCTGCCGTCGATACGCACCGTGCTATCGCCGTCGCGGTTTTTGCTCAACCCGACAGCGCGCTCACGCTCCTGCCCTTCAATGCGGCCATGCAAAATGAATTCCGCCTGCTCATGACGAATCACCCTCGCGGCCTGAATGCTGCGAAACGCCCGGCCATGCCCCAGTGTGTAAATGGCTTCCAGTACGCTGGTCTTGCCGCTGCCGTTAGCACCCACCAGAAAATTAAAGCCGGGAATCAGTGCCAGATCGGCCGATTCGATATTGCGGAAATCGCGAATAAGAAGACGGGTCAGCGCCATATCACAACCATTTTGCCAGATTTGTTGCCCATACCAGACCGTGTCGCGCCCTTACCGATAACAAAACCCACCACACCGCCGATAACAACACGCCGCACCCAATGGCGCGGCGTGTGGCGGTAGGCAGACGCACAGATAATTTACAGACGCATCGGCATGACCACGTAAGCCGCCGCCTGGCTGGCTGCATCCTCAAGCTGGACGCTGGATATCGAATCGGTCAGCAACATACGCACCTCTTCGCACTTCAGCGCATTGAGCACATCCAGCACGTAACTGACGTTAAAGCCGATTTCCATCTCCGTACCACCGTATTCCACGTCCAGAATTTCTTCCGCCTCTTCCTGTTCCGGGTTATTGGCGGTAATACGCAACTGATTCTGGTTGAGGTACAAGCGTACACCACGGAATTTCTCGTTCGACAGAATGGCCGCTCGGGAAAACGCCTGACGCAGTAGATCGCAACTGGCTTCCAGCGTTTTGTCCGGGTTTTTCGGCAACACACGACGATAATCCGGGAAGCGACCATCCACCAGCTTGGAGGTAAAGATAAAATCGCCGACATGAGCGCGAATGTTATTGCTGCCAATCTGTAACTGTAACGGCGTGTCGCCGCCATCCAGCAGGCGCACCAGTTCCATCACGCCTTTACGCGGCACGATGACCGAATGCGATGGCAGGGACTGACCAACCGGCATGGCGCAGACGGCCAAACGGTGACCGTCGGTGGCAACAGTACGCAACTCCTCGCCACCAGTTTCAAACAACATTCCGTTGAGGTAGTAACGGACATCCTGATGCGCCATCGAGAACTGGGTGGCTTCAATCAGGCGTTTTAGCGTCGCCTGCGGCAAGGTAAATTCCACCTCGCTCTGCCAGTCGTCCAGGTTGGGGAAATCCGCCGCTGGCAGTGTGGACAGGGAGAAACGGCTACGCCCGGAACGCACCAACATCCGATCGCCTTCCAGCGTGACGGAAATCTCCGCCCCATCCGGCAGGCCACGGCAAATATCGAATAACTTGCGCGCCGGTACGGTGGTAGCGCCCGGTTCATGGGGCTGCGTCAGCGCCAGATGCGCCACCATCTCCATTTCCAGATCGGTACCGGTCAACGATAACCGGCCTTCGCTGACCTGCAACAACAGGTTGCCCAAAATCGGCAACGTCGGTCGCCCGCCCAGCGGGCTGCTGACCTGTTGCAACGGTTTTAACAGATGCTCACGCTCAACGATAAATTTCATGATGTTATGACGATAAGGTTCGGATTAAATTGGAAAAATCTTCTTTGATGTCGTGACTTTCTTCGCGCAGCTGCTCTATTTTGCGGCAGGCATGCAACACAGTAGTATGGTCACGGCCACCGAACGCGTCGCCGATCTCCGGCAGGCTATGGTTGGTCAGTTCCTTGGCCAGCGCCATCGCCATCTGACGCGGGCGGGCCACCGAACGTGAACGCCGTTTAGACAACAGGTCGGCCACTTTAATCTTATAGTACTCCGCCACCGTCTTCTGAATATTGTCGATGGTGACCAGTTTTTCCTGCAACGCCAGCAGGTCGCGCAGCGCCTCGCGCACAAAATCGATGGTGATCGAGCGGCCGGTAAAATTGGCGTTGGCGATGACACGATTCAGTGCACCTTCCAGCTCACGCACATTAGAACGCAGGCGTTTGGCGATAAAAAACGCCACTTCACCGGGCAGACGGATATCATTCTCGTCCGCTTTCTTCATCAGGATCGCCACACGGGTTTCCAGTTCCGGCGGTTCAATAGCCACGGTCAACCCCCAGCCGAAGCGGGACTTGAGGCGATCTTCCACACCGTTGATCTCTTTGGGATAACGATCCGACGTCAGAATGATCTGTTGATTGCCTTCCAGCAACGCATTAAATGTGTGGAAAAACTCTTCCTGCGAGCGCTCTTTATTGGCAAAAAACTGAATGTCATCGATCAGCAGCGCGTCCACAGAGCGGTAGTAGCGTTTGAATTCTTCAATCGCGTTGTTCTGCAGTGCCTTCACCATATCCTGCACAAAACGCTCGGAATGCATGTACACCACCTTGGCATTTGGCTTACGCGCCATGATGCCATTACCTACCGCGTGCAGTAGATGGGTTTTACCCAGACCAGTACCGCCATACAGAAACAATGGGTTATACGCGCCACCCGGATTATCCGCCACCTGGCGCGCCGCCGCGCGGGCCAACTGGTTGGATTTACCTTCCACGAAATTATCGAAGGTATGCTTGGGGTTCACGTTGGAACGATAGGTGTGTTCAGCCGGTGCCGACGGGGTTTCCCAACTCGGGCGCACCGGTGAAGCTGCACGCGTCTGAGGAACCGCTACGGTAGCATGATGGTTGCCGACGGGGACGGCAACTGGCGTTGCCGGCTTACTGCCGACTTCAAAACGTAGCAACGGCGCATCCATGCCGCAGAAATCATTCAACAGTCCATTGATATTATTGATGTATTTATCGCGCACCCAATCCAGCACAAAGCGATTCGGGGCGTAAAGCGCCAGAGTGTTGTCACTCAGTTCCGCCTGCAACGGGCGTATCCACATACTGAATTCTGTGGCAGGTAACTCATCCTGCAAACGGGCAAGACACTGCTGCCAAAGCGAAAGTGACACGGCGGACTCCACTCGAACAAGGTCAATCAAGAAAAGGAACAGACGTTAGTTATGTAACTCATGATTTTTCAGGCACCCGGCTGCGCATGGACACGACTACGCCGGGGTGCGCCGCGCATAAGGCGGCTTTACCGTGACGATCCCGATCCAGAGATCGCTAGCGGGACGGCGGATCATAACCTAAACCACGAAAGAGATCTCCCCTTTCTACACAGTTTCGATCCTTTTTATCCACAGGCTCTTCTTATAGTCTGTGTCAAATTCCGCTT
>NZ_AOOF01000046.1 GCF_000406165.1 Dickeya zeae NCPPB 2538 | reverse complement strand
GTGAACGGGTTGGCGTTCATCACGATGGCCCCGATGTCCCGCCCCGGTCGTACTTCGGCCGCCAGCGACTGGCAGTACTGGCTGATGCCGAGCGGCGTGTTCTCCATCAGCACCGCCTGGTCGTCATAGCAGGCAATCGGGTAGAAGCCGCAGCCGCGGAACGCCGTGACGTTGCAGGGTCGGGTGTAGAGAAACAGGTGGAACAGGCCGCGCTCGGCCGCCAGCTGCACCACCTCGTTGACCACCTTCGCCCCCAGGCTGAGTTCGCGAAAGTCGGGGTCCACCGCCACGCACTTGATGGTGCTGGCGCACAGCCCGGCACAGGCCACCAGCCGCCCGTGATGCGTGCCGGCCACAAAAAACTCGACATCCTGGTCCCGGTCCAGCTGGCAGCGCGCCAGCAGCGCGGTTATCTCCACCAGCGTGGGGGACGGGACGCGCGCATCCAGCGTGGCAAACGTAACACTCTCGTCGTCATCGGCGTACATAACGGTTATCCTGCTTGTTGCTGGGCCCCGTCACCGCGGGGCTGACGCCGCCGGTCACCCGGCAGCGGGAACGATTCAGTGCCCGGCCGCCACGGACGCGGCACGCGGGGCGGTCACCGGCCGGACGGCCTCGCCGATGGTGTTGCGCAGGTGGCCGACCTTCTCGATATCCACCTCGATGCTGTCGCCCGGCTTG
>NZ_AOOF01000045.1 GCF_000406165.1 Dickeya zeae NCPPB 2538 | reverse complement strand
CTGTTTATCACCACCGTCAGCGGGCCTTGCGCCGGGGACACCCGGACCAGCAGGTCGCTGGACTCGAAGGTGCCCGCCAGGGCTTCCTTGATAATTTTCATGTTGGTTTTTCCTGCCTGATACATTAAAAACACGTCACGCGCAGGCGAGCTCGCCATAGCGCTGCAGATGCGCAAACGTCGTCGCCGGCACAATCTGGCGGATGGCGTCGAACTGGCGCTGCCGCAGCAGCCGCCGTACCGCCGAGGCGGATATCGCCTGCCCGTCGTGCTCGCGCGTGCGTTCGATTTCCACCACCGTCAGGGCCGGGGCGGGCACCCGCCCGTCCTGCTCCAGCCAGTGGTGCATGTCCTGGTTGTACTGGTGCGTCACCGGGCAGAACGGCTCGGTGCCGACAAAGCGCCGGGTGATGCCGAGCGCCGGGGCGATATACTGGCGGAAGATGATGAGGTCCAGCGCCGCGTGCGCCTGGCTTATCAGCGCCTCTTCCTTCAGGAAATAGCCCGGAAAGGTGGCCTTGGAAATCAGGTACTCCGACCCGGCGTGCACCGTCAGGTTGGGGATGTCCGCCACCCCCTGGCGCACCATCTCCAGCCGCTCGGCGAACGGGAAGAAGGAGACGTCCTCGCGCACCACGAAGATGTGCAGCCAGTCGCAGGCCCGCGCGGCCTGCTCGGCCAGGTAGCGGTGCCCCAGC
>NZ_AOOF01000044.1 GCF_000406165.1 Dickeya zeae NCPPB 2538 | reverse complement strand
GTGAACGGGTTGGCGTTCATCACGATGGCCCCGATGTCCCGCCCCGGTCTGACTTCGGCCGCCAGCGACTGGCAGTACTGGCTGATGCCGAGCGGCGTGTTCTCCATCAGCACCGCCTGGTCGTCATAGCAGGCAATCGGGTAGAAGCCGCAGCCGCGGAACGCCGTGACGTTGCAGGGACGGGTGTAGAGAAACAGGTGGAACAGGCCGCGCTCGGCCGCCAGCTGCACCACCTCGTTGACCACCTTCGCCCCCAGGCTGAGCTCGCGAAAGTCGGGGTCCACCGCCACGCACTTGATGGTGCTGGCGCACAGCCCGGCACAGGCCACCAGCCGCCCGTGATGCGTGCCGGCCACAAAAAACTCGACGTCCTGGTCCCGGTCCAGCTGGCAGCGCGCCAGCAGCGCGGTTATCGCCACCAGCGTGGGGGACGGGACGCGCGCATCCAGCGTGGCAAACGTAACACTCTCGTCGTCATCGGCGTACATAACGGTTATCCTGCTTGTTGCTGGGCCCCGTCACCGCGGGGCTGACGCCGCCGGTCACCCGGCAGCGGGAACGATTCAGTGCCCGGCGGCCACGGAGGCGGCACGCGGGGCGGTCACCGGCCGGACGGCCTCGCCGATGGTGTTGCGCAGGTGGCCGACCTTCTCGATGTCCACCTCGATGCTGTCGCCCGGCTGG
>NZ_AOOF01000043.1 GCF_000406165.1 Dickeya zeae NCPPB 2538 | reverse complement strand
GACCTGTCTCAATCACTCGCATCGTCTTATCTCCGCCAATCTCATCGACTCTCTCGACATCGTTTCCTCAGATAGGGGATGCTCTGCTTCACTAGTTTTTCCGCCTTTTCGCAGACATTCATTAAGCTGTTCGTTATCGATTGTCAGGCTATAGCCCAAGGGGAACGTCGTAAATAGCATGCTTGAATGATTTTCGGTTGCTGACACCGTTTTAGTCCGAGCAAGCGTAAAGCTGGGGTTCATAAAGACTGAGCACCAGGACAGCTGTCGCGCCCCCTATACGACTACTACATTAGGCGAGTTTCAAGACTTCCTGGCGAAATTCAGGCGTGTGCTGCTTACGAGGTTTCTTACTGGCTGATACGGTTTTTGTCATGTGAGTCACCTCTTACTTGAGGGGTCACTCAATGAGTTGTGTATTCACGATTGGAGGGTAGAAACACTGCCAACACCCGGGAAAAATAGGTGGTTATTTTTTCATGGATGTATCTGTCGACTTAATTTTTTCGATGGCAATAATATTTCCTGACATCGCCTCGTTGAGCACTTCTACCGCTGTACTGGCATCGCGATTTTTAATCGACATATAAACCTTGATATGAGCTTCCACGCTTTCAAGGGTAATACCCAGCGCACGGTTAAGCTCTTCAAGGTAGTAGTAATAAATGTCTTTAATTGAGTTCATGACGTTATAGAACACGCTGTTGTGCGATGCCCTGACAATCGCCAGATGAAACTCATAGTCCGCTTCCGAATATTTTTTGTAGTCGCCCTTGTTGATCAGCATATTGTTCAAGGCTTCTTCTAGCTGGTGAATGTCATCATCGGTGGCGTGTGTGACCGCAAGCTCTACACATTTGAACTCCACGGTCTGACGGAAAATCATCATATCGTGAAACTCTTCGCGGCTTAGGTGCATGATCGGGCGAGAATCGTTACTCAACATCTGCGGAGTAAAGTTTTCGCTAACGTAGCTACCACTCCCCTGTCGCGTCACCACAATTCCCAGATCGCGAAAACGTTGAACCGCGCTGCGTACGCTGACCCGGCTGACATTAAATAAGGTAGTCAGCTCTGCCTCTGAAGGCAGACGACCACCCGGAGGCCAACTGCCATCCAACAGTTTGCCGCTTATCTGATCATAAATTTCATTTACAACATTCTGTTTTCGAATGGACTTTATGCTCAAGATGGCTGCCCGATAAGATGTCGCTTGAAGGATTTATTGTATAACAATTCACTTTTAAGAACAAAGCGCCCGGCCAGGCGCTTCTCACAGTTAATCGAAACGAATGAGTACCTTAGCAGAGATATTTTTATCTGTGGCGGTAATCAGCGCGTCTTCAATTTGCTGGGGCGGGAATTCGGCGCTGATGAGAGGACGAGGATCGACACGCCCATCCTCCAGCCAGCGTACCGCCGTCGTAAATTCGCCGACAAAGCGGAATGAACCTACCCAGTTAATCTCTTTGACCAGCATTGGTGATACCGGCCAATTTACCGGGCTTGTCCCCATCCCCACTTGTACAATTGTTCCGGCAGGACGAGTGTAATCCACGGTAGAGGCCACGGCAACCGGCGCACCAGAAGCCTCAAATACGACATCAAAATAACCTTTACGCTGCTGATAATAGGCAACCTGTTCTTCGTCGCGAGGATCCATCACCGCTGTTGCCCCCATTTGCCGGGCCAGTTCCAGACATCGAGGGCTTAGATCGGAGGCAACCAGTTCCGATGCCCCAGCACTGCGCGCCGCCGCCAGGATCAGACAACCAATCGGACCGGCACCGATAACCAACACGCGTCTGCCAACCAACTGACCCGCCATTTTCACGGCATGAATGGCGACCGCCAAAGGTTCAGAAAAGGCCATCACACTCGCAGGAATGCGGCTATCGTAGGGAATGCATTGCTCCGGTTTCACCACCACATATTCAGAAAAACCGCCATTCACATGAGGATTGAACTGTGCACTACCCATAAAACGCATAGAGCCGCATAGGTTCTGGTGGCCCGAAAGACACATATCGCACTGATTGCAAGGGCAGGATGGGTTCACCGCGACGGTTTGACCCACTTTCAGCTCGCTGTCTGTTGGCACTTTACTAATGACGCCGACAAACTCATGGCCTATTACCATGGGATGTTTGAGAACCGACATCCCTGCGCGCCCATGCTGATAGTAGTGAATATCAGAGCCGCAGATACCGCCACAGGCGACCTTCACAACAACGTCATTCTCACCGTGTTCCATTTCACGTGATTCAAAGCGCACATCTTTTTCCGCATGCGCCAGGCAAGCGTTACAGGTTATTTTTTTCCACTTTCATTATGACCTCGTTATTTGTTAGCAATTATCGGATTAATGGGATTCTCATCGATTGATATTGGCATTCTTTTTTTCGGGCAGGATCACTTCAATTTTTCCGACCAGGAAGAGGTAGGCTAATAAGCCCAGTCCGGCGACGCCTGCGATATACCACATAGCATATTGGAAGTTTTGTGTACGCTGGAGGATAACCCCAATAACAATTGGGCTAACGATCCCCGACAAATTGCCGCAAATATTTAAAAAGCCCCCCATGGTTCCGAGAAAATTACGGGGAATAACGTCACTCCAGACTACCCAACCCAGATTTGAAAAGGCATTAGCAAAGAACGCGACTGACAGAATTACAATCGCAATAGTCGGCTTATCCTCAAAGAAATTTACCAGACCAATAATCATGGTGGCACATAGCCCTGACATAACTGGTAATTTTCGTGCCAGTGTCCTGGATTTTCCTTTTTTCAGCAACATATCACTTAAAGTACCGCCACAAAGTACGCCAAACATCGCCATAATATAGGGAAACATGGCACCAATCCCGGCTTTTGAAATAGAGAGATGCAGTCCTTTCTCCAGGTAAACAATAAACCAGGTTAGGAAGAAATAGAGCGTAGATGAGCAGGCAAATTGGGTGATAAACAGCCCCCAGATGGTCTTTTTACTGAGGAAGAATTTAATGTCATTCCAGCTTATTTTCTCGCTAACCGTAGACTGGTTATCTGAGCCATAGCCACCGCCCGCCTTAATGTAGTCCAGCTCTGCCTGATTCACTGAGGTACTGTGTTGTGGATCGCGATAATACATTAACCAGTAAATACCGAACAGGATGCCCGCCCCCCCGGAAAAATAGAACGACATCTCCCAGCCATAATTGGCCACAACAAAGGACAAGGCAGGAGTCAGTAATGCCAGACCAATATATTGTGCGCTGGAGTAAATAGCGGTTGCACGTGCACGCTCATGATCCGGAAACCATGTAGCGATGATTTTAGTATTAGATGGAAAGGACGGTGCTTCGGCGACACCAATTAATGCACGGCAGGCCAGTAACATAAAAAATGAAGCGGTCGTTGTCGCGAATAAATGATGTGAAGCGAACCCCATCATAAAAGTAAAAATACTCCACAGAATAATCGCACCGCCATAAAGAATACGTGAACCAATACGATCAAGAACATAACCGACAGGTATTTGACTGGCGGCGTAGGCCCAGGTAAACATGGAGAAGAGCAAACCCAGTTGTGTTGGCGTCAAACTGAAATCATGCTGGATATTCGTGCCGGCAACCGCAAGATTGGCGCGATCCATATAATTAATTGCCGTCACGATAAACAACAATGTGAGAATAAAGAGTCGTGATCTTGAAGCCTTCATAATAATACCTATGTTATATCGGCATGCCTCATGGTGCATACATGCCGTTAATTTTAAAGGCGAGTCGGTAGAGTACAGACGTTTTACAGCACGGCGAGCCAGCCGCCATCGACATAAATAATTTGCCCGTTGATATAATCCGATGCTTTGGAGGATAAGAAGACGGCGGTACCGATGAGCTCATCCGGACGACCCCAGCGCTGCGAGGGGTTGCTGCTTTTCACCCAGGTGTCGAACTGTTTGTCTTCGATAAGCGCGGTGTTCATATCCGTCAGAATGTAGCCCGGCCCAATGGCGTTGGTCTGGATATTAAACTGCGCCCATTCTGCCGCCATTGAGCAGGTGAGCATTTTGATGCCGCCTTTTGCCGCCGTGTACGGGGCAACGGTCGGGCGTGCGGCCTGGCTGGTGAGCGAACCAATATTAATGATTTTCCCGCCGCTGTTGCGGGCGATCATCCGTTTTGCCGCCGCGCGGGAGACCAGAAACGCACTGGTCAGGTTGGTGTCGATCACCTTCTGCCAGTTTTCCAGCTCCAGTTCTACCATCGGTTTGCGGTACTGGATGCCTGCGTTATTGATCAGGATGTCCACATCCATCCCCTGCGCATCCAGTTGGCTAAAGGCGGCCTCAATCGCCTGTTCATCGGTGACATCAAAAGCAACACCATGTGCGTCGTAGCCTTTGCTGGTC
>NZ_AOOF01000042.1 GCF_000406165.1 Dickeya zeae NCPPB 2538 | reverse complement strand
AGTGTTTCCACCGAAGCTGCCAGCAACGTATCGCGAATATCATTCAGGATGACCCGTGCACCCGCCGCCGCCAGGCCTTCTGCATAGGCAAAGCCCAGCCCTCGCGCAGAACCCGTTACCAGCGCCGTTTTCCCCGTTAAGTCAAATAAAGCTGCCATGTTATTCCCTCACTCGTTTAATTTGTAGGACGACCTTCGTATTTGAGGGTGAGTTTTCGACATGACAAAATCAATAGCTCCCTCATGAATTTGCAACAACGATCACAGGAAGATGCAGCCAACAATCCCCTCAATCAAATTAAGCTATTGAATATAAATTACTTATTTGTTTTGGCTGAATGGACTTTGATCGACATCACAGAATGGGGTTCTTAATAACCCGTTGTGAAACAAGCGTGATATAACAACTTTAAATTGTAGGACAACCTACAAATAACTGTATTATCCTTAACGGTATGGCATGCCGTACATTCGCTGAATTGAGGAGTGAAAGTGAGTAACCTGAAAATCACCAACGTAAAAACCATTCTGACGGCACCGGGCGGCATTGATTTGGCCGTCGTTAAAGTCGAAACCAACGAGCCGGGCCTCTATGGGTTGGGATGCGCCACATTTACCCAACGCATCTTCGCGGTAAAAAACGCTATCGATGAGTACATGGCACCTTTTCTTATTGGCAAGGATCCGACGCGTATTGAAGATATCTGGCAGTCCGGTGCGGTAAGCGGCTACTGGCGTAACGGCCCTATCATGAATAACGCGTTGTCGGGCGTGGACATGGCACTGTGGGACATCAAAGGTAAGCTCGCTGGCATGCCGGTGTATGACCTGCTCGGCGGCAAATGCCGCGACGGGATCCCATTGTACTGCCACACCGACGGCGGCGATGAAGTGGAAGTGGAAGACAACATCCGCGCCCGAATGGAAGAAGGCTACCAGTACGTTCGCTGCCAGATGGGGATGTATGGCGGTGCGGGAACTGATGACCTCAAACTGATCGCCACACACCTGGCGCGGGCGAAGAACATTCAGCCCAAGCGCTCACCGCGCAGTAAAACGCCCGGTATCTACTTTGACCCGGAGGCTTACGCCAAAAGCGTCCCTCGTCTGTTCGACCACCTGCGTAACAAACTCGGCTTTGGCATTGAATTTATCCATGATGTGCATGAGCGCGTGACCCCTGTTACCGCCATTAACCTGGCAAAAACGCTCGAACAGTATCAGCTGTTTTATCTTGAAGATCCGGTTGCGCCGGAAAATATCGACTGGCTGAAAATGCTGCGCCAGCAGTCTTCCACACCGGTTTCCATGGGCGAGCTGTTTGTCAATGTGAATGAGTGGAAACCGCTTATCGACAACAAACTCATCGACTATATCCGCTGCCACGTGAGTACCATCGGCGGCATTACACCGGCGAAGAAACTCGCCGTCTACAGCGAACTGAACGGCGTGCGTACCGCATGGCACGGACCGGGCGACATTTCCCCGGTAGGGGTCTGCGCCAATATGCATCTTGATTTGAGTTCGCCTAACTTTGGCATTCAGGAATACACCCCCATGAACGACGCCCTGCGCGATGTCTTCCCGGGTTGCCCGGAGATCGACCAGGGTTATGCGTACCTGAACGAGAAACCAGGTCTGGGGATCGACATTGACGAAGCCAGGGCGGCGAAGTATCCGTGCGAGGGTGGGATCCCATCCTGGACAATGGCACGCACTCCGGACGGCACGGCCTCAAGACCGTAAACAATGCAGGCCCGGTTGGTATCCGCCGGGCCTGCTCTCCAGCACCTTAGTTTTCTCCAGGCC
>NZ_AOOF01000041.1 GCF_000406165.1 Dickeya zeae NCPPB 2538 | reverse complement strand
TCTCTCACCAAAACACCTTCGGTGTTGTAAGGTTAAGCCTCTCGGGTCATTAGTACTGGTTAGCTCAACGTATCGCTACGCTTACACACCCAGCCTATCAACGTCCTCGTCTCGAACGTCCCTTCAGGGGAATCAAGTTCCCAGGGAAGACTCATCTCGGGGCAAGTTTCCCGCTTAGATGCTTTCAGCGGTTATCTCTTCCGCACGTAGCTACCGGGCAGTGCCATTGGCATGACAACCCGAACACCAGCGGTGCGTTCACTCCGGTCCTCTCGTACTAGGAGCAACCCCCCTCAATCTTCCAACGCCCACGGCAGATAGGGACCGAACTGTCTCACGACGTTCTAAACCCAGCTCGCGTACCACTTTAAATGGCGAACAGCCATACCCTTGGGACCTACTTCAGCCCCAGGATGTGATGAGCCGACATCGAGGTGCCAAACACCGCCGTCGATATGAACTCTTGGGCGGTATCAGCCTGTTATCCCCGGAGTACCTTTTATCCGTTGAGCGATGGCCCTTCCATTCAGAACCACCGGATCACTAAGACCTGCTTTCGCACCTGCTCGAGCCGTCACTCTCGCAGTCAAGCTAGCTTATGCCTTTGCACTAACCTCCTGATGTCCGACCAGGATTAGCTAACCTTCGTGCTCCTCCGTTACTCTTTGGGAGGAGACCGCCCCAGTCAAACTACCCACCAGACACTGTCCCCAGCCCGGATTACGGGCCCAGGTTAGAACATCAAACATTAAAGGGTGGTATTTCAAGGTTGGCTCCATGCAGACTGGCGTCCACACTTCAAAGCCTCCCACCTATCCTACACATCAAGGCTCAAGGTTCAGTGTCAAGCTATAGTAAAGGTTCACGGGGTCTTTCCGTCTTGCCGCGGGTACACTGCATCTTCACAGCGAGTTCAATTTCACTGAGTCTCGGGTGGAGACAGCCTGGCCATCATTACGCCATTCGTGCAGGTCGGAACTTACCCGACAAGGAATTTCGCTACCTTAGGACCGTTATAGTTACGGCCGCCGTTTACCGGGGCTTCGATCAAGAGCTTCTCCTTACGGATAACCCCATCAATTAACCTTCCGGCACCGGGCAGGCGTCACACCGTATACGTCCACTTTCGTGTTTGCACAGTGCTGTGTTTTTATTAAACAGTTGCAGCCAGCTGGTATCTGCGACTCTCGTCAGCTCCATCCGCGAGGGACTTCACCCACAAGAGCGTGCCTTCTCCCGAAGTTACGGCACCATTTTGCCTAGTTCCTTCACCCGAGTTCTCTCAAGCGCCTGAGTATTCTCTACCTGACCACCTGTGTCGGTTTGGGGTACGATTCAATGTTACCTGATGCTTAGAGGCTTTTCCTGGAAGCAGGGCATCTGTCACTTCAGCACCGTAGTGCCTCGTCATCACGCCTCAGTGTTAACAGCAGACCGGATTTGCCTGGTCCACCCACCTTCACGCTTAAACCGGGACAACCGTCGCCCGGATGACATAGCCTTCTCCGTCCCCCCTTCGCAGTAACACCAAGTACAGGAATATTAACCTGTTTCCCATCGACTACGCTTTTCAGCCTCGCCTTAGGGGTCGACTCACCCTGCCCCGATTAACGTTGGACAGGAACCCTTGGTCTTCCGGCGTGCGGGTTTTTCACCCGCATTATCGTTACTTATGTCAGCATTCGCACTTCTGATACCTCCAGCAGCCCTCACAGGCCACCTTCACAGGCTTACAGAACGCTCCCCTACCCAACAACACATAGTGTCGCTGCCGCAGCTTCGGTGCATGGTTTTAGCCCCGTTACATCTTCCGCGCAGGCCGACTCGACCAGTGAGCTATTACGCTTTCTTTAAATGATGGCTGCTTCTAAGCCAACATCCTGGCTGTCTGGGCCTTCCCACATCGTTTCCCACTTAACCATGACTTTGGGACCTTAGCTGGCGGTCTGGGTTGTTTCCCTCTTCACGACGGACGTTAGCACCCGCCGTGTGTCTCCCGTGATAACATTCTTCGGTATTCGCAGTTTGCATCGGGTTGGTAAGCCGGGATGGCCCCCTAGCCGAAACAGTGCTCTACCCCCGAAGATGAGTTCACGAGGCGCTACCTAAATAGCTTTCGGGGAGAACCAGCTATCTCCCGGTTTGATTGGCCTTTCACCCCCAGCCACAAGTCATCCGCTAATTTTTCAACATTAGTCGGTTCGGTCCTCCAGTTAGTGTTACCCAACCTTCAACCTGCCCATGGCTAGATCACCGGGTTTCGGGTCTATACCCTGCAACTAGACGCCCAGTTAAGACTCGGTTTCCCTGCGGCTCCCCTATTCGGTTAACCTTGCTACAGAATATAAGTCGCTGACCCATTATACAAAAGGTACGCAGTCACACCTAAAAGGTGCTCCCACTGCTTGTACGTACACGGTTTCAGGTTCTATTTCACTCCCCTCGCCGGGGTTCTTTTCGCCTTTCCCTCACGGTACTGGTTCACTATCGGTCAGTCAGGAGTATTTAGCCTTGGAGGATGGTCCCCCCATGTTCAGACAGGATACCACGTGTCCCGCCCTACTCATCGAACTCACGATTTGTGCATCTTCGTGTACGGGACTGTCACCCTGTATCGTGCGCCTTTCCAGACGCTTCCACTGACACACAAGCCGATTCAGGTTCTGGGCTCCTCCCCGTTCGCTCGCCGCTACTGGGGGAATCTCGGTTGATTTCTTTTCCTCGGGGTACTGAGATGTTTCAGTTCCCCCGGTTCGCCTCATTAACCTATGGATTCAGTTAATGATAGTGTGTCGAAACACACTGGGTTTCCCCATTCGGGTATCGTCGGGTATAACGGTTCATATCACCTTGCCGACGCTTTTCGCAGATTAGCACGCCCTTCATCGCCTCTGACTGCCTAGGCATCCACCGTGTACGCTTAGTCGCTTAACCTCACAACCCGAAAGTGTCTCGGGATATGAGTATTTTGAGAGACTCCAACAACACATGAATTCGCATTCACATGCCGTCGTTTCAAATTATTCAGCTTGTTCCGGATTGTTAAAGAGCAGA